>NZ_CP140772.1:7440993-7786489 GCF_037893185.1 Chitinophaga sp. 180180018-3 | reverse complement strand
TAACTGCCTGAGGATCACTGTAGGCTTGGGAAATCCCTCCCATTCCACGGTTGACCGTGTTTTGATTATTATTCAGGTCTCCTAATCCGTAGCGGGAATATGGTGAGTTGTCCTGTGCCGTTGCTCTGTTTGCCAGTAGGAAGAAAACTCCGACCAGGCAGAGAATATTGACTTTTATCCAATGCATTTAGTTACAGAATTGAGTTTAAGCCCTATTCCTGTTAAAATATGGGACTGCAAATATCTACTTTTTAAGGCGTGAAGCAAAAAAAACCAAAAATGTACCTGTTAAATGCACGTTAAAGTTCCTGCTTTTCTGGTTGGAAAAATATAACCAGCGGGCATTTCCACGATTTTTAAATATTATCGGCAGAAAGATTACGGAAGTGACCATTCAGCTGAACCCGCTCTTTCAGTCGTTCCATTTCAGCCATCATGGGGATCACCTTGTGAAGGTGTCTCTTGAGATATTCCAGCCGCTGGGCTTCATAAAACAGGTGGAGCAGGTCATATTCCTCATCGAGCGACAGGCCGGCATGGTGGGCCAGGTCATATGACTGCAGCTGGTTGTCGTCTTTCCTGAAATTCTTGTGGATCTGCAGGATAGCATGTAATTCCCTTACACCATGCAGGACTTCCTGGAGCAATTTGGCAGAAACAGTTTCGTTATTGTCCGGGTAATTGACGATGGCACCTGTATACATCTTGTCAGGAATATCGTCTACTCGTTCCAGTATTCTGAAAACGCTTTCTCCCATGGTTACAATGTCCATTTCCCCATTCTCATATATTTTTTCTACCTTTTTTATTTGCACGAGTGTTCCATATTCCATTATTTTTTTATTTATTACAACTGGAATACCAAATGGCTTCTGCTCTGCCAGGCAGGAAGTGACCAATTGCTTATAACGGGGCTCAAAAATATGCAGGTTCAGTTGCTCCCCGGGATAGACTACAATACCAAGCGGAAATATGGAAATAAAATTTGTCATTCACTATAATTATACATCAAACTGATCAATATACCTATGCGCAACTACGAATTAGCTAAGAGATAAACATAATTATCTTTTTTTCGAAAAAAGATATAATATCTTCGTTTTATCATTTATTTATATGTAAATATATACCTTACAAATAATCAAACTATCTAACATGCCAAGATTCGTTATAGACTGTGAAAGATTAAAATATCCGAATACCGGTCTATATACCTATTGCTACGAACTTGGCCGTTCTTTATTACAGATTGTTTCGCCACCGGAAGAGCTGTATTTCTATCTTCCAGACAAAAAAATTACAGCTTTTGACGGAGAATTATCATACAGGCAAAAGCTATGGCATAAGCTATGGATGCCATATTCAAAAGACATCCAATTGTGGCATACCGCTTATCAGTCGTCTGGTTACTACCCCCGTTCCAGGGATGTTAAAATGGTATTAACTATTCATGATCTGAACTTCCTATACAAACCATACATTGTGCCCCGAAAGCCGCTTAAATTATCGAAAGTTCAGCGGATGATAGAACGGGCTGACCATATTATAACTATTTCCAATTATGTAAAGCAGGACGTAGAGCGAAACCTGGACATCGGAAATAAACCACTCAGTGTTATCTACAATGGATGCGATGTAAAAGAGTTTCCTGGTTTCAACAATCCTGTTTATCGTCCGGCTACACCATTTCTTTTTACCATAGGTACTATTTTACCTAAAAAGAATTTCCACGTTTTACCCGCTCTACTTAAAAATACGAATTATGAATTAATCATAGCAGGCAATGAAAATGCAGCTTACCAAAAGCGGATTATGCAGGAAGCAGCATTACATGGGGTATCTGACAGGGTCAGAATAGTAGGGCCTGTTTCAGAAGAAGATAAATACTGGTATTACCGCCATTGCACCGCTTTTGTGTTCCCATCGATCGCGGAGGGTTTTGGTATACCGGTGGTAGAAGCCATGCATTTTGGGAAGCCGGTGTTTTTATCTGATAAAACCAGTTTGCCGGAAATAGGAGGACATCTTGCCTATTATTTTGAGAATTTTGAGCCCGCGTATATGCAGGAAGTTTTCAGGAAAGGCATGGAGCATTATAACAATACCCAGCCAATAGAGCAACTGATTGCTCATGCGAACAGTTTCAGGTGGACAGATATAGCCCGTCAATACCTGGATATTTACCACTCGCTCGTATCATAAAGGAATTGCCGCTATTTTTGTCTGCAAACAGTAATCATTAAGATGTACGCACAGTACTTATCAGCGCTACAGCAGGGAGATATCAAATCACTGGCCCGGTGTATTTCATTGGTTGAAAATGAGCGGGCGGGTTATGAGCAGCTGCTGGAACATCTGCCGGCCAATACCCATACCAGGGTAGTGGGCATTACAGGCCCTCCGGGAGCCGGTAAAAGTACCTTAGTAAATGCGCTGATTAGCAGCCTCACCGCGCAACAGCAGAAAGTAGCCATTATAGCAGTAGATCCATCCTCACCGTTTAATTTCGGCGCGTTACTGGGCGATCGCATAAGAATGAGCCAGCACTTCAACCATCCGGATGTATTTATCCGTTCCATGGCCAGCCGCGGCGCATTGGGCGGATTAAGCCCCAAGATCATAGAAGTGAGTGATCTGATTAAAGCCGCCGGCTTCGATTATCTGTTCATTGAAACGGTAGGAGTAGGTCAGAGTGAAGTGGAAATAGCAGGTATTGCCGATACTACCATTGTTGTAGTGGTACCGGAAGCGGGCGATGAAATACAGACCATGAAAGCCGGCCTGATGGAAATCGCTGATATTTTTGTTGTTAATAAAGCAGATCGTGACAATGCCGATGCTTTTGCCAAAAATCTCCGCCTGTTGGCCCATAGCCGGCAACAACAGGAATGGGAAATACCGGTTATAAAGTCAGTAGCTACTCAGCAAACCGGGGTAGACGAAATTATAGCTGCCATCAGCAGACATCACCATGCGGTTTCACATCTCCAGCAAAAACATATATTGTTGCTGGCTGAAAAAGCCTATCAGCTTATACAGCACAGACGCATGAAAGATATATCAAAACAGCTGCTGCAGGCAGAAATCAGGGTACTGGTACAACAAGAAGCGTTTAACCTTTACCGTTATATCGGCACCAAAAGCTAGCCATCATGGAATATATGCAGTTGCTCGCGGAAGTTTTCACTACTGCTGTTAACGAAAATAATGCGATGGCAATGAAAGCTTACCTGCGTGATCAGTTCGAGCACATCGGCATTAAAACTCCGGAGCGCCGGAATATGCTGAAGACAGTCATCGCCAGGCATGGTCTTCCGACAGTTTCAGACATGCCTATGCTCGTCAAAATGTTGTGGGCGATGCCGGAAAGAGAATATCAGTATATTGCCATTGACCTGATGGAACGATTTAAAAAACAATGGAATCCTGACGATATACATCTGTTTGAATACATGATTACGCATAAGTCGTGGTGGGACAGCGTAGATAGTGTAGTATCCGCGCTCGCGGGGCCGTGGTTCAAAAAATTCCCTGCAGCACAACCGGCGATCACTGACCGGTGGATCAGTAGCGATAACTTTTGGTTACAGCGGTCGGCTATCATTTTTCAGAATGCTTATAAGAAAGATACGGATGAAAAGCTGCTCTACCGCTACATACAGCGTTGTGCTTCTTCCAATGAATTTTTCATCCGGAAAGCCATTGGCTGGGCACTGCGCGAATATTCCAAAACCAATCCGGAAAGTGTCCGGAAATTTGTCATGCAAACACCGCTTGCTTCGCTGAGCCAACGCGAAGCCTTGCGCAGGATTGTCTGATTTTTTTACTATCTTTGCGCCATGCGTTCTACTTCATTTGGCATATCAATCGCATACGCAGTTTTCAACTACGGTCTCTGATCCCCCGGGAACAGGCGTTTCCTGCTGTTCCATCTAATGCTGTAATTTTTTTTCTTACCTAATAAATCCTGTATTATGCCTTGGTTATTCCTTGTCATCGGTGGACTATTTGAGATAGGCTTTACTATTTCGCTGAAGTATTCTGAGAATTTTTCAAGACTGTGGCCTTCAGTAAGTTTTGTGATATGTATTTCGCTGAGTTTTTTCTTCCTCAACAAAGCTATTAATGGTGGGTTGCCGATAGGCACCTCTTACGCAGTGTGGACAGGCATTGGAGCTGCAGGAACAGCCATAGCAGGAATGCTCTTTTTCAAAGAGCCTGCAGTTTTATGGCGGATTTTTTTTCTCGTGCTGCTGATAGGCTCCATTGTGGGGCTGAAGTTTGTTTCAGGGCATGAATGATTTCAGGAAAATGGCGGTATCACTGGGGTACCGCCTCTTTCTTTAATGCCGGTATTGAGATAAAATATGAAACAAGACAGGCGGCTATCACAGGTACCACGGCATTCAGATCGTGGGTAATTTCAACGGATAATACCATCGATGTGAGTAACGCACCGGAAGTACCAGCCAGCATGGCACACATCCCTGTTAATACAATAGTGCCTGAATGTATTACTAAAGACGGGAAAAGTAATTGAATGGCGACTCCCACAAACAACGCAACAGCTCCACCAGTTATCAGCAGGGGAATAATACCCGTGCCTGTTCTATATGCGGATGAAAAAAACAGCCACGATAACCATTTCATAACGGCCAGAGAAAACAATATAGAGAGTGTAACATGAGCCTGAAGCAGGTCGTTAACACTGCTTTCCCCCGCACCCAGTGTTCCCGGGTAGATATATGCTACTACTCCAACCATTAGTGATCCTAACAATATATACCAGTTACTGCGTGCAGATAAATTTTCAAATCCTTTTTGCAGGCGTTTATACAGCCATACAGTCAGGCGGGACCACAATCCGGTGAAAACTCCGACCAGCAGATAGGCCGTTAGTGATTTTATATTTACAGCCGGCGCGTTGGGCATGTTATATACCGGAGCAAAACCATTGATAAGATATACAGTAGTGCCGGAAACCAGCGCAGCAATAGCCAGCGGCCATATACTCCTTATGTTGCAGCGATTCACCCAGAGTTCCAGGACTAATATCAATGCCGCCAGCGGGGCGCCAAACAAACAGCTGACAACACCGCAGATCCCTGCCAGAAACAGCAGATGGCTTTCTTCGTCCGTACAGCGGAAAAGGCCGGAGATCCGGGCGGAAGCCGCAGCGATCAGCAGTGTACCCGGACTTTCGGCGCCCACCGGGGCACCTGCGCCCGCAGCCACTGTTAATCCCAGGGCAGAGAAGAATGCAGCACCCTTTCCGGTAGCCCAGGTTAAAAACAATGCGCCTGCCACCGGAATCACCATGAGCCATGGTGCAGACTCAATGTCGTTCATCCTGATATTTCCCGTATGCAGGTTGCCAAAAAAAATCAGTGCGGTGAGAGTATTCATTACGTATTTCACCAGTATTCCGATGCCAGTTCCAAATGCGGCGACCAGGGCCGCTGCCAGTGAAAGTTTAAGACCGGATTTCGAGGGCACGGTTGTTCCGGATGGTAATAATGGTATCACCGGTAATATTCTGCCGTTCAGGTAATTGTGTCTGAAGATCATGTAAAATTGTTATCAGCAAGATTATCAAAGCTATATAGTTCACACAACAATCACAAATAACATTAAATTAATATAACATATTGATAACTTATAAGTCTATACGTAATCTATTGCTTTAGTTAGGCAACCTTATTATATTTGCAGTAACCAATCCGTGAAGGAACCAAAATTACGCATATGAATGACGCTAGGCATTTTGATACAGCTGGCGCTGAAAATCCCGATTCTTCACTGGATGCACAAACATTATTTCAATTAAAAAGAATGCTGCTGTTTACCAATGAGGATGAGCAGTATCTGATGATGGCAGGTAACATTCTCGCGGCGCATACGGAAGACATTCTGGACAGGTGGTACGAATACATTCTGAAAAACAATTATCTCGCAGGTTATTTCGCCAGGGATGGGAAGCCCGATTTAGCGTATTTACAATCATTAAGACCTGAGTTCCGGCAATGGATTAACAATTTATGTACCCGGGAGGAGGGAACCAGGTGGTGGCTGTTTGAAGAGCATATTGCTGCGGAGTTAGAGCAAACGAATCACAGTGAGCCGGGCTCATTACCTGTCATATTTCTACGTTATCTGACCACGTTTATTTACCCGGTATCAGAAGCTGTAAGGACTTTTCTCAATGGGCATGGCTATCCGGAGTCCGATGTAGAGCGAATGCAGCAGGCATGGTTCAAGGCAATCAGTTTTAGTGTATTATTATGGATATATCCTCAGTCCCGGTCACCCTTATTTTAATATAACCATTAACGTTAGCTTCAACTGTTTAGCTATGAAAGTTGCTGTTTTTGATACTTATGTAAAGAGGAAAGCAGGTGGTTACCTTCATTTCGACATTATTGTATCCGATGAAACTCCCTTTGAGGAGGTCCTCGAATTTGGGAACGATTACCTGACTTCGAGGAAAGAATCGGGGTTGATGGTGGCACATAAAGATTGCCGTTTTTGCCATTTTACGGAAATTATCCCCCGTTGGGAGCATCAGATAGCGCAAAAAGGGTACTATATACACGAATTAGAGGGATGTCATTGAGAAAAAAAGCCGGGCCGGTAGGAATGTCACTAATATGCTATTTCATCCGATACATTAATATTGTACCTTGCCGAACTAATCAAATCTTAAGGACAGCAAGAAAATATGGGGAAAGTTTCCACATTCAGCCCGGCGCAGCAGGCAGAAAACACGTCCAGTAAAGTAGTAGCCTCCCTGGAGCGATTATCAGAAGCCTTCCGTGTGCTGTTATGGCAAGAGGCAACGCAGTATGGACTCAGTCCAATACAGATCCAGGTGCTCACTTTTTTACTCCATTACCCGGAGGAAAAGCGTACTGTAACAACGTTAGCGTCATATTTCAATATGACAAAAGCCACCATCAGTGACGCCGTAAAATCACTGGAGCAAAAAAAATACCTGACCCGTAAGGCGAGTACCACCGACACACGCAGCCACACCCTCCATCTGGTAAAGGAAGGCAGGGCAATTGCGAAGAAAGTGGAACAATTTGCTTCGCCATTACAGGAAACGGTTGAACAAATGTCGGCTAAAGAGCAAAATGGCCTGTTAGAGCAGCTTATGCAGCTTATTTACCAACTCAATCAGCAGGAAGTCATCTCTTCGCAACCTATGTGTTTCAATTGCCAATTTTATGTAGCAAAGAAGGGCCATTATTGTAACAAGCTGAAAATGTCGCTCAACAATGGGGGATTACGGGTAGATTGTCCGGTTTTTGAGTTCAGGGAAGAAGAATAGTTCCGGTTTATTATTGTTTGCGCGGCAATTGGCAGGTCATTTCATTATCCCCTGCTATGAAGCCGAATTGTTCATATAATAGCCTGCCTTCTTTACTGGTATGGAGGCTTACCTTCCCGGTATTACGTAGTTTTGCTTCATCCATGATCTTCTGTACAAGCGTCTTCGCAATACCTTTGCGACGGAAAGCCGGTGAAGTATATACATTGAGGATGTAAGCGACTTTACCTTCGAGGTTGTGGTACAGTGGGGGTTGATTATAAAAAACGATCCCGGCGCTGGCCACGACCTTGCCATCAACTTCAGCAAACCAATTGACGAAATTGTCTTTCGTGAGATGTTCTTTCAGGTAAGTATTAAGATGTTCAGTTAAGACAGTGTCCCGGGAGTGGTCGGTATCAGGGTACATTTCTTTCAGGAACTGCAGTCTCAGGCGCACGAGCTGCTGGATATCATTTATATCCGCCTTTCTGTAGGTTATCATAGCATTGAGGGTTTTCTCTCCTTATCCTTATCAGGCTTCTTTATTGCTTTTCCACCATCTGAATGCGAGAAAGCCGATAATTGCCAGCGGGGTTATCGCTAACATAAGAATACCATTATTCAAACCTTTAGCAGGGCCTTCGCCCAGCTGTTGCGCTGTTTTGGTACACAGGGAGCACTGTGCCATTACCTGGCTACTCAATATCATCAAAGCACCTGTGAGCAAAAACAAAGCAGTCTTCTTCATAGCATTCATATTTGATGAAACAAAATTAGGGCATCTTCCTTAAAAAAAGGCATTAATTACATCAATGATAATATGGTGAGATCATGATATATACAATCACACCAGTTACTGCCACATAGAACCAGATTGGCCAGGTAATACGTGCAATTTTACGATGGCGGGGAATATCATTCTGGAATCCGCGCAGCAGGGTGAATAGTACCAATGGTACAATGATCCCAGCCAACAGGATATGCGTCAATAGCAGGAAGTAATACAGGTAGCGGATACCGCCTAAAGCGGCCTTTTCGGAAGCGTCGAGCACGCCATTATGGTCAATATCGCCGAAACGCGTTTCCGGCGCCAGGGCGTGATAGGTTACATAGGAGAGCAGGAAGATCACAGATAAGGCAACTGCAATCAGATTGGTGGTTTTATGTGCCTTTACATGGCCATTCTTGATAAAATACAGGCTGGCCAGCAATAATACAGCAGTACTTGTATTGAGGATGGCATGAAACAGCGGGAGTATCCTGACATCAAAACCAGGATGCATGTCCGGTTTAGGTAAAAAAAACAATAATGCCACCAGCGCAGGTATGACGATTGACACAATAGCTATAGGTGTATTGAGATTTTTGTTTTTAAGTTCCATATCCGCTAAAAATGAGAAAGGTGAATAAAGACAGGTGAACACCCTTTCTTTATTCACCTTTCAGGAAAATTATCTGTTAGTTTTCTCCGGAGAACAGCTTCTTTAAGAAAGCTATAAAACCTGGTCTGTGTCTTTCCTTTGCCAGATGCAATATAGCGATATCGCCTGCGCACCTTTTTACATCATTGGAATCCAAGCCATTGTAATATCCCCGGATATTTCTGTTTTTGTCCAGTAATACCAGTTTCTCGGTATGTATGAAATCGTCCGGACCGCCGTCTCCCTTTGTCACTGAAACAAAGAAATCATTTCTGGCAAGGTCGTAGATTTCCTTTTTGCTACCGGTCAGCAACCACCAGTTATCAGGATTTACCTGGTAGTCGTATGCGTATTTGCGAAGTTTATCTACCGTATCTCTTTCCGGATCTACTGAAAAGGAGAGGATCTGCAGTAAAGAATCATTCTTAACGTAGGCGCTCTGTATCTTTTTCAGGTTCTTCGTTAAGGTGGGGCAGATGCTGGGACAGGAAGTGAAAAAGAAATCAACCAATAGCACTTTTCCTTCCATGTCTTTCAGACTTACCTGATTACCTAACTGGTTAGTAAGGTGAAAGTCTTTCAGCTGATGAAAAACGGTATCGTACGTGACTTTACCGTTTTTCGATATTGTATCCACTTTCTCAGGGACATAGTATCCGGGTACTGGCACTACATTTTTTCCATAGTGATCTACGATTAGATAACCCAGAAGTGGCACCAGTATAGCCAACGAAACTCCTAATAAAGCCCTGCGAGAAATGGTCCTGATATTTTATGGTAAATTAATGATGCTTTTCAGCGGGTGCAACCCTTTCAACCGGAGCCGGGGTACCGGGTTTCAGGTCTTTTCTCATATTCTTCCATGAATCACCTTCATAGAGGAATGCGATGATAAACCAAACGAACAGCAGCAGCGGAATCAGGATGGTGAGGATCAGATTTTTGATCTCGTGACCCAGGTGCATGAATTCAGCTACGATATAGAAGGCTTTTACAACGGTAAGACCAACGAAGATAGCATTCAACAATACTCTTGGAAGGAATCCATATTCCAGGTGAAGGAATGCCAGGCCAATTTCCACCAATGTGATACACAACAGTATCCAGAATGTTCTCCAGATAGTTTTGGTAGAAGATCCGGCATGTGCAGTTTCATGTCCGGCCGCGGCGTGTGTATGCTCCATTACTATTTAAATTAAATAAATTCTAAAAATCAGTTTTCAAAAAAATCAATAACAATAGTTGCTTATTGCTTAGAGCAGGTAGAAGCAGGTGAATACGAATACCCAAACCAGATCTACGAAGTGCCAGTAAAGACCAACCTTTTCCACCATTTCATAGTGACCTCTGTGTTCGTAAGTACCTTTCAGCACGTTTGCCAGAATAATGATATTCAGTATCACACCGGAAGTTACGTGTAATCCGTGGAAACCGGTGATGGTAAAGAAGAAGTTAGTAAAGTTGGTAGTTGCAGCGGTGCCATCAACATTATGGAACGGGTTACGACCCCACCATGCGCCTTCATGGAACAGGTGAGTCCATTCCCATGCCTGACAGCTCAGGAAGGCGATACCACCTACAATAGTCCAGGAGAGCCATTTGACAACATTTTTCCTGTCTCTCGCATGACCGGCATGTACAGCCAATACCATGGTAACAGAACTCATAATGAGGATGAAGGTCATCAAGCTCACGAACATCAGAGGCAGTTCAGCATGTCCCATACCAGGGAATGATTTGAACACCTCATTCGGATCAGGCCAGGATGGGCTGGAAAACCGGATGGTACCATATGATATCAATAATGCACCGAAAGTGAACGCATCTGACATCAGGAAGTACCACATCATCAACTTGCCATAGCTCACATTAAAGGGAGAATATCCTCCGGCCCACCATTTTTTCTTCGCTGTAACTGCTGTATCCATTGTTAGTTTTATAAAATTTTACAAAGTTTATCTGGCGATACTTAAAAAAATTAACAGGTAAATCCACAGTATGTCCACGAAATGCCAGTAAGTGGCGGCAACTTCGATCGGCACTGCGCTGTAGGTACGAACCCTGGTACGATATGCTCTGCCAAACATGATCAGCAGGGCAACAACCCCTCCGAGTACGTGCAGCAAATGCACCCCTACAATAACATATATGAAAGAAGCGGAAACCGGCCCGTTAAGAGGCAACCCCGCAGATTTCATTTGAGAAAATCCGATCCATTGGCAAACTGCGAACACCACTCCAAGAATAGCTGTAATTGTGATCAGCTGTTTGTAGCGTTGCATACTTCTTTCCCTGAACTGCTTCAAAGCGAGCTGTATGGTTACACTACTGGTAAGAATGATAGCAGTGGACAGCCAGAAAATATGCGGCAATTCAAAAGCCAGCCAATTTGCCTGTGATCTCTTAACAATGTAAGCACTGGTAAATCCGATAAACATCATAGTGATGCTCCCCATTGCAATCCATAGGGAATATTTATGCGGATGTATTTTCTTACGTTGTTCTAGTGTCATAATATCCATCACTCCTCTTATTTCAATTTAAGCTTTATCCAGCAGTTGTGCCAGCTGGACAATGGTCAGATAAATATAAGATCCGAACATGAGCTTTCTCGCTGCTGGAACATCATTCTTCCTATATAGGTTAATTGCCCTGAACAGGAAGAAAACGCCTGCCAGAACTGCTATGATGGCTGAAATGCTGCCAGTTATCTTCAACAGGTAAGGAGCAACACCGGCAGGGATCAGTAGCAGGGTGTACATAGCTGCCTGGAGAGCTGTATATTTATTTGGTTCTCCGTTACCAGGCAACATCTTAAAGCCAGCCCTGTTATAGTCTTTATAAGCAATCCAGGCGATTGCCCAGAAATGCGGAAATTGCCACAGGAATTGAATGGCGAATAAAGACCAGCCACCTTCGCCCAGATTACCAGCTCCGGCAGCCCAACCGATCAATGGAGGCATAGCCCCCGGAAATGCACCCGCCAGCACCGCCAGTGAGTTCCATTTCTTCCAGGGAGTATATACAAAGCCATACAATACCAAAGATATGAGGCTAAGCATAGCACTTAACCAGTTGAAGCAGTAACCCATAATGAGTATGCCTGCTACCCCGGTAATAATCGCCAGCGCAATCGCCTCTCCGTCGTTCATACGCCCTGCGGGCAATGGACGAACAGCAGTACGGGCCATCAGCTTATCCGTTTGCTTTTCCCATACCTGATTAATGGTATTGGCAGATCCTGAAACCAGTAAGCCGCCAGCAAATAGTAAAAGAACTTGTATCAGGTTTTGTTTAAACTCCACACCCGGCACCAACAGATAGCCAACCACTGACGAAAATACCACCATAAAGGTGAGATTAAACTTCATCAGTTGAGAATAATCCTTGACCTTACTGGCTATCGCATATGATGACGACAATTTTATGGAGTTTTCTTGCAACATGTTTTTTCTATCCACATTCCGGTTTTATGTCCGGAACAAATTTACAAACATCACAGAGAACAAGATACCGGAAAGCAGATTTTTCCTGTTTACCGGTATCCTGCCATATATACTAGTGCGCTGATTCGTTAGGTCCGATAGGCTCAGTTTGCGGAATGAAATCTCTTCCGTCTTTACTGTAATCATAAGCCCAGCGATGAACTTCAGGGATTTCACCAGGCCAGTTACCGTGACCGGCGTGAATTGGTGTTGTCCATTCCAGTGTAGTAGCATTCCATGGATTCGGTGTAGTCATTTTTCTTCCTTTGAAAATGGAGTAGAAGAAATTGAATACAAACAGCAGCTGTACTGCAAACACCAGGATTACCACGATACTGATAAATTCGTTCAGGCCGCCAAATTGCTTGAAGGAAGCCCATCCGGAAACATCATAATATCTTCTTGGCATACCCGCCATACCTTCGTAGTGCATTGGCCAGAAGATCAGGTAAGCGCCCACCAGGGTTACCCAGAAATGGATATAACCGATTGTTGAATTCATGAATCGGCCATACATTTTAGGGAACCAGTGATAGATACCGGCAAACATACCAAAGAAAGCAGATACACCCATTACAATGTGGAAGTGGGCAATCACGAACATGGTATCATGCAGATGAATATCGATAGAAGAGTTACCCAGCCAGATACCAGTTAAACCACCGGAGATGAAAGTACTTACGAAACCGATAGAGAACAGGGCACCTGGAGTAAAGTTGATATTACCTTTCCAGATGGTAGTGATCCAGTTGAACACCTTGATAGCAGACGGAACCGCGATCAGGAGGGTCAGGAGTACGAAGAAGGCACCCAGGAACGGATTCAAACCTGTTACGAACATATGGTGCGCCCAAACCAGGAAGGCCAGGATACAGATGGCGAACAGGGAACCAATCATTGCCAGGTAACCGAAGATAGGTTTGCGGGAACTTACCGCGAGTACTTCGGATACCATACCCATTGCAGGGAGGATGATGATATATACTTCCGGGTGACCCAGGAACCAGAATAAGTGTTGATAGAGAATCGCGCTACCACCTTCGTTAGCCAGGGCTTTACCAGCGATAAAGATATCAGACAGGTAGAAGCTGGTACCAGCGTGACGATCGAACAGCAGCAGGATGAAACCTGACAGCAGTACGGGGAAAGACAATACACCCAACACTGCAGTAAAGAAGAAAGACCATATTGTCAAAGGCATTTTGGTCATCGCCATGCCTTTAGTACGCATATTCAGGAGTGTAGAGATATAGTTCAAACCACCCAGCAGCTGAGAAACAACAAACAGTGCCATACTGGTTAACCAGAGATCCACACCGATTTTAGAACCGATAGAAGCATCGCCCAGCGCACTCAGCGGAGGATACATCGTCCAACCACCGGAAGCAGGACCAGTTTGCACAAACAGAGAAGCCATCATTACCAGGCTTGCCAGGAAGAAGAACCAGTAGCTAAGGCAGTTCATAAAAGGAGACGCCATATCGCGGGCACCCACCTGCAAAGGAATCAGCAGATTGGAGAAAGTACCGCTCAAACCGGCAGTTAATACAAAGAATACCAGGATGGTACCGTGCATTGTAACCAATGCGTAATATGCTTCCGCAGAAATGCGGCCACCTTTTGCCCAATGCCCCAGAATGCTTTCCAGCCATGGGAAAGTTGCATCAGGAAAACCAAGTTGCAAACGGAACAGAACAGAGAAGAAAGCACCAATGATAGCCCAAACGATACCAGTAATCAGGAATTGTTTGGCGATCATTTTGTGATCCATGCTGAAAACATATTTCGAGATGAAATTGCCTTCATGGTGGTGCTCATGATCATGATCATGATGATCATGCGCTCCGTGCATTACCTCCTGTTGACTGTGCAATGTTGCTTCGTTACTCATAATCGGTTCGGTTTATTTATAAACTAACGCCCGGGAAGTATCGTCGTTTGTCAGTTCGTCTTTATTGTTTTTAATTGTACTCCGTCAAAAATTCTTCTCACAAAATTACAGCTTACTTAATATTAGCCGCTACAGTTTTTTGTGTGCTGTCAGCCTTAGCTCCGCCTTCAGCAGGAGCAGCAGTATCAGCATGGGTCAGGCTATAAGTTGATTTTTGTTTGGTTGCCCAGGCATCGTATTCTTCCTGAGTTTCAACAACTATCACCCCTCTCATGGAGTAGTGGCCGCTACCGCACATCTGATCGCAGGAAATTTCATATGTGAAATCCGGGTTGCCGGTTTTTTCCTTCATTTGTTTGGTGGTATACTTAGGAGTAAACCACATGGTAGTAGGGATACCGGGTACTGCGTCCATTTTCATACGGAAGTGAGGTAAGCCCACGTCATGGATCACATCACGGGAACCGATAATCAGTTTAACGGGTTTACCTACTACGAGGTGCATTTCAGTAGGGATGAAGTCGTCCTGGTTGAGAGGGTCGCTCCAGTCCTGGCCTAATTCGTTTCCGGCAGTCGGGTCAATTTTCTTGACTTCGCGGCGGCCGAGCTGGCCATCTTTACCGGGGTAGCGGAAGATCCAATTGAACTGTTTACCGGTGATTTCCACAACAGCAGCATCTTTAGGAGCTTCTGAAGTGAGCTGGAACCAGTGTTTCAGACCGAAAGCTACCAGTACCGTCAATGCAATAGCAGGGATAACAGTCCAGATAACTTCCAGTTTATTGTTATGCGGAAAATAAAATGCTTTACGGCCTTCTTTTTCCTGGTATTTGAATGCAAACCAGAACAGGAGGATCTGGGTAATAACAAACACAATACCTGTGATGGCAAGTGTTACATAAATCAGCGTATCCACGCCCTCTCCCTGTACTGAAGCGGATTCACCGAGGATTTTGCCTTTCAGCAAATCATTACACCAGTACACTCCTATAAGCCCCAGCACCAGGAATGCAATCAGCAGGAACCCATTGATACGGTTGCTCTGCTCACGTGCTTTCTTTTCTCCCTTCAATATGGACACATATTCGCTCGCCTTCGCAATCTGGAAGATGACTATGAATATGAGAACAACAACTAAGACTGCTAAAAATCCTGACATTGCTATATGAAATAATTAAGTTATCTAATGCTTTTCGTTTGCCTAATCTCCTTGATCACCTGATTATCAGGTGTGGTGAATGATACTTTCTTTCATGTAAGGATGATTCTTCGGAACCATAGCAGCTTTTGTCAGCTGATTGGAAACCAGGAAGATGATCAGTCCTACGAAACCAAGTCCGAGTCCGAACTCATACCAGGGGAATACCAGGGTCTTAACCGTACCAGGGTAAACCATCTGCCAGAAATCAAGCCAGTGACCGAAGATGATGACGATAGCTATGAATACGATCGAAGTATAGTTACGTTTAGTATCCCTTTTCATGAGGAACAGCAGTGGCGCAACAAAGTTGATCAGGAGATTCAGGAAGAAGATTGGTCTCCACTGGCCCCATACGCGAGGTTGGAAATATTCAGTTTCCTCAGGCATGTTAGCATACCAGATCAGCATATACTGGGAGAACCAGAGGTAAGTCCAGAAGATACTGAAAGCAAACATGAATTTACCCAGATCGTGCAGGTGTTCTTCATTCACATAAGTCAGGTAACCCTGTTTCTTCAGGTAAACCACGAACAGGGAGATAACAGCCAGACCAGATACCCAGCTGCTGGCGAAGGTATACCAGCTGTACATGGTAGAGAACCAGTGAGCATCGATGCTCATCAGCCACAACCATGGAGTGGTGGAACCAACGCTGAGGGTGTAAATTACCAGGAAGCCACCGCAAACAACAGTGTTCCTCCAGAGCAGTTTACGGCCGGTTTCAGGGCGCAGATCCCAACCATCTTCTTCGATAGACATGCGGCGAAGTTTCATGGTGAAGAATACCCAGAGGCCCAATGTGATAATGGTAGCTGTGGTGAAGAATCCTTTACTCAGGAAAGCAGATTTCCAGGTCAGGACTTTATCTTCAGCTACGTGGTGAGCGTTCACCCAGTGGTAGATATCATCTTTTCCACCAAATACAAGGATCATCACTACCACAAATAAGATAGCGGCCAGTACGGGAACGGCCATTGAAATAGCTTCAGGTACACGGCGGAAAGCGATCTGCCAGCCACCATGTGCCAGGGTAGTAGCAGCGATAAAGAATGTGCTCGCCAATGTAATCAGCAAAAAGAAGCTGCTGTTTTGCAACAGACCGGCCCAAAACCGTGTCGCGTTCTCACCGTTAAACGCAATTAATCCGATCAATAACGTCAGCAAGCCCACGCCCATCAATACGATGCTGGTCTTTCTTAATCTTGCCGGTACTACAAATTGGTCTTTCATTACTGTATATTAAAATACTTGATTGAAATTCAGTTTACTTATTTATTTAGCTGCAGCGCTGTCTTTCGCAGGAACAGCAGCAGCAATGGCTGCACCACCTGGCTGTTTGCTTTTGATATAAGCAGCCACTTTCCAACGTTGCTCTCTGTCGAGCTGGCTGGCGTAGCTACCCATCATATTATAGCCATAAGTCATTACATGGAACAGGCGGCCTTCAGTATAACCGGCTTTTGCACCAGCGATCAGGTTAGCAGGAGCCGCAGAGAACGGACCCTCGCCACCTTTATACAAAGGACCATTACCATCCAGGGCAGTACCATGGCAGATACCGCAATAGATGTTAAATAAACGTCCACCTTCTTTCAGATCAGCAGGCGTAATAGTTAATGGATTCTTCACCAGATTTGCCAGTGCCGTATCTGTTTCTTTCAGATGGTATGGCAAAAGTTCACCTCTTTTTACTGTTCCTTCCACTGGCTTCAGGCCTGACAAACGAGCACTATAAAATTCATACGCACGGGATTCGTACATGTCGGGCATATAAATCCTGCCGGGCTTTCTGTTATGCTCCCCTTTATTACAGGCTGCCAGGAAAGCTCCAGTTGCCAATGCGGCTACAATCAATATGTTGGAAGTCCTTTTCATCAGAAATTATTTATCTAGCTTTCATTAGTCTTGCTTGCTCAAATCCTAATGTCGCAACTGTATATTATGCTGTTAATTATAATTAAGCGTTTGCAGTCTGAATCTTACGGAGATAAGGCTCATCGTCCTTATCAAATCTTCCGAACCACCATCCGGCTTCCGCTTTCTGTTCGTTGATGTCCTGTGCACCAGCTGCAGCGAGGAAACTCTTTACTTCTTCTGCATTGGTTTTTTCTGTCAGTTCAATCACCATAACAAACTTGTCGTCTGTCTGACGCGGATGGAAGATGTGTTTCTTCACTCCCGGCATGATCTGGCAGAGCCAGCAGAAAGTCATTACCATCCCTACTGCTGCAAATAATACTGTCAACTCGAAGGTAATAGGAATGAATGCAGGCAGTGGGAAATGCGGTTTACCACCAATGTTCAGCGGCCAGTCTACATTGAATACCCAACTCATGAAGGATAACGCTGTAGTGGTACCGGTGATACCATATATGAAACCGGCTGTGTGCAGACTGGTTTCCCTTAAACCCATTGCATGATCGAGGCCGTGAATAGGAAAAGGAGTGTATACATCGTGCAATTTGTAGCCAGCAGTACGTACTTTCTTTACTGCCGGAAACAACACTGCCTCATCGTCAAACAAGCCTACAACAAATTTTTTAACAGCCATATATTTAAAAATTCAAATTCCAGGTAATTAGTTCTCTTAATTCGTCTATTAGTGTGCGTGTGCAACTTCGTGAGCAAATTTCTCTGCGCTCTGTTCTTCGTAAACGTCCATTTTGTCTTTGAAGCTCTCACCGGATGTTTTCAGGATAGACTTGATCTCAGCTACCGCAATTACCGGGAAATATTTAGAGAACAGGAAGAAGCAGGTAAAGAACAGACCGAATGTACCCATGTAGAAACCTACTTCAGGCCAGGACGGACGATAGTAAGACCAGCTGGACGGCAGGTAATCACGGTACAGTGAAGTACAGATGATTACAAAACGCTCAAACCACATACCGATGTTTACAATGATAGACATTACGAAAGTCACCATTACATTTCTTCTCATTTTACGGAACCAGAACACCTGCGGAGTGATTACGTTACAGGTCATCATGATCCAGTAAGACCAACCCAGCGGACCAGCAGCACGATATTTAAAGAAGGTTGCAAATTCGTAGGGGTTAGCACCGTACCAGGCCATGAACAGCTCAGTGAGGTAAGCACAACCTACTACAGAACCGGTTAATACAATCACCTTGTTCATGGCTTCCATGTGGCCCAGGGTGATATATTCTTCCAGGTGTAATACTTTACGTGTAATGATCAGGAGGGTATTTACCATCGCAAATCCGGAGAAGATCGCACCCGCAACGAAGTAAGGAGGGAAGATGGTAGTATGCCAGCCAGGAATTACAGAGGTAGCAAAGTCGAAAGATACGATGGTGTGTACAGAAAGTACCAGCGGAGTTGACAGACCTGCCAGTACCAGCGACAGTGCTTCGTGACGTTGCCAGTGTTTGGTAGAACCGGTCCAGCCGAAGGAAGCTACACCATATAATAACTTACGCAGTTTAGTTTTAGCCCTGTCGCGGATGGTAGCGAAATCCGGAATCAGACCGGAGTACCAGAACAGCAGGGATACTGTGAAGTAAGTAGAGATCGCGAATACGTCCCAGAGGAGAGGGGAGTTGAAGTTCACCCAAACCGGACCGCGGGTATTAGGATAAGGCAGGATGAAGAAGGCCATCCAAACACGACCCATGTGAATGATCGGGAACTGACCGGCGCACATTACCGCGAAGATCGTCATCGCTTCTGCCGCACGGTTTACCCCGGTACGCCAACCCTGACGGAACAGGAGGAGGATCGCGGAGATCAGGGTACCAGCGTGACCGATACCTACCCACCACACGAAGTTGGTGATATCCCAACCCCAACCGATGGTTTTGTTCAGATTCCACACTCCGACACCGAAATAGATCTGCCAAAACACTGAAAATGCGCCGAAGCCCAACAGTGACAGTGATATAAAAAAGCCTACATACCACAATTTTCCAGGCTTCCCTTCAATGGGACTAATGATATCTTCCGTTACCTGGTGATAATCCTTAACCCCGTCTACTAAAGGTTCTCTCAGTGTGGATTCGTATTTTAAATGCATATTCTATAAGCTTTTAGCTGCTAGCAGCCCTTGTCTTTTGTTATGATCTCAGATTCTGTAACTTCTTTCTGTCTTTTATCTTAACGATACCTGTTAAGATCAATTACGCGTGATGCGCTTCTTCTTTGTGAGCAGATTCTTTCTTCTCAACATGTTCAGCATCCTTATTCCTGATCTTAGCGAGATAGCTGATAGAAGGCAGTACGTGTGTTTCTTCCAGCACATAGTACAACCTGTCTACCTGTTGTTCGTTACGTACCTTATAGATTTCGCTGTTCTTGTCGTTGACGTTACCGAATACGATCGCATCAGCGCCGCAGGCCTGCTGGCAGGCAGTTTTAGCAGCTCCATCTTTCATAGGATGACCGGCTTTCTTAGCTTCCAGTTTCGCATCCTGTAAACGCTGTACGCAGAAAGAACATTTTTCCATCACACCACGGCTACGAACCACTACATCAGGGTTCAGTACCATGCGGGTGAGGTTATCGTTCATATCAGCTACATCGTAGAGGTTGTTCTCAAAGCTGTCGGCACCATTCCAGTCTCTCCAGTTGAGGCGACGTACTTTATAAGGACAGTTGTTAGCGCAGTAACGGGTACCGATGCAGCGGTTATAAGCCATCTGGTTGATACCTTCAGAGCTGTGGTTGGTAGCACCAACCGGGCAAACGTTTTCGCAGGGAGCGTTATCGCAATGCTGACACAGCATCGGCTGGAACACTACTTCCGGATTGTTTTCGTCGCCGCTGAAGTAACGGTCGATGCGGATCCAGTGCATTTCGTGGCCCTTCGCCACTTCTTCTTTACCTACAACAGAAACGTTATTTTCAGCCTGGCAGGCAATCGTACAGGCACCACAACCGAAGCAGGTGTTCAGGTCGATAGACATGCCCCATTTGATACCAGGGTAGCTGTAATTAGGATAGAGGGTCGCATCTCTGCGGAAGTCAGGACCAAACTTAGCCAGTTCTTTCCTGTCTTCATTCACTTCCTTGGGGTTCTCGATGAACTCAGCCAGGGTAGTTTCTTTAACGATAGGACGACCTTCGTAACTATTATGTGTTTGTGTTGAGGCAACAGGATATTTATTTCCGGTTGCTTCTACAGTAGCGTCAGTAGTGAAGTAGTCGAGTGTCTGACCATTGAAGCTAACCAGCGGATAAGCATTTTTACCGATACCACCGGCTGCTCTACCAACTTTTTCGCTACGGCCGTAACCTACTGCGATGGCGATTACTTCCGGATGTATACCAGGAACAATCAGCAGCGGCAGTACGATTTCTTTGCCGTTGGTCTTTATTTTCAGTTCTTTCTTCTCAACATTGATTTCGTAGTCATCGCCTAACTGAGTAGAGAATGTTTTGGCGAGTGTGTTGGAAACACAAGCGTAGTTGTCCCAGGTAGCGCGGGTGATAGGATCCGGCATTTCCTGTAACCAGGGGTTATTAGACAATCTACCGCTACCGATGGATACCTTTTCATAAAGTACCACTTCATATTTGCCACCTTTCTTAGCGCTGTTGATTTTAGCAGCAGCACCGGCAACATCGCCGGAGAAAGAAGCACCGCCTAAAGCAGGAGCAGTAGCAGGCTCGATCACACCATCCTGGAGGGCTTTATCCCAACCTTCCTGGCCACCGAGTTTACCGGTCCATTCGTTCTTCAGGTAATCAGCCCATGCAGTGGTATTACCAGACCAAGTCAGTAAGGTATCTTGTACTGCGCGGGTTTTGAAGAGCGGGAGTATAGTAGGCTGACCGAAGCTGTAGTAACCGGTTCTGCCCTCTGCATCGTTCCATGTTTCCAGGAAGTGATGATCAGGAGCAGAATATTTACACAGTTCAGTAGTTTCGTCGTTTCTGTCGTTGAAGGAAACAGCCAGTTTCACTTTCTTCAGGCCTTCGCTAAACTTAGCTGCATCGAAGTAATCGTAAGCAGGGTTAGCGCCAAACACCAGTACAGCACCGATGCTGCCGGCATTCATATCGCTCACCAGTTTAGCCATGTCGCTGTCGATACCCTGACGATAGTTAGAAGGAGAAGCGAAGTCGATGGTAGTACCGTTAGCGCCGATGATGTTATTGATAGCATTAACGATGATCTGTACATTTACATCATTGGAACCGCTCACCACCAGTGCTTTACCGGTATTGGCTTTCAGTTCTTTCGCAGCTTTCTGGATACCATCAGCCAGGCGTTTGTCGGCGATAGCAGGAGCAGTAACGCTTCCACCAACCGCAGCCAGCAGGGCCAGTGCTACCGCACCGGTTTCTGAAGGCCTGTGAGTATATCTTTCATCCGCATTGGCACCGGTCAGGCTCATATGGCTTTCGAAAGCGAAAGCCTTAGACATTTCCGGTTTCTGTGCGTTGATCTTACGGGTTTGAGCGTACTGGCGGGAATATTCAACTGGGTTCAGCCAGGTTCCGATAAAGTCGGCACCCAGGCTCACTATCGCTTTGGCATTTTCAAAGTGGTAGGAGGGGATTACTCTTTTACCGTAGGAGGCTTCGTTAGCCTGCAGCATACCGGAGTAAGAAACTGCGTCGTATACTACGTGGCGGGAGTTAGGATATTTAGCCAGGAATTCGCCTATCACTTTTTTAGTGGTAGGGCTTAATAAAGTAGGGCTCAATAAAACAACAGGAGCACCGCCTAAACCGGCCAGTGCTGCAGTTACTTGTTTATCGAGTTCGGCCCAGGTAGTTTCCGTACCACCGATAGACGGGAAACGGAGGCGGGCAGTATCATACAGGCCCAGTACCGCACCTTGTACCCTTGCGGAAGTGGCGCCCTGAGTGATTGATGATAAAGTATTTCCTTCCATCTTGATGGGGCGGCCTTCACGGGTTTTCACCACAACAGGCACATATTCACCATCAATAGCGTAAGAAGAAGCATAATAGTTGGCCACACCAGGAGTAATCTCTTCCGGTTTATTTACATACGGAATCGCTTTCTTCACCGGTGTTTCACAGCTGGCAGCAATAGCAGCAGCGGCAGTAGTGAACCCCAGATATTTCAGAAAATCCCTGCGGGGGGTAGTAGCATTCAACAGGCCTTCACTCTCGAACGGCAGTTCTTCACTGAATTCGTTCTTCACAATTTCCTGATGCGCATCGGTATTGTGCAACTCCTCCAAGCCTTTCCAATACTTTTTTTGCTCCATGTTATATTAACGAGTTACGTTTTATAAATTTTGATATCTTCTGATCAAGAGAAACTCTCTCTAAATCCTTCCTAGTAGTGACATTTTTGACATTCAGTACCACCTACCATTTCAACAGTTACGCTATCGATCTTCTTATCTTTAATATCCTGATGAAGTTTTTCGAAAATGCTGTAATAGTTGTTGTCAGCAAACTGCACTTTGGTAGTACGGTGACAGTTAATGCACCATCCCATTGAGAGATCAGCAAACTGGTGTACTTCGTCCATTTCAGTGATGGCGCCGTGACAAGTCTGACATTGTTGTTGACCAGCAACCACGTGTTGAGAGTGGTTAAAGTAAACGTGGTCTGGCAGGTTGTGGATTTTAGTCCATTCGATAGGTCTGCCTGGCTTGGTATATTTACCAGCTTCAGGATCCCAGCCAACGTAGTCGTATAATTTTTTGATTTCAGCAGTACCGTCGACCTTCCTGCCTTCTGCAGTCACTAATTCATAAGTGCCAGAGTATTCCTTAATGGCCTTGTGACAGTTCATACAGATATTTTCAGAAGGAATCATGGCGTGTTTGCTCTTCTCAGCACCAGCGTGGCAATACAGACAGTTGATCTGGTTGATGCCGGCGTGTACTTTGTGGCTGTAGAAGATCGGCTGTTCAGGCATATAGTCTTTCTGACGACCCAGGCCGATAGCGCCATTAATAGTGAAGTAACCACCTACCATGAAGAGCACCAGGATAATCAGGGCCAGGTAAGCTTTGTTTTTGTAGAAAGGAACAGGATCCGGAGTAGGAGTGCCCTCTTTATCACCAGCCAACTTATTCAGGTTGCTGTTGATTTGCATGAGGATCAGCGCTACTACAGCGAGGATCAGGGTAATGATACCGAACAGCAAACTGTTGTCATTGCCTTTTTCAGCGCCACCCTCAGCCTGAGGACCAGCATCTGTTTTCGGACCAGCAGTTTTGGTTTCTTCCACCTTAACAAAAGCCAGGATGTCATCGATATCTCCATCAGATAACTGAGGAAACGCTGTCATCGCAGTCTTGTTAAACTTGGTGAAGAGGTCATTGGCGTATTTATCGCCTGAAGCCAGTACCGAAGCGGAATTGTGAATCCACTGGTGTAATAATTTCTTATCGGTCCAGCGTTCTTCAACCCCTGCGAGTGCAGGACCCGTCAACTGTTTGTGGACATTGTGGCATGAAGCGCAATTTGTTTGGAAAAGTGACTTACCCTTCGCAGGATCCGCAGCCTTTACAGCAGAAAACGGAATTACTATACTAGCGCATAGAATAAGCACACTCACAAAATGCTTGCGCAAAAGAATGGAAACACGACGATACACAGCCTATATAGTTTAGATTTGACCTAAAGTTTCTTAAAAGTGCCAGCAAAAATAAGACAGAATGTTGACAATTTACCAACAATTCAAAAAATTTATTGCCTTATATAATGGCATTTTTTACTTATCAAAAAAGCTTAGATTGGTTTGAAAGCCCTACTGCTGGCCTATTTGAACACTCTTTCGAATTTATCTTTCAAAACTTATTATTTTCATTGAAAGTTCATTTCCACTGTGGACAACTGTCTACATCTTAACGTGGGGCAAGGTTTCCGGGGATATAATTATATTATATGCAGATGAAAAACCAGATAGCAGTCTCCTATATCCTCTAACATCACTAACACAATATATAATATATTATCCCTCCTCCGCAATTTATTTCCGGGGAGTTGTTATTTTTACCATAATAACCTGCCAGCTTACCGGAAAGTTCAATCAGCTGCTAAAAACTGACTCCCATGAAAGGAAAACTATTACTTCCCCTGTTACTCCTGGCTGTAGCCGCCTGTAATAATAGCAGTACAACCAGCCATACCGACAGTACCCATACCGTTCCTGTAGCTACTAACCGGCCCAGGATCACCGGCACTTATCAGGGTACCCTGCCCTGTGCAGATTGTCCGGGGATGGACTACCAGATTAGCCTGTTCGATGACCAAACTTTCAGCGAGCTGGTTGCTTACCAGGGGAGGGGAGCTGAAATAGCTACCGTGGAAACCGGCACCTGGAAGGCAACCTCCGATTCGACCGTTGTGCTGCACAAAAAACTGGACAGCAGCTCTTTCCTCGCCTCAGAAGGAAAACTGTTACTGCTCGATACCAAAGGCAAGCGCATTGAAGGCGTACTCGCCAGCAATTATATGCTGAAGCCGATAGAGGGTGGAGACCGCCGGGAAATGATCGCCGGCAAGGTAAAAGCAGGCGTCCGGTTCACCGCAGGAGGTAATGAGCCCGGCTGGACATTGGATGTCGAGAGCCGCAAACTGCTCTTCCATACCATGAACGGCGATAGTGTGAAGGTAAATTTGCCACCCGCAAACCCCAATACCGACACCCTGAAGGTCTATACTACTCCTGCTATTACTGTCAGCATCCGGAATACGGTCTGTTCCGACGATATGAGCGGGCTTATGCATCCTAATACCGTACAGGTGAAAGTAAAGGACAAGACCTACCAGGGATGTGGTGAATATATTAAATAAGGAGATGGGGGGTCGCCACAGACCGCTCTTCGCACAGACCAGCGCATTTGTCTGTCTATATAAAATATTACAATATAAATATATTTAACATATATTAAATAATGAGTAGCCTAGTAGTTAAACAATTCCCGGCAAGTAAATACATTTCTCTATTTTTGCACCCTATCTAAACAAACTGAGATTTTGAAAAACATTGTCATATTCGCATCGGGTGCAGGAAGCAACGCGCAGAAGATTATCGATCATTTCAGGGGGTCCGGCAAAGCAAAGGTTGTGCTCATTGTATGTAATAAGCCAGGAGCCGGTGTTTTACAAATTGCAGAACGCGAAGGCATCGACAGCGTGCTGATTGATAAGGACGCATTTTTCCGCTCAGATAAATATATACAGCTTTTAAAGGATTATCATACCGACCTGGTGGTACTCGCCGGGTTCCTCTGGAAAATACCTGTTAATCTTGTTCAGGCATTTCCTGGAAAAATCATTAACATCCATCCCGCATTATTACCGAAATTTGGGGGGAAAGGAATGTATGGCCACTTTGTACATGAGGCAGTAGTTGCTGCCGGTGAAAAGGAAAGCGGTATTACCATCCACTACGTGAATGAAAAGTATGATGACGGAGAAGCTATCCTGCAGGAACGTTGTGAGGTAACACCGGAAGATACGCCGGAAACTGTAGCAAAGAAGGTGCAGGCCCTGGAACACCAATGGTTCCCTGTAATAGTGGAACGATTATTGACTGAATCAGGCCTCTGATACAGACCCGGAAATTCTTTCTTACTGCTAGTATAACCCTTACAACTGTATGAAAAAAACGCTGCTATTGATATGGGTATCCTGCTTTTTCAGTTTGCTCTCCTTTGCGCAGGACAAGACAAAGGTCAGCAGAAATACCTATCTCAAAATCAATCCTGTTACGCTCATTAATGAACTCGATATATACCTGGAACAGGAATTATCCGACAAGTTCAGTATTGAAGTTGGCGTGAGCGGCATATATACGGACTACCCCGATTATGTGCTTGCTAAAAAGATAGATATTGGTCAGAAGAAACCCGACATCAGTACAGAACAATTTGTTGATGGCCGGGGACTGGGTTTCCGTGTTGGCGCCCGCTGGTACCTGATATCCCGGGAAATGACCGGCAACCGGGCTGCGGGTACTTATTTTGAACCTATTCTTTTTTATAAAAAGGTTTTCTATCCTAACGAGAAGCAGACCTTTGAAAATAAAACCTATACCGACTCAGGCGACAAAAACGTTTTTGGGCTACAGCTGTTGGTGGGCCGTCAGTTCAAAAAAGACAAGTTCCTGCTTGATCCTTTTATCGGTATAGGTGTCCGCAGCAAAATATATAATTACACCACCTATCATTTCGACGATAATAAAGTATCGCTCAGCGATGGCCGGATGGTCAGTGTATTGCCCAGTTTGCAGATAGGCATCAAGATGGGGCTCAAGCTCTGGTAAGCCTAATGCCTAAAAAGGAATTATTACCTTGACGCTGAAATTTCTTCCCATGTTATATATACCGAAGCGCCCGTTCGGAGATGCACTATAATATTCAAAATACTTCAGGCGGTTCGTATTGGCCTGGTAGGCTACATCAGCCACATTATCCAGCTGCAGGAACAGTTCAAACAACGTTTTGTTTTTTCTATTCACAAAAGCGCTGCCGGCGCCTATATTAAACAGGGTATAACCCGGTGTATATGTTTCTGTGTCGTCTACCCCATAGAAATGAGGCTGAGATGCTATTACATCAGCTTCCAGCCTGATATAGGCTTTGGAAAGGATCCCATAATTTTTTTGTGCCATTGCCTTCAGCTCACTACGTATATGCGTTGGCGGTATAAAAGGCAGGTAGCGGGCCTTATCTCCATAAACATTTACTAATTTCTTATTCCCGTTACGGCCCTGCGTATAGGCGATACTGTTATTCATGCTTAGCCAGGCTATGCTGCGCGGATGCAGGTTTACTGCAACTTCTGCCCCATACAGCCGGGCAGCAGATTGCTGGTATTTGTAAGTAGCGTTACCCGGAACAATTACCACGGGGTTGCCCGCATCATCGTATAGCCTTGCCTGATAGATATAGTTTTCGATATTATTATGGAAGAGCTCCACGCTGATATCGGCATCCGGCAACCAGGCCTGGAAACCTATATCTTCCTGGAGACTGAACTCGGGCTTGAATCCGCGGTTGCCCAGATATACGATATGTGCACCGGGGTCAAGACCATTGGAGCCAATCTCTGTAATATTCGGGGCGCGGTACCCCCTTGCTATATTGGCTTTCACCAGTACACGATTGCTGATATTCCAGGTGGCGCCGAGGCTGCCGGAGATACCGGTATAGTTATGCTGAAAAGCGGGGAACTGCAGTTTGGCACCGGCTGTATCCGGAATGTGGGCGTGTTTTTCAAACCCATTGTCTTTATTGGGCCCTACATAGAAATCATTCCAGCGAATATGCCTGTTGTCGTAACGAATACCGCCCGATACATCCACCTTTCCGAAGGTTTTCTTGGCAAACAGGAAGCCGCCTATATCGAACAGGTTGTAATCAGGGATAGGAAAATCTGTTCCGTTCCTGCTCTTATTCTCCTGGTACATTCCGTTTATTCCAGCCGTTGTTTCCAGTCCGTTCAAAGAGGGCAGGTTATAGCGTACATCATAGTTGAGTGTATTCAGCACTACATATAAGCCTGGCTGAACAGGCATTTCCGGGTGGTTATATTCCCTCCTGATGCTTTGCTGCAGCCCCAGCAATGTATTGATATCCCCGCTTCCCAGTTTCCATTGTGAATGGTTGTATATGCGATAGTGTTGTATATGCTGGTGCAACGGGTTGATTTTATAAGTATGCAATTCGTTATCCGGCACGAGTGGTCTGTTCCTGATGTTGTCATCTTCCGACACCTGCTTCGTAAACCGGCGGGTAAGGGAATCTCTGCTTCCATCGGGGATCTCCTGCATGTTGTCGTACAACGTGGCACCAAACTGGGAATAGCCCCACGACTTATCCACTCTTGCCAGAGCAGTGAGATTGTATTCCCGGAACGCAGTGCCATACACCCATCCATCGACACTATTACGGTAGTTATGCGCCATTTTCGAGGTACCGCGCAACACATATTTCCAATCGTTGACCCGGTAACCTAATCCCAGAGAAGTGCCGATCATGCCATTATTGCTGTGATAGTCCGTTAGAAAATTACCCTGCAGGCGTTTCTGGCTAAGCTCAGGAATATCGGGAATCATATTAATCACCCCCGCCAATGCATCTGAGCCATAAGTAAGGCTGGCAGGCCCTTTCACTACTTCGGCCCTGGAAACACCATACTGATCCACTTCAATGCCATGTTCATCGCCCCACTGCTGGCCTTCCTGGCGTACACCATCGAACAGCGTCAGTACGCGATTATAACCAAGACCGCGAATAAATGGTTTGGATATATTAGGACCGGTAGTTACTGCGCTCACACCGGGTATGCCTTTGATGATGGCATCGATGATGTTGTTGTTCACGTTCATGTTCATCTCCCGCTTGCCGATAACAGCAATGGGAATAGGATTCTTCCTGACAGCAGTGGCTCTGGAAACGCCCGTCACTATTACCTCATTCAGTTTCGACAGGTCTTCCTCCAGTACAATACTCCATATATCTGTTGCACTTTCAGCAATTATTCTACGGGTTTTTAACGTTTGGTATCCTATCATTGAAATGCTGACATCGTAAGTACCGGGGCGGAGATTTTTTATACTGAAAGCGCCATGCTGATCGGTAATAGCACCGGTATGTAAGGCCGGAATGGCTACATTGGCGAATTGCAGCGGGCTTCCTTCCTTATTAGTAACTACGCCTTTTATGAAAGGCTGCTGAGCAAGGGTTTGGGTTATGGATGAAATAAAAAATAGCATCAGTAATGTAAAAAAATGTTTCATGTGTCAATTGTGCGGGTTTTAAGTACAGCGTAGGTTTCTAAGGATAGTAACAAAGCTTACACTTCCGTTTTAATTTTTAACAAAACTATGTTCTATTTTTATATTCGCCTTAATTATTTTTTAGATTAGTCTAAATAATTGGAAATGGATCTTTAAAAGCCGAGCCCTTTTTGAAGCGCAGTATTTCTTCTTCGGTGCACAGGCAGCTGTCAAGGTCGATGATAATGCCATGTGCATCCAGTTCCTGGCCGATGATGACGAGTTCATTATACCGGTCAGCGAAGCGTTCGTCCCAGCGGGCGTTGATAAGATCCAATGTTTCCTGGTTGAGTTGCCACTGTTTGCGGGGGATGGCGCACCACCAGTAGCCTGCTTTTTCCGCGCGCAATGAGCCGCCGGCCTGGCTCCAGTTAACAGCTATATTCGGGCGGGAGGCCAGCCAGAAAAGACCTTTACTGCGGATGACGTTTCCCGGCCAGCTTTCATTGATATATTTCCAGAAGCGCTCCGGGTGAAAGGGTTTTCTGCTGCGGTATACAAAGGAAGAAATACCGTATTCCTCTGTTTCCGGTGTATGTTCATTTTCCAGTTCTGCCTGCCATCCGGCACTTTGGGAAGTAGTGTCAAAATCGAACAGGCCGGTATGCAGGATATCACTCAGGGGAACCTGAGCATTCACGGCTTCAATGATCCTGGCTCTTGCGTTGAGTTTACGCAGTACTGCTTTCAGATTGCCCAGTTTTTCCGCACTCACGAGGTCACATTTATTCAGCACAATAACATCCGCAAATTCCACCTGATCTGTGAGCAGGTTAACGATGGTGCGGCTGTCGTTTTCATCATCAGTGAGTCCTTTTTCATGTAGTTGAGCGATGCTGCCGTAATCATTGGAGAAGTTGAAGGCATCTACTACGGTTACCATTGTATCGAGCCGGCTGACGCTACTGAGGTCTATACCATTGTCTTCATCCTGGTAGCAGAAAGTTTGCGCAACTGGGATCGGTTCCGAAATTCCGGTGGATTCTATCAGGAGATAGTCGAAGCGTTTTTCTGCTGCCAAAGCTGCCACTTCTTTCAGCAGGTCTTCCCTCAATGTACAACAGATACAACCGTTGCTCATTTCCACCAGACGTTCCTCTGTTTTGTGCAGGGTATTTTCATTTCTTACGAGTTGGGCATCAATATTGACTTCGCTCATATCATTCACGATAACGGCTACACGAATATTTTCGCGATTATGCAGGACGTGATTGAGCAAAGTAGTCTTCCCCGCGCCGAGGAAGCCGCTCAGCACCGTAACAGGTAATCTTTCCATATATATGATATTATATTGCTATAGCTGGTGTTTATGCGTTTTACATGTTCTGCCATGGCGTATATTGATGAAATGCGCCAGCATTACACCAATAGCTCCCAATAGTATCACAAGCGATTCCTTATAGCCTCCATCCAGCAGGTAATGGCCGGCCAGCAGCAGCGAAAAGCCCGCAACAAACAACAGGAGAGGAAGCAGGCGCCGGTGCAGGCGAATATATCCGCGCCCGAGTGCGAAACAACCTATGAAGAAGGAAACTCCTAACAGCGCGTATTCGAGTTGTTTATTCTCCAGTATCTGAGTGCCCATCAGAGGAAGGGCTGTTAAAAAAAGCGGCAGCAGGGCACAATGAAGGGCACAAAGCAGGGAAGCGCCAATACCTACTGCATCCAGGTTCATCTTCTTAAAAAAGTTCACTTCCATATCCTGTTTTTTCAATCCGGACAAAACTACGTAAATTTGCAACTATGTTGCAAATAATTTTTTACAGTAAAATCAGATAATTAATTTGTTTACTTATAAAATGTTGCAAACCTGTTAAAAAAAGGAACCAAAGAGTGTAACGCTGGGCATCTGTCAACTAAGTGCTACCTTTGTGTATTGACTAAACTATACTGGATTTTTACCAATGTCGAAGAAAGCAATTATACTGATATCATTTTTTGTAGTCTTGAGCGTAGGATTTCTGGGTTATGCCGGGTACGTCATTAAAGGTCAAACGGGGACTTTCCTGGGAAAAGAGAAACTACCCATATTAGGGGCACCGGGGCATACCATACCGGGCTTTTCGTTTACTGATCAGGAAGGGCATACCCGTACCAAAGCTGATGTGGATGGTAAGATCTACGTATCTGAGTTCTTTTTTACTACCTGTACCGGTATTTGTCCGAAGATGAATGCCAATATGGATAAAGTATACGCGAAGTATAAGAACAAGCCTGATTTTCTTATCCTGTCGCATACTGTTGATCCGGACCACGACAGTGTGCCGGTTTTAAAACAATATGCAGCCAAACATGGTGCGGACTCCAGGAACTGGTGGTTCCTTACCGGGGATAAAAAGCAACTTTACCGCCTGGCGCGGCAGGGCTACCTGGTAGACGACGGTACCTACACCGGTGATGAAGATTTCGTACATACCCAATGGTTTGCCCTGGTAGATAAGACCGGGCAGATACGTGGATTGTACGAGGGTACCAAGCAAGTGGATATTGATAAACTGATCAACGACATAGATCGTTTAATGGAGGAGTAATTTTTTTATCATGGGCGCCAAACAACAAGTAACAGAAAAAATTAGCAGCTTGTTGCGTGAAAGCAAGCTGAGTGTAACAGAAACCAGGACAAAAATTCTGGAGCTGTTTTTTAAAAGCAGCGGTGCACTGGAACATAGTGATTTTGAAAAACTGGCTGGTCAGTCATTTGACCGCGTAACCGTATACAGGACACTGCAAACATTCCTTGACAAGGGAATCATCCATAAAATACCAACTACCGATACGTCGGTGCGTTATGCATTGTGCAAGTCGGAATGTTCAGAGCATCATCATCACGACCATCATATACACTTTAAGTGCGAAGAGTGTGGGGCTACTACCTGCCTCGAAGAAACGGATGTGCCACTGATACAGCTTCCTAAGGGCTATGCGGCGCATAATGTAGAGGTGGTGGTGAGTGGAGTGTGTAAGGAATGTAAATAGAGAATTAAGAATAGAGAATATAGAATTAAGAAATAGCCCGAAGATTTTAGCGGATAATAGTTTCAACATCCACTAAAATCTTCGGGCTATTTCTTAATTCTATATTCTCTATTCTTAATTCTCTACTCTATCCTCTGGTTCTTTCGATCTCGGCTTGTACGAAGTCTGCGAGTTCTTTTACATAAGCTGGTGAGAAGTCGAATTTGATTCCGGCAGCCTTGTAGAGTTCAGGCAGGGTTTTGGTGTTACCCAGGCTAAGTGCTTTTACGTAGTTATCGAGCGCATTTTGTTTGTTCTCCCTGAACTGTTTCCACATGGCGATAGCACCGAGTTGAGCGATCCCATATTCGATATAATAGAAGGGTACTTCAAAGAGATGCAGCTGTTTCTGCCATGTGATGGCACGATAATCTTCATGCCCGGACCAGTCGACCATTGCGGGGGAGAATTCATTGAGTATTTCCAGCCATTTAGCAGTGCGTTCTTCAACGGTATGCTGCGGATTTTCGTAGATCCAATGCTGGAATTTATCGATGGTAGCTATCCATGGGAAAATGGTGATGGCACGTTCCAGTTGTTGCAGTTTGGCACGACGCAGCTGGTTTTCGTCATCGAAGAAGATATTCCAATAATCCATGGTGAAGAGTTCCATACTCATGCTGGCTACCTCGGCTATTTCCATGGGATATTCCTTAAAAGAACTGAGGGCCAGGTGATGGCTGAGGAAAGAATGTACCGCATGGCCTCCTTCATGAACCATGGTAGTGAGGTCTTTCATCTGGCCTGCTGCGTTCATAAAAATAAACGGTACGCCGGTTTCTGCCAGCGGGCAGTTATAGCCACCAGGAGCTTTCCCCTTGCGGCTTTCCAGATCGAGCCGGCCCATTTGTTTCATGACACGAAGACAATTTCCGAAGAAAGGCCCCAATTCATCGAAGGTGCTGATCGCCTTATTTACCAGTTCTTCGCCTGTATGGAAGGGCTCCAGCGGCTTTACGCCTACGGCTTCAGCATCTGTATCCCAGGGTTTGAGTACGCCCAGTTGGAGTTTTTCCTTTTGCTTTTCGAGTATTTGTTGTACCAGCGGAAGGATATGCGTTCTGATAGCTTCATGAAACTGGAATACATCTTCTTTGTTATAATCGAAGCGTCCGAGGTCTTCAAACTTATAATCGCGGTAATTGGCGAATCCGGCATTTTTGGCTACCTGATCGCGTTTCAGCACCAGACTGGTATACAATTCATCGAGTGCCTGCCTGTCTTCCAGACGTCTGGCGGCAGTTTTGGAAAAGACTTCCTCCCTTAGGGAGCGGTCGCTGTTTTCGAGGAATTTGGCAGCCTGCTGCAGGGTATATTCCTGTCCTTTTACATTGATCGTCATCTTACCGGCAATAACGCCATATTGCTGCGCCATCACGCTCAGTTCTGCCTGGATAGGGATGTTTTCCTCTCTGAAAAGTTTCACCTGTTTCCTCACATTGCGGAGGTAGGTTTTGTAAAGATCCTGATCCAGTTCGTTTACAAACGGGCTATCCAGCAGCTTTTTATTGAGTGCATCTGCATAAGGCTGGAGCCTGGGTTGTATCTCCATGCAGAAATAAGTAAATGCTTCTTCCAGCGTTTTATCGGTGGTATCGCAGGTCATGCGGATCTGTCGCCAGCAGGCATCTTCACTGATAACAGCTTCCAGTTCGCTTATATCCTTCAGCCATTTCCCGAGATCAGCAACGTTAGCAACAGGCCGTTGCACCAACTCTTCAAAGTAAGGCTGCAGCGCATCCCAGGTAGTCACTGTAAAATTTTCCGGGAGAAACTCACGCGGTAGTTTCTTTATATCTGCACTTAAATTATTATCCATTCTTTCAAATTTTTAAGTTAACGTTAGCATGAAATTTAGGCAATTTTAAACTAAAAAGCAGAAAGCAAAAAGCTATTGAAGCGAATAGCCAAAGCAATTCTTATGAAATATGCTCCGGGTATCCGCTTCAATAGCTTCTTGCTTTTAGCCTGCAGCTTTCTGCGCTATATTCTTCTGATTATTCTTCAGTTTTCTTCTTGCGTGGCTTAGCAGCTTTTTTAGGCTCTTCACCTTCTGCAGCCGGCGCTTCATCTTTCTTAGCTTTTGCTTTCTTAGGAGCTTTTTCGCTGGTGCCTTCTTCTCCGTCTTTTTCTGTCGCTTTCTTAGCGCGTGCTTTCTTTGGCTTTTCTTCCGCCTCAGCTACTGCTTCTTCTGCAGGAGCGGCCTTTTTCTTTTTCTCCGGAGCAGCTTCTTCTACAGCCACTTCTTCCACTACTTCTTCTTCACCATCGGCGAGGATCTCTTCAAATTTCAAAAGCTCGTTTGCTTTGAGGATTCCAAACCATTTTACCATCTTCTTCATATCACTCACATATACTCTTTCTTCATCGAATTCAGGGAATACGCTCTTGAAATAAGCTTTGATAGCATTGTTATCTGCTTTACCATCTACAGGCGGAAATGAGGAAGCTTTTTCATCCATGGCTTTAAACACTTCTGCCAGGTTTACGTTTTCGCCGGTAGTAAATACTTCGATACTTTCCAGTGGAGTAAAATTATGCACGCGGGAAGATACAAACCTTGTGCTTTTATCTTCCAGTGACCTTACGATGGCGCCATCTTGTTTACTGGCTACTAACTGAAACAAACCGCCCAATCCGGTTACTGCAACAATTTCTCTGTACTGCATGTTCTAATTTTTAGGAAGCGCAAATATAAATAATTATAATAGATTGCCCACGGCTATTTTTCAGTGCCGCGGGGTCAGCCTCTGCTCAACTTTCGTGCCATCACCACTGTTCGTTTGATGTGTTTCACCTCACCCTTGAGATTAAATAAGTCAATTAAAAATATATAAATTCCTGAAGGTAAAATAACTGCATTCTCTCCAAGACCATCCCATTGTAAGGTGCCTTTGTTTCCCATCAGCATATTCCTGGCCAGGTACCTTACCACACGACCGGTGGCTTCATAGATGGTAATGTTTCCAACATAGCCAGGGCCGGGCAATTGCCAGGATAGCAACGTTACCTTGTCAATGCCATCCTGATCAGGAGAAAATACGGCAGGTGATAACGAAACATGCAGTGTGTCGTCGGACTGCGGATAGTATTGGGAATTAGGCAATCCGGGAGTGGCATAACCACTTGTTGCTGCAGCAGAATGCCAATTGGACGGATCAGACGACGGACGATTGTATTGCAGCCGTTCCAATGATATGCCGCGTACATCGCTGGCAAGGGGAAAATGCATTTTTTCATTGTAATACAGCCGGTCGATCACGAGGCTGTCGGCCCGCAGCAGTGCAATATTCCCGTTAGCATGAGGCATAGGAGGCAGGCTTCCTACCTGTTGCGCCGAGGAAGCCGCCAGGTGGTGATAGTAATTACTGAGCCTGTATACATCTGTAGTCAGCGCCAGGAATCCTCCAGGCATCAGCAAACGGCTGGATGCCGTTATGCTCTTCCATCCTTCCGTCGCATTATCTGCTTTCCAGGTGCCGAGTCGCAGCTGCTGCAGGTCAATAGCACGGGAACCGCCATTATAGATTTCTATGAATTCCGGTATGCCGGCAGGGGGATAAAATAACACCTCATTGATGACGATATCATCAGGTTCCGGCGGATGAGGAATCATAAACGTTATCGTATTGTACAGCAGGCTTTCCTGGTCATTGCAATCGGTAATGCCTGTTGTGTGAACGGTATAGATCTCTCCATCCTGTATGGGGGAATTCAATGTTATCAGCACGGCAGCCAGCAATGGCATTACCGGCTGGGCGGCCACTGCGCGGAGCCCGCCCGTAAACTGATAATGCTGTGGATCTGCCGCCTGCACACTGTCGACCGGTTTTCCGAATTGCAGCAGCAAATGAATACTGTCAGTAATCCCTGCAAAAACCAGATCCGGTTTTGCCGGATCGGTCATCCGGCCGGCCACTGCATTGACTTTCCCCGGGGTTCCGCCGGCAGCATCTGTACAAGCCATCCAATTACGCCTTCCGCTGCAGGGAAACGCCGGATCAACCATTTCAAGGCTCACACCGCCTTTGGCGGCAGCAGTGCCGTTGTACCAGCCCAGGTTATAGTCAATAGCATGAATAACGCGGTGAGCCGGATCGTATAGTACCAATACACATGAATCATCCGCCAGGGCCGGGAAGCGGTCTATTCCCAGTGCATCAGCGACATGGAAAGCCGGTACTGCTGCCGGAGTGCAAAGCAGCACAAGACTATCCGGCTGCAGCAGATACGCGGGTAATACTACTTCCCGCCGGTTGATCCCTAACCGCCAGTTTTTCAGCTGAACGGGCTGGCTGCTCCGGTTCTTCAGCTCCACATATTCATAAGGAGGTAATCCCTTTGCGGGTAATGGTTTAGGCATTATTTCGTGAATAACGAGGTCATACCTGTCCGGTATACGGGCAAATCCGGCTATAGCCGGTAACAGCAGGGCACAAACAATGATTAGTCGCATAAACCTGATTTATAGGCCCTTCAAAGGTAGTATGGAGGACGCTGCATATTGTTAACAGTATGTAAATGGCGCAAAAAAATCTTTGCTATGAAAACCGCGGGTTATATATTAATTTTGGGCCTCCAAAAATAAAATGTAAAAAAATGAAAGTTGCCGTAGTCGGAGCAACCGGACTGGTTGGCTCAAAAATGTTACAGGTGTTAGCGGAAAGGAATTTTCCGGTTACAGAATTGATTCCCGTGGCTTCTGAGAAGTCCGTAGGTAAGGAAGTAACATTTAAGGGTAAGACCTGGAAGGTAGTGAATGCCGATACTGCAATTTCAATGAAGCCCAATGTGGCTATATTTTCCGCAGGAGGCAGTACTTCCCTGGAATGGGCGCCTAAATTTGCTGCGGCCGGGATTACAGTGATCGATAACTCCAGTGCATGGAGAATGGATCCGGGTAAAAAACTGGTAGTACCGGAAGTAAATGGTGATGCACTCGAACAATCTGATAAAATCATTGCCAATCCTAACTGCTCCACTATACAGATGGTATTGGTGCTGAAACCACTGCATGAAAAATATAAAATCAAAAGGGTAGTGGTATCAACCTATCAGTCTGTTACAGGTACGGGTGTGAAGGCGGTTACACAGCTGATGAATGAAAGACAGGGCATCAGCGGTGAAATGGCATATCCATACCAGATTGATCTGAACGTTATTCCGCAGATCGATGTTTTTCTCGATAACGGCTATACGAAAGAGGAAATGAAAATGGTGAATGAAACCAAGAAGATCATGCGCGATGATAACATCCTTGTAACGGCTACGACTGTACGTATTCCGGTAATGGGAGGTCATAGCGAAGCAGTGAATATAGAGTTTGAAAATGAATATGATCTGAAAGAGCTGAGAGGCCTGCTGGAACAAACGCCTGGTGTGATAGTGGTAGATGATCCGTCTGCAGCGAAATACCCCATGCCTAAAGATGCGCACGATAAAGACGAAGTATTTGTTGGCCGCATACGCAGGGATGAAACACAGCCTAAGACGGTAAATATGTGGATCGTAGCAGACAACCTGCGTAAGGGTGCGGCTACTAACGCAGTACAGATCGCCGAATACCTGAGTGGTAAGAACTGGTTATAATCATACTGTTGTGCTATGTAATTACGCGATATAAACGTGGTTAAACGTAGCTCCCGGGGATGACTATACGAAAATATATCTATAACTCATTAAGAGCAAGCAGTTTATCGCTTGCTCTTTTTTGCGTGATTCATAAAAGCATAACATAAAAAGGTTAAAAATTACACGGAAGTAGTATTGATTTCTGGAGGATAAAATCCAATTTTGGAAGTAATAATCCTATGCCAACTAAAACTCTTTGAAACACAGGAGTTATCCAATTTTAGAGATGCCGGTTATTGTCGTTATTTTCTAATCAGAAAACACCCTTAAGTCCTATGAAAACCAACACCAATCGAGAACTTTTGTTGATGCACAAGTTCACCGAAGAGTGGAGTACAAATTTTTCCTCTCAGGTATCCAGGATCATGAATATTGTTGATCAGCAGGATACATTGGATGGGATAATACCTATTATCGAAGTGGCAAATGTTTACAATCAACGTTTTGCCCATGCGCGTACTGACAAGGAGAATCTGTTGAAGCACCGTAAGGCCCGTCCTTTCGAGTTTCTGATTCACAAGAATTAGTTCCGGGCAGTACCGGAAACAGTGGTTTATTGATTTATCAGGTGAATATATTCCCTTATCAATCAATAAACCACTTGTATTATTAGTCCATAGCGCGATTGATAAATCCAATCAATGGCTGCATCAGGGCAAATGTTTTGAGTATCTCTCTTACCAAAGCGGGTTGTGTACAGCTTTCATCTGAGAACGGATGGGAAACCACCATGCTTTTTAGCTTCAGGTAAGCAATGGCCGGATTATCCGGCTGATATCCCTGGGGAGCTGACTTCAGGGATTCTCCTTCTATTTTACCGAAGTGTTTGATAAAATCTTTCCCGGAGATCAGCTGTTCGAACTCTTTGAAATTATAATCTATTTCCTGCCGTAGCTTTTTCAGTTCCGGCGCAGCAGGCATCCAGATTCCCCCACCTGCAAAACTGTTCCCACCTGGTTCCAGATGAAAATAATATCCGGCAAGGGTAGATTTCTTTCCCCCACTCTGAAAAGAAGCCGCCAGATTTGCCTTGTATGGGGTCTTGTCTTTGGAAAACCTCACATCTTTATAAATGCGAAAAACGCAATCTTTTACCTGTAAACCCTGTGTACCAGGATCCTGTCTGGCCAGCCCGTCAATTAACTGCTGTACCATGCTTTCAAAATCAGCTTTCGCTGCCAGGTATTCGGTTTTATGTTCGTCGAACCAGACTTTGTTATTATTCAGCCTGAGCGACTTCAGAAATTTTAACGTGGACGGCTGTAACATTCGTTCTTTTTAACAGCAAGATAAGAATTGGAATTAAAAATTGCGAACCGGAAATCAATAATTAAGAATTAATCAATATGAGGGAACACCGGTATTCAGCCAGGCAATCAGAAATGATAGGTTGCAGCAAACAAAACATTCGATGTCACATCTGTAGGCTTATCTCCTGATTTATGGAACAGATTAACAGAAGCCTTATCTATTCTGAATTCAGGCATGATAGTAAGGTTTCCTACCTTATAATTCAGCGTAAGCGTACCTGCAACAACATCGCCACCATTCGAGAATGCACCAAAAACTTTCAGGCCATTCTTATCACTGAAATATTCGCCCCGGAGTGTAAGCCCTACTTTGTTTGTAAAGTCGACATTCACATACAAAGCATTTCCCCACCAATTGGTATTATGCCGGCTGCCTTTAGGTTCAGTGGTGTTGCTGTAAGTACTGAAGGTAGCGTTATAACCCAATCCCCAAACCGGATTGAACTGATAAGTAGCTACAAAATCGATCTGGTGATTCTGGATACCGGAGGTATCTTTTCCTTCGAGATAGTTGAGATATAGTTTAACAGGTGTTTGTGCCGGCGCAAAACCAATTTGTGCACCAATATATTTATGACTGTTTTGGGAAACAGACTTGAGGTCTGTAGGATTGAACACGCCTACCATGGCGGTCAGGGAAGAAGTGATGGCAATGTCGGCTTTTAAACCGGTATTAAAAAACGGGCCGTAGCTGAACATATAACTCATGCTATAGTTACGGTTGGCGTAGGCGTCTACCAGTTCGTAACCGATGTGAGTAGCAAAGCTACCCAGGCTAAGTTTTACTTTTTCTGTCAGCTGATAGGAAACATATAGTTGTTTAATTGCCATTGCCAGGCCATTAGAAGAACCAGGCAGATCATTATAGGAAAATTCACCAGCTCTTTTACCGAATCCGAGATCAGCTACGATACTTCCTTTTTTGAATCCATGTTCTACTTTGAGAGAAACCATACCCAATTCAAAGGAATTATGGGAATTTGTAAAACTGGTTTTATTGTCTGTATAATTTCCATTGAGATTATATTTATAATATACATCTGCAGAACCTGAAAGCTTAAAAGCCGGAGCCGCAGTAGTATCTGTTGTGGACTGAGACGTGGCAACGAGGGCATGACCCATCGCGAATAAGGTCGTTAACATTTTTTTCATACTGTTGAATTTGATTGATAAATAGTAAGTGTAAAATGTGCGGCCTTTTCTTACGGATTGTTCAAGGGGTGTATATGCGTTTTCTGATGCTACCCAGAAATAGAAGGAATGGATAATTAATAATGACTGATGCGAGTTTCTTCACTTTTTACAGCAAATTCAATTATCAATTATCCATTCCAGTTTTTTTACATTAAGAGGGTATTTAATAAAGTTGATAAAGATGGTATTCAAAGAACTGTAATTCCTGACTAAGGCCTGAATAAGGCAACTTCTTTCAGGAGTGTATCAGTTCGTCTTCTTCTTTCAGTGCGCCGTTGCCGGAAATACTGATCAGTGAAGGATGATATGTTTCGTTGTGCTGTGTAACATCCAGTCCCAGTGCTTCTTCTTCTTCAGATACACGCAGTGGATGGATCAGGTTAATGAGTTTGAAGATCCCATAAGATACCGTGAAGCTGTAAGATACTACCAGCAACAGGCCCAGTACCTGATTTTTAAACAGTTCGAAGTTGCCATAGAACCAGCCGTTATTACCGCCTTCATTTACAATTTTGGTAGCGAAGATACCGGTGAGCAGCATACCTACCATACCACCCAAACCGTGGCAGGGGAATACGTCGAGCGTATCATCGATGCTGGTTTTTGATTTCCAGTGTACTGCCATGTTAGAAACGATCGCAGCAATGAAGCCAATGAATATACTTTGCGGGATAGCAACAAAACCGGCAGCAGGTGTGATAGCAACAAGACCAACCACTGCACCGATGCAGAATCCGAGCGCAGATGGTTTTCTACCGCGGATCACATCAAAAAACACCCAGGATAAACCAGCAGCAGCAGTGGCAGTATTAGTGGTAGCAAATGCAGTAGCAGCGAGGGCATTGGCGCTCAACGCAGAACCTGCATTGAAACCGAACCAGCCAAACCACAGCAAGCCAGTACCGAGTAATACAAAAGGAATATTAGCAGGTTGCAACTCTTTCTTTTCAATATGATCTTTTCTTCTCTTCAGTACCAACGCTCCGGCGAGTGCAGCACAACCGGCAGAAATATGCACCACTGTACCACCGGCGAAATCGAGAACACCCAGTTTAAACAGGATACCATCGGGGTGCCAGGTCCAGTGTGCAATCGGAGCATACACCAGTAAACTGAACAACACCATGAACAATACATATGAAGTAAACCGGATCCTTTCAGCAACAGCTCCTACCACTAAGGCTGGTGTAATGATGGCAAACTTCATCTGGAAGAGCGCAAACAGCAACAGCGGAATAGTGGGGGCCAGGCTCCATGGGGCTCCTGACCCTACATTTTTGAACATGAAAAAAGTGCTGGGATCACCAATAATACCATGATAAGATTTACCGAACGCCAGACTGAATCCTACCACTACCCAAACCACGCTGATCAGACCAGTGGCAATGAAACTTTGCGTCATGGTAGAAATCACATTCTTTTTATTTACCATACCTCCGTAGAAGAATGATAAACCAGGAGTCATTAAAAACACCAGAGAAGATGCTACCAGAATCCAGGCGATATCACCGGTATTATATTTACCACCATCTGCAAAATTTGGAAGGGAAGGTGTAAAAACTCCGACAATTGCAATTATCGCGAGAAAAATAAAGGGAAGATAGTCCTGAAAAGATTTTTTCTTCATAGCGTTCGATTTTTAAATTTCTGAAATAAAAGTATACCCGAAATTTAAAACGTCAAATAGAAGGCGCTAAAAATAGAAAAATTTGAATAGGAGGGACGATAATGCTGTATTAAATCAATTATATTATAATTAATAATAATATTAATTATATATTTTCAGAATATGTAAGACTGGGAGAGTGAAAATGATTAATATAAATAATTGATTATCAATATATAATAAGGTATATTACCTCCAGGTTAACATTTTTCAATTTTACCAGGTACAGTGCTTACAGGAAATCAAAAAAAATAAGCATAAGCACCTGGTAAATAATAATGTATAAATTAAATTAAAAATGTTTTGAAATGAAAAAAACATCATTTACATTAAAAATAATTACATGTGATATTATTCCAACGACGGATGATTTACTGTTTCATTTCAAGTAATTCGCGTTCCAATGCAAACATCTGGTCACGTAAACGGGCAGCTTCCATAAAATCCAGGTCACGGGCAGCTTTCTCCATTTCCTTCTTCACTTTAGCAATAGACTTCTCCATCTGAGGGATTGTTTTCACTTCCGCAGCAGATGATTTCGCGTATTCCATGGCATCTTCCGCCACCAATTGCACTTCATCATGTATCGCCATCGGGGAATTTTCATCAAAATGCTTGACTTCCAATACAGATGTTTGCCCCAGTATTTGTTCTTTAGTCTTGCGGACAGTACGCGGTGTAATGTTATGTTCAATATTGAAAGCAACCTGTTTTTCCCTGCGCCGGTTGGTTTCATCTATTGTACGCTGCATGCTGTCGGTAATAGTATCTGCGTAAAATATTACCAGTCCGTCTACGTTACGGGCGGCTCGACCTGCGGTCTGTGTCAGGGAACGTTCGTCTCTCAGGAAGCCTTCCTTATCCGCATCGAGTATTGCTACCAGCGAAACTTCCGGCAGATCCAGCCCTTCCCTGAGCAGGTTTACGCCCACCAGTACGTCGATATTCCCCAGTCGCAGGTCGCGCAGTATTTCTATACGCTCCAGCGTATCCACTTCTGAATGGATATAACGGGATTTTATATTGATACGCCCGAGATATTTGTCCATCTCTTCGGCCATTCTCTTGGTAAGTGTAGTTACCAGTACGCGGTCGCCTTTCTGTACTCTCTTATCTATTTCCTCCAGAAGATCATCCACCTGATTCACACTGGGCCTTACCTCGATAGGTGGCTCCAGCAAACCTGTTGGCCGAACTACCTGTTCTACCACCACGCCTTCTGTTTTCTTCAGTTCATAGTCGCCCGGAGTCGCACTTACGAATATGGTTTGATTCAACATATTTTCAAACTCATAGAAGTTGAGCGGACGGTTATCCAGGGCAGAAGGCAGGCGGAATCCAAATTCTACAAGGTTCAGTTTGCGTGAGCGGTCGCCTCCATACATCGCACCGATTTGAGGAACAGTCACATGGCTCTCGTCTACCACCAGCAGAAAGTCGCTCGGGAAATAATCCAGCAGGCAGAATGGCCTTGCACCTGGTTTGCGACGATCGAGAAAGCGTGAATAGTTCTCAATTCCGGAGCAATAGCCCAATTCCCTGATCATCTCCACATCATAATTTACCCGATCGGAAAGACGCTGCGCTTCAATCAGTTTTCCATTAGCTTTGAAGTAGTCGACCTGGGCCTTCAGCTCATCCTGTATTTCAAAGATGATCTGCTGCATCATATCTTTCGGCGCGAGGTACATATTAGCCGGGAAAATGGCTGCATTTTCCACTACCGTGATCCTTTTGCTGTTCTGAACATCAATAGTTTCTATCTCCTCAATCTCATCTCCAAAAAAAGTGATACGATAACCATAATCCACATAGGGGAGGTTAATATCTACGGTATCGCCTTTAACGCGGAAATTACCACGGTTAAAATCACCTGTAGTACGACTGTACAGCGAATTTACCAGGCCATGCAGGAGGGTATTCCGACCTATTGTTTGTCCTTTCTGAATACGGATGATACCATTCTCATATTCCGCGGGGTTACCGATACCATAAATGCAGGAAACACTGGCTACCACGATGATGTCTCTCCGGCCGGAAAGGAGATTGGAGGTAGCTTTCAGCCTTAGTTTATCCAATTCCTCGTTGATGGCAAGGTCTTTTTCGATATAGGTATCGCTAACCGGCATATAGGCCTCAGGCTGATAATAATCGTAATATGAAACATAGTATTCAACAGCGTTATCCGGGAAAAATTGCCTGAGTTCGCCGTAAAGCTGTGCCACCAATGTTTTATTATGCGTAAGCACCAGGGTAGGGCGTTGCACTTGTTGGATAACGTTGGCAACGGTAAATGTTTTACCGGAACCTGTTACACCTAACAGGGTTTGAAAAGGTTCTCCATCTCTGACACCTTTGGTTAACTGCTTTATGGCTTCGGGCTGGTCACCAGCCGGAGCATACGGAGCATGGATATTAAATGACATATTGAAATTTTATTTGAGCGGTATCTGTAAAAATACTAAAGAATCAGGAAGTATAAGTGTTAAAAAAGATGCTTTACTTTTGTTCCTTCATTATCAAGTCGACTTATGAGAAAAAAGATCTTAATGGGCCTGTTAATGGCCTTCCTGTTACCTATGGCATCTTTTGCATGGGGTCCCAACGGGCATCGTATTGTAGCTGAAATTGCATGGCTACATCTTACTCCGCAAGCCCGGAAGGCAGTATCCAATATACTGGGCAAACAAAGTATGGCGATGGTGGCCAACTGGCCTGATTTCATCAAATCAGACACTACTCATCAGTACGATCATACCAATCAATGGCACTACCTGGATTTTCCAGCCAATATCGACCGTGCCCGATTTGATCAGTTAATGGCCGAAGCTACCGGGGAGAACCTTTATACAGAAGTCCAGGCGTTGATCAAACAATTGAAAGATCGCTCTGTGGCAAAAGAAAAACAGATTTTTGCGCTTACTTTTCTGATCCATTTGATGGGAGATTTACATCAACCGCTGCATGTTGGCCGTGACGAAGATCTGGGCGGTAACAAGATCAATGTAACATGGTTCAATACGCCATCCAACCTGCATAAGGTATGGGATGAGCAATTGATCGACTATCAGCAGCTGAGCTATACTGAATATACCAAAGCGCTGGACATTGCCACCCCTGCAGCAATAAAGGCCATGCAGCAGGGCACTATCGCAGACTGGATGTTTGATTCACATCAGTTATCGGACCGGATATATGCCTATACCCAACCCGATTCCAAGCTCAGCTATCGTTATAATTATGTTTTTGTAAACGATCTTAATCAACAGTTGCTGAAGGGAGGAGTGAGACTGGCGGCTATATTGAATGGGATTTTCAAGAATTAAGAATATAGAATAAGAAATAGCAAGAAGACCTTAGCGAATAATTATCTATCGCTAAGGTCTTCTTGCTATTTCTTATTCTATATTCTATACAAGGTCAATATCGAAATTCACCAGCTGAACAAATTGTTCGATGCGGGTGGTGATATCATCATGGTTTACTTCTCTGATACGGTCAGTGCCAAATTTCTCCACACAGAAGGAAGCCATGGCTGATCCAACAATGATGGCTGTTTTCATGTTTTCAAAGGAAATATCCTTCGTTTTAGCCAGGTATCCGATGAATCCTCCCGCAAAGGTATCACCGGCACCAGTTGGATCAAATACGTCGTCCAGCGGCATCGCAGGGGCAAAGAACACGTGGTTTTCTGAGAACAGTAAAGCGCCGTGCTCACCTTTTTTGATGATCAGGTAACGGGGGCCCATGGTCAGGATCTTCCGGGCAGCTTTTACCAGTGAATATTCACCGCTCAGTTGTCTTGCTTCACTATCATTTACCATCAGCACATCTACTTTCTTCAGCACTTTCAGCAGGTCCTCCATCGCCACTTCCATCCAAAAGTTCATGGTATCCATTACAATCAGTTTAGGCCGTTCCTTCATCTGATCCAGTACGCTCATCTGCACCTGCGGAGTGAGGTTACCGAGGATCAGGAATTCGCTTCCCTGATAGCTTTCTGGTATAACGGGCTGAAAATCAGCCAATACATTTAACTCGGTAGCCAGGGAATCCCGGGTATTCATGTCCATATGATACTTGCCGGACCAGTAAAAAGACTTTTCATTCTTTTTGATCTGTACACCATCCAGTTTCACACCCTTAGCAGTCAGTGCATGGAGTTCAGCAGCCGGGAAATCTTCTCCTACTACGGAAACCTGATTGATTGGTTTAACGAAGTTAGACGCCGCCCAGGCGATATAGGTTGCGGAACCGCCAATAATTCTGCCCGATTTACCGAATGGGGTCTCGATTTCATCGAATGCCATTGTGCCTACGACTGTAAGTGACATGTTGCTTAGTTTATTTTTATTAATTTTAAATTTAATACAAAACCTCGCAAAGGTACTACTTATACAGGAAGCGTGAAGCTAAATCTTTGCCCTCTTCCAGGCCCCTCTGCGGAACAGGATGATCGCGGCTATGGCTGCTGTCGACTCTGATATGGCAATGGCCCAGAACACGCCTGCCGGCCCCATTTTCAGGAATACGGCCAGCGTATATGCCAGGGGCATCTGCCAAAGCCACATAGAAAACAGGTTGATCAGCATGGGGGTTCGGGTATCACCGGCACCATTAAACGACTGGGTTAGTACCATACCATAGGCGTAGAAGATATACCCCGCACTCATCAGGCGTATGCATTGCAGGGCGTAGCCAGCCACCGTTTGATCGTTTGTAAAATAGCTGAGGATTACCGGGGCACCTGTCCAGAAAATAATGGCTACCAGCCCCAGGAACAGCATATTAAAGAAAGCAGCGCGCCAGGCGGAGGTTTCCGCCCTGTCGGGTTGTTGTGCGCCAAGGTTTTGCCCTACGAGAGCCGCTGCTGCATTGGCCATCCCCCAGGCGGGCAGGATGGTAAAAATGATGATCCTGATGGCGATGGTATAACCGGCCACTGCATCTTTCCCGAAATTGGATATAATGCGCACCAGGAATATCCAGCTGGCCGATGCAATCAGCATCTGAGCAGTAGCGCCGGCAGCAACTTTGAGAATGGAAAATATTACAGGAAAAGAAGGCGCCAGGTGTTTCCGGGTAATCCGGATCAGGTCTTTCCCTTTTACCAGGTGATACAGCTGATAAACAACCCCGGAGCCTCTGCCGATGAAAGTAGCGATAGCCGCTCCTTTAAGTCCCAATGCCGGCACCGGCCCCCAGCCGGATATCAACAGCGGGCAAAGGAGGATATTCAATCCATTGGCAAGCCACAGTGCCCTCATGGCCAATGCAGCATCGCCGGCGCCACGGAAGATACCGTTGATGAGAAACAACATTACGATCACCAGATTACCGCCCAATAGTATCTTCGTATATTCATAACCGTAGTCTGCCACATCTTTTGCCGCTCCCATCGCCAACAGAATATCTTTTGAAAAGAAAATCCCTGTAATACTCACCAGCAGTACAATAGCCAGACCCGGGTATATTGCCTGCATAGCTGACCGTGCGGCGGCGTCCGGATTCTTTTCACCAATCCTGCGTGCTATCATAGCTGTTGCGGCCATACTCAGTCCCATAGCTCCGGTATACACCAGTGTAAGTACAGATTCTGTAAGTCCCACGGTAGTAATAGCGTTTACTCCCAGGTGACTGACGAAGTAAATATCTACTACTGCAAACAGCGACTCCATGGCCATTTCCAGTATCATTGGAATAGAAAGCAGAAAGATAGCCCTATTGATACTCCCTGTCGTAAACTCCTTCTCACTACCTGTTACAGCTATCTTAAATAATTGAAAAAAACGACTAATGCGCGCGAACGCGTTCGTGAAACGTGGCATAAAAAAGCTTGAAATGTGAAACGTAAACAGCGTTTCATGAACGCTGCAATTAAGAAAACCGGAAGGCGACCAACCGTAGTACCGTTGTCTGATTAGACTTTCATAATGCTAACAGGTTATTGCATGGGGAGTATGCTTAGCAAATGTAAAAAAATTTTTCTGTGGTCGAAAAAAATAAAAAAGGTGGTTAAACATCTTCTTACAACATCTAAGTATAAATTTATTTTTATCAGCTTCCTGTAACTTTTGAAATCTGCGTTCGTTTAATACCGTTAGTAAGCGCTGAAAACCTACATAAAGAAAAATAACACATGATTGTAGAAACCGCAATCTAAGAAACCATTTAAACTAATGTCTATGTTCAACAAAAATGCTCTCCTGTCAGGAGTAGTAGTAGCAACCGTATTGGGTATAACATTCGTATCCTGTAGCAAAGATGATAACCCAACACCACCAACTCCACGCTCCCAATCATTTGAATTAAAAGGTGGCGGAGCTGACAGAGGGAATAAAGTAGGAGATATCACTATCACTGAAAATACCGATAGTTCTGTAAATGTAATCGTGAACCTGATTAAAAACACCAAAGACGCAGATCATAATGTGTACTTTATTTTCGGAACACCTGTAACGCCAAAGAAGGATACTTTGTATAACGGTGTATTCAAGGGTACGGGTAATGCGATGAAAATAGAGTTATTCAAGAACGTGAAAAAAGTTTCTGTGACTAAAGAAACAGGAGTAAAAAAAGATACCACTTTCAAATACAATGATGCCATTGCGTTTACTTCTCACATCAAAATATTAAAAGGAGCAGACACTACAGCCATCGGAATTTTTGGAAAGGCTAATTAATCTATCGTTATAAATTTTCACTAAAACTATCAGGGCCGGCCGGAGAGCAATTCATCAGCAATGATGAAAGGGTAGCTTATTGTTATTACAATTCCCTGTCGCTCTTTTGCCTGGCCGATTTATTTTTCTTTATGGCGGCTTACTGAAGAAGCCGGCTAATTGCCGGCTTCTTTGAATGGTGTTTAAAGGATATGGATAAGCAAATGCTATTGTGTACTGCTATTGTCGTCTTCAGCTTTCACCTGTACTTGTCTTTTTAACACTTTGAACTCTGTTCTACGGTTGAGCTGACGACCTTCAGGGTTATCTTTATGGTTAGGCAATGAGTTTGGCGCAATAGGCTTAGATTTTCCGTAGCCTTTTGCGATCAACCTGTCGGATGATATGCCTTTACTAATGATGTAATCTACACAGGACTGAGCACGGGCCTGAGAAAGTTTTTCATTGTACTTCGCAGAGCCGACGCTATCAGTGTGTGCACTCATTTCGATGGTAATCTTAGGATTGTCTTTCAGAATATCCACTACGCTATCCAGTACGCGTTTGGAGTCTTCGCGAAGAGTAGCTTTGTTAAAGTCGTAGTAAATATTATTCAGTACAATTGGTTTTTCGATCTCATAATGCTTGAGACAGAGTGACGGATTATTCAAAGAATCTGTTCTGTCGAGGCTTTCTGTATTGAAGTAGATTGCTTTGGTGAAATAATTTTCTTTTTCAGCAATGATTTTATAATAGCGCTGAGGATCTACTTCGAAGCTATATCTGCCTGTTGCATCAAGTGTTGTTTTGCGGATAGTTTTTCTTCTCACTGTATCCACGAGCGTAACTGTTGCGCCTTCCAGCGGGAGTTGGGTATCGCAGTCGACGATAAGGCCACTCGCCATTTTGCGGACACGTTTAATAGAAAATACTTCCAGGCAGCAGATTGATTCACGATCGGAGCTGATAAACCCTGCAGCAAACGGATGAGAATTATCCAAAGCGGTATAGTATACATCATCTTTTGCTGAGTTTAGTGGTTTGCCCATGTTAACCGGGGCAGACCATGTACCGAAGTCGCCCTCGCTGGAGAAAAAGTCGAGGCCTCCAAGTCCTACACGGCCATCCGAACTGAATATCAGCAGGTTCTTTTCTGCATCATAGAAAGGCGCTTGTTCATCATCTTTGGTATTGATGGTAGTACCCATATTGCGCGCCGATCCCGGTACACCGTTTGTCATTACGCAATACCAAAGATCGTTTTTACCCATTCCGCCCGGCCTGTTAGACGAGAAGAGCAGGTATTTACCGTCGGCTGTAATATATGGCTGCATAGAGTTATAACCAGCCACATTTACATTTTCGCCGAGTACTTTAGGTTCAGTCCAGGTTCCGTTCTGTTTGGTACTTAGATAAATAGCGGTATGTTTTGTACCATCTTTTATATACCAGCGGGTAAGATACATAGCGTTACCATCAGGCGTAATGGCCGATACACCCTGATCATATCCTTTGGATGCAGGTATTTTTACCTTCTGGCTGTTACTATAAGTATTTTCGTCGCCGTTGGCAGAGTAAAGATCATTTACATAAGGAGTTCCTTTAGGTTTTTTATGCGCCGACTGTTTTGGAGTAACAGTAGTTGGTAATGGTGGAGTTTCCGGGCGGGAAGAGGTGAACATCAGTGTTCCGGAGTTTAATACAACCGGGGCATAATTGGCTCCACCTTCGTTTACATTACCGGCAACCTTCTCAATAGTATATCTGGGTTCTTTGTTTGCTTCAGATAATGCAAACTCGCAGCAGGCGATTTCCAGCGGAGTTCTTACTGAAATCTCATCTGCTGCAGTATAGCTTTGTTTGAATTTGTTAAATTCATCCAGCGCTTGCTGGTATTTGCCATTATAGCGAAGGCAAACACCATACCAGTAGCGGGCCTGCGGGTATGCGGGGTTGTTAAACCCTACCAACTGGGCATACCAGGTTTCGGCGTTGCCATAATCGAAATAAAGGCGATACGATTCAGCCAGGCGGGCAACTACCTGTTGATAGTCCTTAATTTTCCCACTTGGAGGTACCCCTCCCAAGGCGTAAGGCAATACCTGTTCCTTTTTAATCTTAAATGTGCCAAGCGCCTTATTGTAGTATTGGGCAGCTGAATAATAATCTTTGATATTATAGAACACATCAGCTGTATGTTTAAAATCATACACATATTGTGCGTGCACAGAGCTGATTATTCCTGAAAAAACTACCAGCAAACAAAGTGTAATTTTTTTCATGAGGGTTCCATTTCTTTTTTCTGTATGAGTTAAATCCTTCATCTGATCTGATTTCCAAAAAGGTTATAATCTGGGGCAAATGAAGTATTCCTGATTCAGCAATTTCCTCTTACGGCTAATGAAGGAAAGCGAAACTTCAAAGCTCTGACTGCCATTTACCAGACGGCGCATGTTGGAAGTATTGGTATCGTAGCTCATGCCGAGTACGAAATTTTTAAAATGGAAACCGGCGAAAGGTACTGCTGCATCATTGAAGCGATAATTGCCTCCCACCAGAAAGTCACATTCAGTGTTCACCATAAACTGTGCATACAAACCAGCCACTATTTCTTCAGCATTTCCCTGATGCAGGAACAAGCCCGTTGGAGTAAGCGTCAATGCATCATTTAGCTTGATCCTGGTTCCTCCGTTTACGAGATAGCGCACTGGCAATTTTTTTTGGGATCCCTGGTCGTAGAATGGATCTCTGGGTTGTGTCAGGTGAGCAGCGGCAAATCCGACAAACGGATTGAACATATGATTTGGGTTACCATCGAAATACATTGCCCCAGCGCCTGCATCAAACTGGTTAGATGTAGTATTATTGATATTCTCGCCGTTAAAAATACTGGGATCGAATCCCGTAACGGGCTGGTACTGGCTACCTGTTTGAAACTTAGCAGGATCCAGGCGCCTGTTGATTACCCCCGCATTGATGCCGAATACCAGCTGACTGGTTTTCGCGGGGCCAAATTTCACACCACTATACGAAACACTGGCCATGGCATTGAAATAATTATACCCGGCATCTCCCGCTGACATGTTTAGTACGTTAAGACCAACCCCGATATTTTTATCAGTAGCTGCATCTATAGATATACCTGCTGTAGAAAATGGCTTGCCATAGTTCGCCCACTGGTTACGATAATTGCCTGTAATACGGTAATCTCCATCGATTATCCCCGTCATAGCAGGATTTAACCATAGCGGATAAGCATAATACTGAGAGAAGTGTGGGTCAACCTGTGCAAAGGATGTCCTGGCAAGCAAACTACTCCACAAAATTATTGTAATTATAAAAATCCTTTTCATAGGAACATTTTTAAGAATTTCCGAATAAACCGGGATGTGTTTCCACACCCCGGTTATATTATTTCTGGTCATTAGCTTACAAGTTTTCGCTTTATCTCATCAGCGTTACGTTTCCTCTCTTATAGACTGTGCTACCATCCTGCATTACAGCCTTCACGATATATACATACACACCTGACGGCTGATTCTGACCACTCATGGTACCATCCCATCCCTGGCGCTGATCTTTCGAGTAGAACGCCAACTGACCCCATTGGTTGTAAACCCAGAATTCAAGTTTGGCTATAGCTGTACCGTAAACGTACAGCACATCATTCACGCCATCTCCGTTCGGACTGAAAATGTTCGGTACAAAGATGTTATTACCATTCGGATTCTTGGTTTTATCAGTTACTGCAGTAGACAGCGCGCTGGTCTGACAGTCGGTAGCTCCCACAGCTCTTACCTGTATAGTAACACTCTGGTTCGCCTGCAGGCCGGATATCGTGTGTGTTGTACCGTTAGCACCTGAGCTTGGCACGATGAACGTTACACCGTTATCAATAGTCACCTGGTATGCCTGAGCTCCTGGTACTGGTGTCCAGCGGAAGGTAATTGATGTTGGAGTTGTATTATCCGTTGTTACCACCGGAGCAGGTAACTGCTGCGCCATTGTTATATCTACCCTTGTTCTGCCACCGGCTCCTGTACATCCATCTTTCGTAACTGCCTCTACATAGTAAGTAGTATTTGCATTGAGTGCAGGCGTTACGAACGGAGAACCAGTATAGATCGGGGTTCCACCAGTGGCTACACTGTACCAGTTGAGTATTGTACCTGCTGTAGCTGAAGTAGCCGTGAGCGTTGTAGTCTTGCCCGGACATATTTCAGTATTACCAGTTACTACAGGAGCTGCTGGCGGCTGAGTCAATTGTACGCTTATTGCAGTACGGGTCGGGCTGGCACAGCCAAAGCTGTTGGATGCCTCTACATAGTACATCTGGTTAGCAGTGATGGCCGGAGTGGTATAAGTTGTTCCTGTTGAAACTGCTGTACCACCTGTTGCGGTTGTATACCATGCGTAAGTAAGTGTCGCATCCGGGTTCAGTACGTTCAGTGTAGCAGTTGAACCTGTACATACGCCGATGCCTGCACTTGATACCGCCGGAGCAGCCGGTGACGGATTCACTGTTACCACTACCATAGTTCTGCTGGCGCTTACGCAACCTGCTCCGGTAGATGATTCAACATAGTAAACAGTACCTGCAGTTGGTGTGATGGTGAAATCGCCACCAGTGAATACAGGTGTTCCTCCTGTTGCTGCTGTATACCAGTTGTATACCAGACCCGCTTGTTTATTCTTCACGCTCAGTACACCGCTATAGCTGCTGCACAGTGTGATCGGATCTACCAGCGGCGGATCTATCTGATTCTTCACAATTGCATTCACTGCCAAACGTGCACTGGCGCAGCCCTGGCTATTTAATGCTTCCACATAGAATGTGGTATTGGCAGCGAGCGGTGTGGTTGCATAAGAAGTACCATTTGCAAGCAGATTACCATTGGTCTGTGCATCATACCAGCGATAGGTGAGTGACGCATCCGGGTTGCTGACTGCGAATGTAAGTGTACCACCCACACAGGTTGTCTGATTACCGGAAATCACTGACGGCATCGCCGGAGTCGGATCTACGTTTACAGTTACCGCAGTTCTGGTGCTGGAGCACTGACCCTGGTTAGACTGTACATAGAAGGTAGTTGTCTGGCTAACCACCGGTACATTGTATACTGCATTTGAAGAGAGTAATGTACCACCTGTTGCAGCATCATACCATTGATAAGTAAGCCCTGGTACGATTGTCTTCACAGCAACCGTTACTCCGGTACCCGCACATGTTCTGAGTGCACCTGCAACTACATCCGGTGCTGCCGGCGGAGTTGTAACGGTTACACTGGCTTTCACCCTTGCTGACGGCGCACCACAGCTGGTATTACTACCCACTGCCGCAACATAGAAGTCGGTGCTTGCATTCAGCGGAGCAGTTGTAAATGTTGATCCAACACCTACTGAATCGTTGCCTGCCGCAGAAGTGTACCATTTATAGATGATGCCATTTGTAGCGGATGTTACGCGAAGCGTCGCTGTGCTACCCTGACATACAGTCAGTGTGTTGGATTCCAGCACCGGAACTGGTGCTTGTCCTACCCCGATAGTTACCTTAGTTCTTACCGGGTTGCTGCAAACCCCATTACCTGCTTCGAGGTAGAAGTCTGTATTTGCAGCCAACGGTGCGGTTGTATAAGTATTCGCTGTTGCCAGCAGAGTACCGTTAACCGGAGCATCGAACCAACGATAAGTTGCGCCTGCTACCGGATTATTCACAGAAAGTGTTACAGTACCGCCTGCGCAGATGGATACAGTAGATGCTGAGATCTGTGGTACTGGCGGAACGACAGTAACCGTAACAGTTGCAGCAGTTCTGCTGGCGCTTGAGCAGCCTCCATTCAGCGTTGCCTGTACATAGTAAGTAGCAGAGCTATCGGCAGCGGCTATATTAAATGTTGTACCGCTATTCACCTGATTACCGCCAGTTGCTGCATCGAACCATTCGTAGGTGTAACCTGCGGCCGGATTCTGTATCTGCAGTGCCACACTTTGACCTTTACATACTGATACATTGCTGCTTACCAGTGATGGAGCGGCAGGAACAGGCACCACAGTGATCTTAGCCTGAGCCCTTGCAGATGGCTTACCACATTTCGAAGTATCGCCTGATGCTTCCACATAGTAAGAACCATTAGCAGTTACATTCTGCACGGTGAATATTGGTCCGGTGAATACCGCAGTACCTCCTGTTGGTGTTGTATACCACTTGTAAGTAATATTGGCAGTAGAAGAGGTTACTTTCAGTACGGCTGTTCCACCCTGACACGCTGTTACATTATTGGATTCCAGTATCGGAGTTGGTGCAACACCCACACCGATAGATACTTTAGTTCTGGTAGCACTTGTACAGCCACTTATAGATGCTTCAGCATAGAAGTCTGTTGAAGTGGTAAGACCGGTTACCTGATAAACAGGACCTGTGAATACCGCTGTTCCACCTGTAGCTGTATTGTACCACTTGTAAGTGATGCTATTGTCTGCGTTCTGTACGGTCAACGTAGTTGTATCACCTACACAGATGCTGATTGCAGATGCGTTAATGATCGGTTCCGGCACAGTTGCAATATTCACTTTCACTTCTTTCGCCGAACCGGCTTTATTAGCGCAACTGTTGCTTCCTTCTACTGTCACGAAGTAAGAAGTAGTAGCTGTCAACGCCGGAGTAGTGTAGGTAGCTCCTGTAGCCAGGTATTTGGTCAGGGCTGCATCAGCATACCATTTGAAGACAGGGTTGGTAACAGTATTGGAGCTTACGCTGAGCTGAACAGTGTTGTTCGGGCAGGTAGTGGTATCTCTTGCAATGATATCTGTAGCCACGGACGTATTGTTAACTGTAATCTTCACAGCTTTCAGATCGCCTGGTTTGTTTTCACAGTTACCGCCGCTGCTCACACTCACGTAGTAGGTGTATGCACCCGGAGTGAGGCCTGTGAGCGTCAATACACCAGTACTGCTGACACCCTGGGTGATCGGACCTGTTCTATCGGCATTAGCGTACCATTTGAAGACAGGGTTCTGCACAGTAGTGCTGGTTGGTGTAACCCTTGCAGTATCGCCCTGGCAGATGGTCTGATCAGCTGCCTGAATATCTGCGGCAGTAGCGCCGTTGGATATCATCACTGTCATCCTTAAACGTCCACTGTCACTTACACAGTTACCTGCGTTTACAGCTTCAATGTAGAAGTTATAGGTACCCACCGCCAGCGTAGCCGGAGTGGTATACTGATTAGTATTGGTGGCCAGTTTAGCACCGCCTGTTGCTGCGTCGTACCAGTTGAACTGTACGCCGGCTACCGGTTGTACTTTAAGCGTTACTGTATTATTCACACAAGTGGTAGCAGTATCGCCATTCATTGGCACCGGAACTGCAGGAGTACCGAGGATAGTGACTGTAGCAGGTTGTGATGCTACGCTCTGGCACTGATTTCTGCTGGCCCTTACAGTGTACGCATAGGTACCTGAGTCGAGCGTAGTTGGTGTTACAAATGCAACACTATCCAGCAGGTGGTTGCCTTTGCTGTTGTACCAGCTGTAAACAACTCCCGGAGCAGGATTCACTACATTAAGAACAGCCTGGCTGCCTTTACATGCAGTTGCGGTTGTTACCTGTATTGTCGGTTGAACGAGCGCACGTTGTGCATAATTGATATCCACCTCAGTGAGTGCTGCTGCAAGGCCTGCCTTCAGTTTCACTTCCACACCATCAAATGGTTTGGTTGGTACGAACGATAGTATTGCGCTTCTATTGCCACTGAGGATATTCACATTCAGCACTGGGTTAGATACCAATACTGAATCGCCCGGTGTATTACCATTATAGGAGGTCAGTTGTACGCTGGCCAATGCTGCTGCAGAGAGTACCTGGCTTTGGTTAGATACCATCACTTTCACGGTATCGCCTGGAGCAGACAGACCGTTGAAGGTGAGGCGTTGCCAGATATTTGCATTCAGCACACCCAGGTTCATTACGAGAGATGATGCGGTGCTTACGTATTGGTCTACGGCCAGTTGCGGGTTATAAACATTACCCAGTACGAGCAGGCCGGAGCCACCGATAGTCTGGCCGGTTGCACCTTCGCATGGTACTATACCGGGGCCGGGAGTCACTGCAATCACATTCACCGCTACCCGTGCAGATGTACAACTTCCGGATCCCGGAATGGCTGCTTCCACCCAATAAGTAGTAGTACCCAACGCTGTTGGTGCATCAGCTTTAAACTGAGCTCCTTTGAACAGTGTATCTGTAGCTGTCTGAGTTCTGAACCAGTAGAATTGGGCGTTGGCAGTTGTAGCAGAAGCTGTGAACACTGGGTTCTGACCTACTACCACTGTATCATTCATTGGAGTTACAGTTGGTACCGGCAATGCAGCTACTGTATTAACTGTTACCGCTGTTCTTGTTGCGGATACTGTCTTACAGCTGTCGTTGATAGCTTCTACATAGTAAGTAGCCTGTGCGGTCACATTCTTCACATTGAATACCAGTCCGCTATCTGGTGCAGGATTTAATCTGGTTCCGCCGGTAGCTACATTATACCATCCGTAAATATAGCCGCTAACAGGATTTGCTACTGCCAGGCTAGCATCAGATCCGGCGCAAACTCCTACTGAGGCTGCCTGTACAGCAGGAGCAACAGGAGCCGCCAGTACCTTCACATTTACTCTTGTGCGGCTTGTGCTTGCGCATCCATTTCTGAAGGCTTCAACAAAGAAGGTTGTATCAGCGCTCAATGTATTTGTTACATAAGTAGCTCCATCTTTACCGGTAATATAAGTACCGTTACTGTTGTACCAGCGGTAGGTAATACCTGCTGCAGGGTTCTGAACCTGCAGGGTAGCCGTATTGCCACTGCAGATATTCACCTGGGCCGCCTGAACGGTTGGAGCCACCAGTGCACGTTGTGCGTAGTTAAAGTCTATTTCTGTCAGCGCACCCACAATACCTGATTTCAGTTTCACTTCTATCGCATCGAACTGTTTGGTCGGTACGAATTCCACGAGTGCCTGAGAATTATTGTTCAGCAGGGTGAGCTTGAGGAGCTGGCTATTAACTGCCATAGAATCACCCGGAACAGTTCCGTTATAAGTGGTCAGCTGTACACCTCCGAGCAGTGATGCAGACAGCACCTGGTTCGGGTTGGAGAGTAATACTCTCACGGTATCACCTAATGTGGATACGCCGTTGAATATTGCTCTCTGCCAGATCTGTGCATTCAGCGCGCCTACATTCATTACCAGAGCCGATGCGGTGCTGGCGTCGTTATCCACTGCCAATGCGCGGTTATAAACATCGCCCAGTACCAGCAGGCCGCTGCTGCCCACAGTTTGTGAAGTAGCGCCTTCACATGGAACAGGTATGAATGGAGGTGCAGCCCCGTAGATAACGGTAGCAGGTACCCTGATTGACTTACAGGTTCCACCTCCGGACAGGGATGCTTCCACCCAATAAGTCACGCTGTCGACCGCAGTGATTGGCGGTGCAAAGACAGGTCCGGTGTAGAGGCTATCGGTACCGGTCTGACTGCCATACCATTTGAAGATGACATTAGCAGTGTTGGAGCTGGCGTTCAGTACTGCCTGGGTACCTTTCGTTACTCTCGCAGGATTCGGAGTTACCACTGGTGCACTCAGGGACGATGACATCACAACGCTGATTGTCTGACGCGGAGATGTAGCACCACAGCTGCTAACAGCTTCTACATAGAATGTAGTATCCCTCATCACAGCTTTCAGGTTAAATACATATCCACTGTCGGTATTCAGTGCAGTACCTCCTGTTGCTACAGTGTACCACCTGTAAGTAAACTGATGATTAACTGCTGTTGGCTGCAATGCCACATCAGAACCCGGGCAAACATTTACTGTGGCCGGAGCACCAGGAACAGGAGGAGCAGGAGTTACGGTAACGGTTACCGGTATACGTGTCGGGTTCGGACAGTTGTTAGGCCCACCCACCACTGCTACATAGTAAGTTACAGTACCTGCTACTTTCAGGGTATCTGTAGTATAAGTATTCTGGTTACCCAATACTGTAGTGCCGGTTGAATCAGCGTACCAGCGAACAGAAGTACCTGCTGCCGGAGTTACAGAAAGGGTTGTTTTTGTATTGATACAGGTTGTTGCATTATTGGTATTGACAGTTGGAGTCGGATACAGGATCCTTGCACCGTAGATATCGAGTGAATTCAGCAGGTTCACCACTCCTTTCAATCTTACTTCCACTCTGTCGTACGCAGCAGGAGCAGCTACTGTAGCAGTAAACTGTTGTCCGTTGAGTAAGCGCAGTGTGAGCAGATTAGACAGCGTGTCTGATTTCACCAGTGTGTTATTATTATAGAGAGAAACCAATGTTCCACCCAGGAGGCTCACGTCGGCCAGGCCTACAGCATTTCCAAGACGAAGCTGGATACTATCGCCTGCAGCACCCGGAGTCGGGAAGATCAGTTGTTGATATACTGAGCCACCCAGCACACCCACAGGGATTGACAATGTGGTGGCATTTGCAGGATTATTGTCGATATCATTAGTTGGGTTCTGTACAGAACACAGTACGCAACCTAATGTAGTACCGGAAGCCTGTGTAGTCGGAACATTACAATCTGTTGGCGGAATCGGAGTACCGGTTACCACAACATTAACTGGTACACGGGCAGACTGACATGCGCCAGGTATCTGCACGACTGCGAAGTAAGTATAAGTACCAGGTGCGTTGAATGGTCCGACCTGTATAGTAGCACCAGTTCCGGCTATTGTGGTACTATCGCTGTACCAGACAATATTTGCACCCGGAACAGGGTTGGCGGTCAGGGTTGCTTTAGCACCTGTTTGCACAACAACATCGCCGGTTACAACTGGCGGAGCTGGAGCTGTTACCACATTTACTTTAGCAGCTTTCAGTGCACCAGCCGGATTTTCACATATGTTAGAACCGGATACACTTACATAATAAGTGTACATACCTGCAGCGAGGCCGGTTACGGTCAACTTACCGGAAGTAGCATCAATAGCATACTTAACTGATCCATTCACCATACCATCAGTGATCTGGGTTGCTTTATTTGCATCCAGGTACCATTTGAATACAGGATTGGTTACGCCGGTTGCTGTCGGAGTCAGAACAGCCAGAGTGCTGGTGCAGGCAGTTGTAGTATCTGCAATGTTGATGTTAGATAGCTGACCTAATGGATTCACAGTAACGGTTACCGGTATGCGGTTCGGGTTAGCGCAACCATTTGCATCTACTGCCTGAACGTAATAGGTAACATTACCTGCTGTTTTCAGCGTATCTGTAGTGAATGTATTTGAAGTACTAAGTACAACTGCAGTTGTTGAATCAGCATACCAGCGAACAGTTGTACCAGTTGCCGGAGTGGCTGTCAGGGTTGCTTTAGATCCTGCGCAGGCTGTTCCACTCTGTACACTTACAGTAGGATCAGGTGCCACGGCACGTACGCCGTAAATATCAAGAGAGTTCAGCAGGTTCGCTACACCGGTCAGTCTTACTTCAACGCGATCATATGGTGCACCGGTTGGTACGGTTGCCACGAAGCGGTTGGCGTTCAGCAATCTTACTGCAAGCAGGTTTGACAGGGTTGTCTGGCTTACCTGGGTTGTTCCGTTGTAAACAGTTACAACAGCACCACCCAGCAAACTTACATCAGCAAGGCCGGTAGGTGATGCCATATTCAGGCGGATACTGTCAGTTCCCGCGCCGACTGCCGGGAAAACCAGTTGTTGATACACGCTGCCTCCCAATAATCCCACAGGAATATTCAGGCGGGTGAAGTTGCTGGTATCGGCATCAATATCGTTAGTCGGGTTTACCACAGAACACAGTACGCAACCTAAGGTTGTTCCGGTTGTCTGACTGGTAGGTACATTACAACTGGTCGGGATAACCGGACCATTTACGGTAACGGTGATCTGTAAACGGTTGGAAACGCAACCTCCGGGGATACTATCTCCCACGAAGTAGGTATAAGTACCCGGATTAGTGAATGGAGGCAATGTAAAGCTATTGCCAGTTGCGATGGAGGCCTTTGTAGTATCGGTATACCATACGACAATTGCACCAGCAGCAGGAGATGCTGTCATGGTCAGTGGCAGACCTGTGCTGATGGAATAGCTCAGTACAGCTGCCGGAGGAGCTGCACTGGTACCTACTTTTATAGTAGCAGCTTTCAGGCTGCCTGCAGCATTTTCACAACGGTTGCTGCCGGATACGCTTACATAATAGGTGTGATTACCGGTAGAAAGGCCGGTAACACTGAGTTTACCACTGGCGTCAATGGTAAAGGTAGCACCACCTATCACAGCACCATTGGTAATCGGAGTATTTTTATTGGCATCAGCATACCATTTAAATACAGGATTAGTTACACCCGCTGCTGTTGGAGTCAGAACGGTAGTTGTATTGCTGCAGGCTACAGTAGTATCGGCCAGGGTAATATCTGCCGGAGTTCCCAATGCTGTTACATTGACAGTAACTGGTATCCGCTCAGGATTAGCACAGCCGCTATCTACCACCTGAACGAAGTACTTGAATGTACCTGGTATTTTGAGGGAATCGGTAGTAAAAGTAGCCTGAGTGCTGACAGGAGTAGTGCTGGTAGAATCCAGGAACCACTGTAAAGTAGTGTTAGTGGCCGGAGTAGCAGATAATACAGCCGGCATACCCTGACATACAGTGATGTTGCTGCTGCTAATAGTTGGATTAGCACCAACAGCACGCACACCATATATATTGAGTGATGTCAGGAGATTAGCAACCCCTGTCAACCTGATTTCAACACGATCATAAGCTGCACCGGTAGGCACAGTAGCAATAAACCGGCTTCCACTAAGCAATCTTATCGTCAGGTTGGAGAGTGTTGTCTGACTTACCACAGTAGCGCCGTTAAGCACCGTAACCACAGTACCACCCAGCAGGCTCACATCGGCCAAACCGGTTGGGAAGCCCAGGTTTAACCTGAGGCTGTCTGTTGGCTGACCACGTTTAGGGAAGCCCAATTGCTGATAAACGCTACCTCCTAATAATCCTACCGGAATATTCAGTGTGGTAAAGTTAGTGGTATCAGCATCTATATCGAAAGTAGGGTTAGACACGCTACACAATACGCATCCCAAAGTTGTTCCCGATGCCTGGGTAGTAGGAATATTACAATCTGCACCCGGAGTAACCGCACCGGTTACAGTGATCACTACCGGAACCCTGTTGGAGACACATCCGCCGCCAACAGCCTGCACACCCGCATAGTAAGTATAAGTACCGGGTGTAGCAAATGGCCCTACAACAAATGTAGCCGGACCAGTGCTAATTGGCGCAGCTGCAGTATCAGTATACCACAGGATATTGGAACCCGGTACTGCCTGTGCAGTAAGCGTTACCTGTTGACCGGTACCTACGGTGAAGGCGCCGGTAACCACAGCTGGTGCTGGTTTGGCACCTACTGTGACAGCAACAGCTTTCAGTGCACCTGCCTGGTTCTCACAATGAAGACTGTCATGCACACTTACATAATATGTATAAGTGCCGGCAGCCAGACCAACTATGGACAATTTGCCCGTAGTTGGGTTAATAGTGTACTTAACACCATTGCTATCCAATCCGTTTCTGATAGCGCTTACCTTGTTATTATCCAGATACCAGCTGAATACTGGTTGAATATTAGCGGTGGTGGAAGAAGGAGTGAGACTTACTGTATCGCCGGAGCAGATCTGTGTGGCGCTGACAGTAGCGTTAACATCGGCGGCAGTGGCGTAATTATTTACCAGTACAGTAACAGGAGTTCTTGCGGACTCGGTAGTACAACCCGGTCTGGTGGAAGCTACATAATAAGTGGTGCTGCCAGCCGTTGTTGCCGGTGCGTTAAAGCTTGTACCTGTAGCAATCGGGGTAGTCTGCGTAATATTATTGTACCAGTTATAAACCAGTGATGGATCTGTATTACTGAGTGAGAGGGTAAGAGGACTGCCCAAACAGGTTGTTTGTACCAAGGCCGGATTGGTGAGCGTTGGGCCAGGGCCGAAACGCTGTATTTCGTGTACCCGTACAGTGGTCAGTAAACTTGCCACACCACCACCTATAATTACTTCAACATGGTCAAAAGGAGCAGATGCCTGGAAAGTAACCGCCTGCAAATTGGTGCCACCCGGGAGAAGGTCTAGGCGCAACATGCCAGTGCTGATATTCATGCTATCTACCAGTACATTATGATTGTATGTTTTAATGGTCACATTGCCCAATAACTGTACAGTAAGCAGTCCACTAGGATTCGACATAATCACCCGTACTGAATCGCCAGCTTTTGAAAGTCCCGGGAATACGGCAGTAACCTGTGCCCCGCTACCCAGTACACCAGCCGTTGCGGATAAAGTTGCGTAGTTGGTTGGGCTCACAATACCATCTCCTGCCTGTGCAGGATTGGTAACAGTACCAAGATTAGCCAATGTCAGACCAGTAACTCCATATAATACATCAATCGGCAAATCGCAGGGAATGGTGGATGTTGCCGGTTTTTCAAAATATGCTTCATAAACGTTGACTGATCCCAGAAGACCAGCCAGACCACTATCGTAAGTAACCCGAACCCTGTCATAGGCTGCGCCGGGAGCAGGCAAAAAGACTTCGGCCTGGTTACCGCTTGCAAGTAGTGATAATACAGCTGTACTTGCATATACTTTATTTCCTACAGGAGTGTTTCCGTTATAAGCTTGTACATAGATCCCACCCAGTAAATTCGCAGACACTATTGAATTCAGTCCACTAGGTATACCGATTTTCACAATGGCCGGTGTACTGCTGCCTGGGAGTCCATTACCGGCAGTAAATATAACATCCTGCGACATGGTAGCTCCCAAGAGCCCAAGCGTAGTATTAATGGTTGATGCAGTACTTAAATTGCCATCGGCAGCTGATGCCGCATTATCCACAGAACATAACACACAAAGGCCGCCGGCAACCGGATTCTGGCTACCTGCATATACCCTGGTTATATATGATTGCGCAAAGCTATCCCTGGCGCCAATACCAAACATTAACAGCAATAGCAGTATGCTTTTCCAGATCAAAGATCCGGCGCCATGGGAAAAGCGGCCAGCTCTGTTCTTCACAGTAACTTTCCCGTTCCGGCGGGGGATAGATAAAGGAGCAGTAAAAGGGCTATTAGGAGTAGCTTTTGAATGCATAGCATCAATATTTGACTAAGAAAATTTTCGGTTCTACTACGTATAATAAAACTCTAAGGCAGGCAGCGGTTAGGAAATGGTTTATGAAAACATCACCGTTTTTCAGAATACGTTCTACGCATATTTGTTAAAGGATTGTTACAAAACGGTACGAAAGTATGTTGAAGGGGTGGTTTACTAAAGGGTCTTTTTGTTCATTCCGTTTGAATAGTTCAGTTTGTTCAGAAGCTAAATTTTCTGTTCAGTTTGTTCATTCAAGCAAAGAAAAAAGAGGCAAAAAGGGGAAATAATGAAAAAACGAGGCTAACTATCGTATTGGCCAAAAAAAATTTTAAAAAGATTTAGTGTAAAGTTAGACTGTCTATATGGCCTTTAGAAATTCAAAAAATATTATATTGATAATTTTTGTATCATCATATTCTGTTGCAACTCATCATATTTATATATGGTTTCCATTCCGTAAATAAACAGACGAGTTGACTTATTAGTTATAATAATATATATAATTCAGTCTAATATTTTCTGTTCATTTTGTTCATTCGGTATTTGTTAAATCTAAACGTAAAAACCATACGTACTTAAACAAGTACCGACAATTCGAAAATCCATTTATTGTCCCCTATGATTGATCTGTCCTATGACTTTATCATAACCCTGCAGAACGAAGTTCTACGCAGGTTTGGCGTTGAAGTCATGTTACCAGGAGATTGCAAACATCTCTCTCAGGCTATATTGGATGATACCACCAAACTGGTGAGCGAAACGACCCTCAAAAGAGTGTTTGGATTTGCTGTTGCTCAACACAGCTTTTCCAGATATACTTTGAATACGCTTTCACAATATTGTCAATATAAAGACTGGGAAGATTTTCAGCAACATCATTACCGGAAGCTGAATACAGCCTCAAGGCCATCCAATGCTGCCAGTCCGTCGTCTGTGGCGGATAATAGCAAGTGGACCGATTTAAAAACCAAAGCGGACGCGGTATCCCACTATACCATGCTTACGCTTAAGAATCGCTCCGGCATTGCATTTCCTTATACTGTACACCGGCCGTACTGTAATGCACATATTGAAAAGTTCCTGGAAAGTGATTACGCCGCTACCGCTCTCATTGCACCATCCGGATGGGGTAAATCGCTTGCACTGGTGCATCTGGCCGAACATTTCTGGTTCGGGAAAGAAGCCAGGTACAAGCAGGACATCTGCTGGTTCATTCACGCGCATGCTGCGGGTAGCCTTCTGTTGAAAGGCTTCTCCCTTTCATCCTGGCTGGATAACCAGATGAACCTCGGCAACGGCGAAAACTTCCGCGAATATTTCTCCAGCCACTTCGACAAAAAAGGCGGACGCCTTATATTAATAATAGACGGCTTCGATGAAATTGCAGTAGCCGGAGAAAAACTCCGCCTCCTGTACTCTAAACTCGAAGATTTCGTATACTCCAATGATCTCTACCCATGGGTGAAAGTGATCCTGTCGATCAGAAGCAGCACCTGGGCTGAAATCTTCCAACACTCCCAGCAATACCCGGCTTTTCGCCGCTACTGGTATCTGGGCGCAGAAATGGACGAGGAAACGAACATAAACATGCCCCGGCTTACCGAGCAGGAAGTGAAGTCTATTCTCTACAACCATCAGTTCGACCCGGCAACTGTAAGACTGTTCTCTGAAAACTTCCTCCAGAAACTACGTTACCCGTATTATCTGCAGTTGTTCTGCCAGCTGAACAGCGGCCCGGAACAGACTTTCGTGGATGAACACCTCAGTTTGTTCGAAATAGTTTCCCGGTTCATACAGAACAGGGTTTTCAATTCGCAAAGCAACTCCTTCAAAATAAAGATTATTGAAAAGCTGTTGACCTTGCTGGATCTGGGCAGGACAGGGATTTATGTAGACAAGAACCTGCTCCTGACTCAGAACGCAGATCTGTTCCCGGCTTACAAGGAGCTGCTCGCCGATAATATTCTGGTAGAAGAAAATCTCAGCCAGGAGATCATGTTCAATGTGAAAGTGCGCTTCGCCCACACCATGCTCCTGGAGTATTTTGTGGCCATGCACTACCTGAAACAGAATGGTCAGGAGATCAATGAGGATCTGCTGCTGGCCATCCTGGAACATCTTCCCCAATCGCCTTACCGGATCGGTGTTTTCAGGTGGCTGCTCCGTTATGCCATCAATCATGCGCAGATCGAGGGCATTATTAAAATGCTGCACCTTCCCCTGTCTAACATAGAAAAATCACATCTGTTGGAATACCTCGTGCTCCACTATCAGCATGATGGTAATAACCAGGGCGAGCTGAAATCCATCTTCCCTACGGGCTTCTTTAAAAAGAATCCGATAGGGCCGTTTATCAGTGATGAGTTTATCCATTTCAGAAAGCGTAAAGTGCTTACGGCGTTACTCGGACTGTCAGAAGCCCGGGAAGACAAACTGAAGATCAGGAGCAAGCTCTTTACCATGGCCCTGCTTCAGCTGGATGCCGAGCAATGCGAAATTGAATTAAACAATATCAAAAAAATATACAGCGCTGATGAATTCGATGAAGAACTATGGGTTTCTCCTTATGAAATACAGCTCTTCATATATGAATTCCTCAAGTTTGGTATTATAAACGAAGGTATAAGAGAAAAAATCTACAATTATTTCCGCTACTGGACCGGAGGAGGCAGAAAACCAATTTCTGAAGCACAGGAAATCGTATTCCGGAATATGGGTATTGTTTTTACCCTTTTGGGAGACAACGAAAGCCTGCTGTCTTTCACTACCCGGATCTTTGAGACATATCCTTCTTTACAGCACCGCAGAACCGATTCCCTGAGAATGACCCTGCTCTGCTGGCAGGCACAGGCCTATCTTGGATTAGGTCAAACTGCTTCTGCTGCGCGGATATGCAGGCATACCGACCAGGTGATAAAAAATTATTCCACGGATTACTTCGGAGGCAAGTACATGGAATCCATGCAGAAACTGTTATATGCCGGGGTATATTTCAATGAGCACGACTTTAACAAAGCCATCAGGGTAGCCGAAACTGCTGTGGAAAACGCACAGAAGCTCGACTTCAAAATAATCGCCCTGATGAACTTTGGGTTGCTCAATAAAATCTACCAGCAGCTGCATATGGATAAGCAGAAGAATGATACTGCCCAACAGATTGAGCTCATCAGGAAAAGCACTTCCTTTAAACAGGCCGTTCCAAATTTTGCGCGTTGATTATGGCATAATTTTGCTTTATTGCGTAGCATAATGGCTATAGACGAAAGCAAATATTCCGGGGCGCAGAAAATACTGTTTAACATATTGAGTCTGTTGACTTTATTATTGCTTGCGCCCTACATTAACCGCTTTATTCCTCCGCTGGTGGCCAATGGCTGGCATGTTGACCTGCTGGTAGCTGTGGTGGCCAGTTTCGTCATTATCTATGCATTCCGATGGATCTTCAGGCCGATTATCATACCTGTTTTCCTCGTTCTTTGTTGTATACTCGTATTTAATCGTCTTACAGACCGGTATACCTTGCAGAATGTACTGAACGACTACAAGGGAATGGTGCAGGGCAACCTCCGGGCGAAAGACAGCAAACAGCTCGATATCCTGAGCCTTTATCCACGAAGAGTGGAGAGCTACCGGGATAAAACGGTAAGAGGTATCCGCGAGAAGGTCAATTTTCAGGATTCACTGGTGCGCAACTTCTCGGTAAAACATTCGCTGGATTATTATGATGAATACTTCTACAAATACGGAAAAATCACCCGTTTTCTGTCGCTATTCCGTTATATCAACAGCAATTTTAAATATGTTCTTGATTCCAGGAGGGACGAATATTTCGCCACTCCGCAGGAAACCATTCAGAACGGGCTGGGCGGCGACTGCGACGATCACTCCATATTAATGACCTCCTGCCTGCAGTCGATCGGAGCAAGATGCCGTATAGTACTCATCAAGGGACATGCATACCCGGAACTATACTGTGGGGATAAAAACGACTTTGAAATCATGAAACAGGCCATCATCACTCTTTTCCCCAAACCACCAGTCAAAGAAATATACTACCACGAGCTGAAGGGAGAGTATTGGATTAACCTCGATTATACTGCCCGCCGCCCCGGAGGGCCATATATGAATGATAAAGTTTATGCTTTGATTGAGCTGTGATCCTTAAATTTGTTGCATGAGTCAATTTAAGCGTCTGCGGAAGCATCATAGTTTTTTCAGATTCAGAAAGGATTTCGAACAATATAGTCTGAAAAGTGCCAGAAGCTACGAACTGATCCTGCATTGGCTCCATAATAAGATGAACCGCAATCAATTCCTGTTGTTGTCCGGTATCTTAGTAGGGTGTACAGCAGGACTGGCGGGAGTGGTGCTGAAGAGTCTTGTTCACTATATCCATTACGTCATTACTTATAAGGTACATTTCAGTACCCAGGTCATCTTTTACATCGTGTTTCCTTTTCTGGGGATCGTGCTCACGACGCTGATTGTCATCTGGTTTTTCAAGGGGCAGTCGAGGAAAGGGATACCGGCCATTCTGCACGAGATTGCGCAAAACTCCAGCCGGGTACCTCCGGTAAAAATGTATTCTCAGATCCTGCAAAGTGCGGTCACTGTAGGGCTGGGGGGATCAGCAGGGCTTGAAAGCCCGATTGCTGTTACGGGTGCCGCCGTGGGCTCTAACTACGCGCGGGTATACAATCTTGGATATAAAGAGCGGACCCTGCTGCTGGCCGCCGGCGCAACTGCAGGAATCGCCGCCGCCTTCAATGCTCCCATTGCCGGGATGATGTTCGCTTTCGAGGTATTATTAACCGGGGTCGTGTTTTCGGATTTCATGCCCCTTGTGGTGGCCGCCGTTTGTGGCAGCCTGCTTTCCAAGATCATTCTGCAGGAAGAAGCGTTATTTCACTTCGAGTCGAGAACTGCATTCAATTATCATAATGTACCTTATTACATCGCTCTGGGGATACTCAGTGGATTTTATGCCCGCTACTATGTGGTCATTTCCCGGAAGGTGGAACATTTCTTTCATCATCTGAAGTGGTCTGCATTACAACGGGCCATCCTCGGCGGCATACTGGTATCTGCTCTTTGCGTGGCCATGCCTCCTTTATTCGGGGAAGGCTACTCCAGTGTAAAGGCGCTTGCCGGCGGAGCTGGTGAAGATATTCTGCAAAACAGCTTCTTCCGGTATCTGCCGCTGCAAAGCTGGATGATACTGGTTTTCACCGGGTGCGTATGTTTGCTGAAAGCATTTGCCGCTTCCATCACCATACAGAGTGGTGGAAACGGTGGAAATTTTGCACCCTCCCTCGTTGCAGGAGGATTTCTGGGATTCTTTTTCGCCGTGGTTTGTCTGCAGATGGGTATTACCAATATCCCGGTCACCAATATGGTGATTGTTGGTATGGCTGGCGTAATGGCTGGCGTAATGTATGCCCCGCTCACCGCCATATTCCTCATCGCCGAATCCAGTTCCGGATATGACCTTTTCATACCGCTGATGATTGTTTCAACGATCTCCTTCCTGATGGCAAAGTGGTTTTCTCCCATCTCCCCGGAAATAAAAGAACTCGCAGAAGAAGGTAAAGTGTTTACACGCGCTCACGATAAAAACATTTTATCTCTGCTCAGGATAGATGAGCTGATAGACAGAGATGTACAAATGGTAGATATTAACGCGCACCTCCGCGAAGTCATAGAACTGGTGAAAGAGGGTGGCCGGAACATTATTGCTGTAGTGAGCCAACAGCAATTATTTGAAGGCATCATCACGCTGGACGACATCCGGCCGGTGATGTTCAACCCTGAGCTGTATGATACGATTACTGTAAAGAAAATGATGCAGACATCACCGGCTGTTGTGAACATAAAAGATAATGTAGACACTGTGATCCGGAAGTTCGACGGGTCCAACACCTGGCTGCTGCCCGTTTTGCAGGATAAGCACCTGGTGGGTTTTATCTCTAAATCCACTTTACTCAATAAATACCGTTTACTCCTGCAGGAATATTCCGAAGGATAGCACTATTTGGGATATAAAACAAAATGCCTAAATTCCTGTATACGAAAATCCGACGATGGCCAGAGTATTGATAAATTTTGCACATCCGGCCCTGGAGAAATCGAGGGTGCACGCACAGTTGCTGCGGGTTATAAAAAACATGCCGGGTATTACTTTTAATGATCTGTACGAGCAATATCCCCACCTGGACATCAATGTAGCCCGCGAGCAAAAACTGCTGGAACAACACGATATTATATTAATGCAGCATCCTTTTTACTGGTATAGTGCCCCGGCTATTATAAAGCAATGGCTGGACCTTGTACTGGAACATGGCTGGGCTTATGGTCATACTGGTAAAGCGTTGCAGGGGAAATACTTCGGTAATATTATCAGTGCGGGAGGTTCCGAACATGCCTATCATCCCGAAGGACATCATGGACATACAGTACATGATTTTCTGTTGCCATTCATACAAACCGCTAAGTTATGCAACATGCAATATGTTGCGCCCTATGTGGTATTTGGCGTGCACCGGATGGATATTTCAGATATACAGCAGGAAGCTGTAAAGCTTGGAAAAACGCTGGAGCTGCTGCGCGACAAGCAATTTGATCCCAAGCCGCTGCCTGATCTCGAGTACCTGAATCAACTTCTTCAACTACCCGCTCAAACCAGTTAATATGGACCAGCATTCTTTATTATTTCAGTCGATGGTATACCTGGCGGCCGCCATCATATTTGTACCGCTCGCCCGGAAAATGGGACTGGGCGCCGTGCTTGGCTATCTGCTGGCAGGTATTATTATTGGGCCTTCTGTATTTGGATTTATCGGAACAGAGGGAGAAGACATTATGCATTTCGCAGAGTTTGGTGTAGTAATGATGTTGTTCCTTATAGGGATAGAGCTGGAGCCTGCGTTGTTATGGAGATTGCGTTCGTCGATACTGGGGTTGGGAGGGTTGCAGGTGGTCATTAGTGCCGCGGTGCTGGCAGGTATAGCCATGCTGATCGGCCAGCCGGTAAACACCTCGCTGGCGCTGGGAATGATATTGTCGCTTTCATCGACTGCCATTGTATTACAGACGTTGAATGAAAAAGGCTGGATGGGCACTGCCGCAGGGCAGAGTGCATTTTCTGTATTGCTGTTCCAGGACATCGCTGTCATCCCGATGCTGGCAATATTTCCATTACTGGCAGGCAATGCCGGTACGGAAGCTGCTTCGCAGTCTCATTCGCTCAGAGATGGTCTGCCGGCATGGGGGCAAACGCTGGTGGTGTTGGGAGCTGTAGCTGTAATTATTATTGCGGGCCGCTACCTGGTACGACCGCTGATGCGCATTATTGCAGGAACCAGAGTACGTGAGCTGTTCACGGCAACTGCGCTGTTAATGGTAGTGGGTATTGCAGTGCTGATGAACCTGGTAGGGCTGAGCTCTGCGCTGGGTGCGTTTCTGGGCGGAGTGGTGCTGGCTAACAGTGAATACAGACATGAGCTGGAAAGTGATATTGAACCATTCAAGGGATTGTTGCTGGGCCTATTCTTCATTGCAGTAGGCGCTTCCATCGATTTCAAACTGATCATGGAGCAGCCCTGGGTTATATTGGCTCTTGTAGCGGGTATCATGACATTGAAAGGAGTGGTACTGCTGATCCTGGGCAAGATCTTCAAACTGAATACAGATCAGAATCTGCTGTTTGCCTTCGCCCTGGCTGATATCGGAGAATTTGCCTTCGTTTTGCTATCGTTCACCCGCCAGGCTCATCTGCTGAATGAGGAAATGACTGCGATGATGACGGCTGTGGTGGCCATCAGTATGGCACTGACACCACTGGTAATGCTGCTGTACGAAAAAGTGATACAACCGCATTTCACCCGTTCGGAGATAAAAGCGGAGCGGGAAGCTGATGAGATTAATGAAAAGAATCCGGTCATCATTGCCGGTTTCGGGCGCTTCGGCAGCATGACAGGCCGTTTTCTGCGCGCAAACGGTATCAATGCTACCATACTGGATCTGGATTCCGACCGGGTAGACTCGCTTCATAACCTGGGTATTAAGGTATATTATGGAGATGCATCCCGCTATGATTTGCTCGTTGCTGCGGGCGCGGCCGACGCTAAACTGATGATCATAGCTACCGATCATGCAGAGCAAACATTGGAAATAGTGAAAATGGTGCAGCGTTATTTTCCTCATCTGCAACTACTTGTAAGAGCAGAGAATACAGAAGATACTTTTGAGTTGATGGATCTTGGTGTGCTGCACATTTACCGGGAAACGGTAGACACTTCGATCAGGGTAGGAGTGGATGCACTCAGGATGCTTGGTGGACGGGCCTATCGGAGTGAACGCGCGGCCAGAACGTTTCTCCGGCAGGATGAGAATGCACTGAAAGGATTGTCGGCCCTGCGCGATGACAAGAAGCAATACATCAATACCATGAAAGAGCGTATTGAAGAAATGGAGAAACTCATTACCTCCGACCGGATCAAAACCTGGCTGGACGAGGGACAGGGCTGGGATCCCGAGAGTCTGCGTGAAGAAATCCGCGGCGAACAAACAGGGGAGAACTGATCAGCTTACTGTATATGCTGAATAATGAGTTCTGCTACATGATGCAACAGTGCAACATCCACCGTATTCAGGTGATCGTGCAGGGGCTTGCTGGAAACAGCCCGCACGTAACCTTCTTCATCGGGTTCAAACGTAATTTCATGTTCTTCCAATACCACCTTATATACAGTTTTGTACTGCTGGTGTACGGTATGTACCTCCAGAATGTGAGGATGACCTTTGTACTCAAATTTGAGCGTGAAAATATCTGACATAAAGTTATTACCGTTGCGCAGTGCCATTACTACTCATCCTGCTGATGATAGTATCGTTTAATTCTGTTTTTTTCATCGCGGGAAAGCTGATGAATAGCCCAGAGAGAGAAACAGGCAAGACCGCTAATGATTAATATATACCCAATGAAACCGATGGTATGGAAGATACGGAACCACACCCAATCGTTTGTTAAGGCGTACTGTGCTAAGATAGCCAAAATAGTTCCGGCGGACAGCAATACTAAAGCTATTTTTTTCATGGGAATCTTTTTGGGATAAAAAACTTTCTGTCACTTCACGGGTATATAACGCTTCATCCATTGATATTGTTACAACTGCAGCCGGATTCCCAGCTTATTTAATCCTTTTACCAACAGCAGCATCAACAGTGCAAACACGCCCCACCAGATGATTCCAGGCAGGCCCGATTCCAGCACGGCCGGAAAGCTGAGTCCTGTCAATATCATAAAATAATAAACAATATCCGGAAGTATATAAGTAAGCAGGGGATTTGCTCCGGCAGGCCGGAAAAAGGAAGTCCACCTGCTGAGCTGTCTTACATCTACCAAAAAATATAAAACAGAAAATATAATCGTGCATATAGCCATACAATACAGGCACCAGGTAGGCGTAGCCTGTATTTTAGACAACTGGTAATCAGGCCGCAGCATCAGGCCGCAAAACATTGTCAGGGTGATAAAACCTACTACTCTGCTCGCAAGCCTGCTACCGCGCAAGGCTATTTCTTCATCAAAATAAAACAAGGTCACCAGTATCCCTGCCAATACAATGGATGTATGTGCCGCATTCCTGGCCTGTGATCCCAGCCAGCTCCACTCTCCATGTTGCATAAATGGCTGCCGGCACAGTATATAGTAACCGAGGCAAACGGCTATCATCAGCATCATGGCGTTCGGCGTGCCTTTAAACCATTGGTAAAACAGGCAGGCATACAGGTAAGCCCAACCGATAAGGCCCAATATTCCCCACCAATGCGGCTGCAGATATTCTGTACCATCTTTCCCTCCACGAAATACAATGCCGAGCACAATAAGTCCTGCAACACCAGCCCCCCTCAATACCCACGCCGGCCAGGGCTGCCGGAAAGTATAAATATTCCACACCAGCACTGCACATATAAAAAACAACAACGCCCACGCAGCACCATTCATCCCGGTAGCTGCTGCATTGATTCTTTCCGTGTTTACCATGAAAATACCCAATATCCACAAACCCAGCGTGCGCCAGATAATATGCCGCTGCAGCTGCCAGAAACTGTCGCCTCTTGCCATCCTGCTATTGATCGCAAAAGGGATAGACATTCCGACGATAAAAAGAAATGCAGGGAAAACAACATCTACGAACGTCATCCTGTCTTCATTACGCCCGGCATGTTCCATCCAGGAAGGGATACCCTGTACGCCTGCTACACCATTGACGAATATCATGACAAGAATGTTGATTCCTCTGAAAGCATCGATAGACAGAATACGGCCGGGTTTGAGTTTGTTGATCATAAGATACGGGGTTGTAACATCTTCCTAACAAAATACATATTTTCTGTTTACCGTTAAACCTATTTAGTGACCAGCGGTTCCAAAAAAAACCTACCTTTCTTCCAATAACAAAATCGTGTAATGCTTATGATCAAAACCATTCTTGCCGGAGCCGGCCTGGCCGGGCTGGCATGTTTTACTGCCTGTAACCAGGGCCAGTCATCTTCCGGCGCAGCATCCACTCCTGATGCAGTTGCCGCTAATGTAGACAGCACTGTGAACCCCGCACAGGATTTTTTTGATTATGCCAACGGCGGCTGGATCAAACGCAACCCCATACCATCGGAATATAGCTCCTGGGGCATCGGTAATCTTGTTCAGGAAGAATTATACAAACGCCTGCGGATCATCAATGAAAAAGCAGTAGAAAATCCTGCAGATCCGATATCAAAGAAAATCGCAGCCTTCTGGAAAAGCGGAATGGATTCCGTGCGCATTAATGCAGACGGTATTAAGCCGATAGAAAATGAGTTAAAGGAGATCAATGCAGTTTCGAATACACAACAGCTGGTGCAACTGGCGTCGAAACTGAACATCCAGATGACATCAATGTGCGACCTGTACATAGCGCAGGACGCCAAAAACAGCGAGGCGATTGCAGTACAGCTCAACCAGGGGGGACTGGGGCTTCCGAACCGCGATTACTACTTCAATACCGACGCACGTACTACAAAAATCAGAGAGGCATATCCCGGCCACATCGCGAAAATGCTACAGTTCACGGGGCTCGACAGCAATGCCGCACGCAGTGCTGCTACAGCTATTCTGCAGCTGGAAACATTACTGGCCAAATCGAGCCGAAAGCTGGAAGACCTTCGTGACCCCGAGGCTAACTACCATAAAATGGCTGTTACCAGTCTGAAAAAGATTGCCGGAAATATCGACTGGAATGATTTCCTTCAGCAGCAGGGCATCACCAGGTACGCCGACACCGTAATTGTTGGTCAACCGGAATTCTACACTGCACTCAGTAACGCAGTTAAATCGCAGCCACTGGAAAACTGGAAGAACTATCTCAAATGGCAGCTGATCAGGGGAGCAGCGGCGCAACTCAGCGATACTATCTCCAACACTAATTTTGCATTTTACGGAACTTTGATGAGGGGGCAGGACAAACAGAAGCCTCGCTGGAAGCGTGTGCTGGACGCAGAAGAGGAAGCAATGGGCGAAGCGCTTGGACAGTTATTCGTTAAAGAGTTCTTCGACGCCACTGCTAAGAAGAGATACGAAAACCTGGTAGAGAGCATACGCGCCGAATTGAAAATCCGCATAGAAAAACTCGCCTGGATGAGCGACAGTACAAAGCAGAAAGCATTGTACAAGCTGTCGAAGATCACAAAAAAAGTAGGTTATCCCGACAAATGGAAAGATTTTTCTGCGATGGAAATCAAGGAGCAGTCTTACTATCAGAACATGGCAGCAGCCCGTTTGTGGTGGCAACAATACCATATCAACAAACTGGGCAAACCGGTAGATCGTTCGGAATGGGATATGAGTCCGCAAACATATAACGCCTACTATAATCCCAGCAATAACGAAATAGTATTGCCGGCCGGCATCTTCACCGTACCCGGAAAGCGTGATGAAGAACTGGATGATGCCGTTGTTTATGGTTACGCCGGCGCATCCACTATTGGTCATGAGATCACACATGGTTTCGACGATGAAGGCCGTCAGTTTGACGCTGCCGGTAATCTGAAAAACTGGTGGACAGCTGCCGATGTAAAGAAATTCAACGAGCGTGCTGCGGTAATGGTAAGGCAATTCAACAGTTACGTAGTAGTAGACACGCTGCATATCAACGGGAAAGCCACACTGGGAGAAAATATAGCCGACCTCGGAGGTATTTTGCTTGGATGGGAGGCATTTAAAAAGACGGAGCAATACAAGAAGAATGAAAAAATTGCGGGCTATACACCGGCACAGCGCTTTTTCATGGGCTACTCTTTAGGCTGGCTCGGACATACCAAAAAAGAATCACTGGCCCGCCAGGTATTAATTGACGTACACTCTCCGGCCAAATTCAGGGTAAACGGCCCCTTCAGCGATGTAGATGCTTTTTATGACGTGTATGGCGTAAAACCCGGCGATGGCATGTATAGAGCAGATAGTGCGAGGGTGAGGCTCTGGTAGAATTGGGAATGAAGAAATAAGCATGAAGAATAAAAGCGGAGATGGTAAACGCGAGGTTGAACTTCGCGTTTACTATCTCCGCTTTTATTCTTCATGTCGAATTCTTTACTTTAGCTGTCTCAAATCTTCGCCAGATGCCATATTCAGAAAATAGTATCAGAGTTAGACATAATTTAATCAAAAGAGGTATCAGGGCTGCGGCGTTCCTCTCGCTTTCTGTCATCGGAAAGCCTGTTTTTTCGCAACAGTTTCATGAACCGCTTCCTGTTTTTAAAGAAACACCCAGGCATTATATCTGCCGGGAAACGAAAGACAAAGTGGTTATTGACGGTAAGCTGGACGACAAGGGATGGCAAACAGCCGATTGGAGCGAGGATTTCAAAGATATTGAAGGAGATGTCAAACCAGCGCCGGCTTTGCGTACGAGGGTAAAGATGATGTGGGACTCAGCATATCTTTATATTGGAGCGGTATTACAGGAACCACATATCTGGGGCACTTTGAAGGAGCATGATGCGATCATCTTCCATGATAATGATTTTGAAGTATTTATAGATCCGGATGGTGATACACACAGGTATTATGAGATCGAGATCAATGCCCTGAATACCGTGATGGACCTGTTTATGAATATTCCCTATCGCAATGGGGGAGAGGCCATGATCAACTGGGATACCAAAGGCATTATCACAGCCGTTCATATCGATGGTACCATTAACAACCCGTCTGACAGGGATAAAGAATGGTCTGTGGAAATGGCGATTCCGTATAAGGCGCTTAGTTTCTTCAGCAGGGAGTTGCGCCCTGCCGAGAACACTATCTGGCGGATCAATTTTTCACGTGTGGAATGGGATACAGATATAAAGGATGGAAAATATTTGAAGAAGCCATTGCCCGAACATAACTGGGTATGGTCGCCGCAGGGTATCATCAATATGCATGCGCCTGAAAGGTGGGGCTATCTGTTGTTTACCAGCAAAGCCAATGCAGTATTTGAATTACCGGCATCGGAGGAAGCGAAGAAATATCTCTGGCAGATATACAGTGCACAGCAAAATTACGCGCAGCTGCATGGAAAATATGCATCCGGTCTTGATGCCCTGAATATCAATGCCCGGCAAACGGGCGCCCATGGCCAGGTCTATAATCTGATTATGGAAGGCATATCATCCCAGTTTACAGCCAGCGTTACGGGAAGTAATTTCGCCGGTTCCGTTAACATCAATCAGGAAGGGAAAGTTTACAGTAACAGAAAATAACGGTTATGGATAAACGATTTTTTATCAAATCCCTGGGTATTGGAGGGTTGTCGCTGGCGAAAGCTTCGCTGCCACTCAGCCAGGCAACAGCAGCAGGGAAAAAACTTCCGCTGGAGAAAACGGTTGTTCAGCATCGCGTATGGATTAATCCGGATCACAAGGATACCGAAGCCATACTGAAAACCCGGTATGCGGCATATCGGAAAGCAGGTATTACTGATATTATGTTTGAAGCCGATAGCGCGCTGCATTTCAGAACAGCAAAAGCCAGCGGCATAAAGGCGCATCGTTGGATGTGGACGATGAACCGTGGAGAAAAAGACCTGCTGGCCAGCCATCCGGAGTGGTATGCGCAGAACCGCAAGGGTGAATCCTGCGCCAATCATCCCCCATATGTGGATTACTATCGCTGGCTATGCCCTACCAAACCGGAAGTGGTGAAATACCTGAGCAACCAGGTAGAACAGATCCTTTCACTGGATTATGTGGATGGGATACATCTCGATTATGTACGTTTCTGTGATGTTATATTACCCATAAACCTTTGGAGCCACTATGGCATCGATCAGTCGAAAGAGTTGCCGGAATATGATTTCTGTTATTGTGATCAATGCCGCAACGCTTACAAAGAGAAATACGGCGCAGATCCGCTACAGCTGGAGCATCCGGACCAGAGCCCATCCTGGCGCAAATTCCGCTACGATCGTATCACTAATGTAGTTAGTCATCTTGCACAGGTGGCACAACAACACCACAAACCAATATCCGCAGCGGTATTTCCTACTCCTGAAATCGCTAAGCGCCTGGTACGGCAAGACTGGACCAACTGGCCGTTAAATGCGGTTTGTCCGATGATCTACCATGGTTTCTACCGCGAACCCATTAGCTGGATCGGAGATGCTGTAGCAGAAGGCGTGAAGGGGCTGCACGGAGCCTTCCCTTTATATGCAGGTCTTTTCCTGCCCGATTTCAACGGCAACTATCGCAATCTGGCGGAAGCAGTGAACCTGGCTATGCAGAACGGAGCAGCGGGCGTTTCTATTTTTGGAGAAGTGACGAAGGAGGTGTTGGAGGTGCTTGCGGCAACGCAGCTGTAGAAAAAATTACGAATTACAAAATAGCGGGGAGATAGTTGCGAAGTTGATCCTCGCGTTTACTATCTCCCCGCTATTTCATAATTCGTAATTCCTAATTCTTTCTACAATTCGTTCTTCGGCCTGTCCGCTGCAGCTTTACCAAAGCTGAGATTCGGTTTGTTGCCCATTTTAATAACCATAGTGCCACCTTTCATAATATCGTTATGGGTAATGAAACTACGGGTATATGGTTTACCGTTGAGGGTAATATTTTGTATGTAGATGTTTTCTGCGCTGTTACCGTTCGTTTGTACAGTAAACGTTTTGCCTCCTCCGAGTTTCAATGTGGCTTTATCGAATAAGGGGCTGCCCAGCACGTATACACCATTGGCAGGATTTTCGGGATAGAAGCCGAGGGAAGAGAATACATACCAGGACGACATTGCGCCGCAATCTTCATTACCGGCAAGACCTTCAGGCTGATCGAAATAGAATTCTTTCATCACCTGCCTTACTTTTTCAGCTGTTTTCCATTGATATCCGGAGAATGCGTACATGTAAGTAACATGATGGCTCGGCTCATTGCCATGTGCATACATGCCAATGAGGCCGGAGATATCGGAAGATGCTTCAGCTCCCATGTCGCCTTTTGCAGTAAAGAGGCTGTCGAGTTTTTTAGTAAATGCATCATCGCCTCCCATCAGTGAGATCAGGCCTTCCACATCCTGGGGAACCAGCCAGGTATACTGCCATCCGTTTCCTTCGGTGAAGTCGCCTTTTTCATGAATGGAGTTGAACGGATCATAAGGTGTTTTAAAGCTGCCATTGCTGAGGCGAGGGCGCACAAAGCGGATGGTACTGTCGAAATAATTACGGTAGTAACCGGCACGTTTCTTAAAGTACTCGTAATCTTCTTTTTTGCCGAGTTTCTTTGCCATGGCCGCAATGCACCAGTCGTCGATTGCATATTCCATTGCTTTGGAAACGGATTCATATTCCTTATCAGCAGGAATATATCCCAGTTCCTTTACGTACTTCAGGCCCAGATCGTCGCGGTTAGCGGTAGCCTTCATGGCTGCCAGCGCTTCTTCCGGATTAAATCCTTTAAAGCCTTTCAGGTATGCATCTACAATCGGAGGCACTGCGTGATAGCCCACCATGCAATTGGTTTCATTGCCCATCAGCGGCCAGACAGGCAGCTTGCCTTGTTGTTTGTAAATGGTGAGCATAGAATTCACGAAGCTGTTCACTTTTTCCGGGTGCAGAATAGTGCTCAGTGGTGCGCAGGAGCGGTAAATATCCCAGAGAGAAAATACAGAATAGTTATCGAATCCGGGATTGGGATATTCCTTTTTGTCGGTACCCCTGTAGGCACCGTTATGGTCATTAAAAAGGGCCGGATCAATCATCGTATGATACAATGCAGTATAGAACACGCGGCGTGCGGCGTTATCTTTTGTTGCAATGTCTACTTTGGAAAGTTCCTTATCCCATTTAGCATTGGCGCTGTTTACAGTAGCGGTAAAATCCCATCCGGGAATTTCTGCTTTGATATTAGCCAGGGCATTTTCGCTGCTTACGGGAGAGATCCCCACTTTCAGCATTACCTGTCCGGGTGATTTATCAAAAACAATTACTCCTTTGGCTTCTTTCCCCTTCACGGAATTACCGGTTTGCGGGGTGTCGCCGTCAAATACCAGGAATTGTTTTACGGGTACGGAAGATTTAATAGCAAACCACAGCCGCTGGTCTACCGCCCAGCCTTTGGAGTAGCGGTATCCTTCCAGCGTATATTCATCTACCTGACGGATAAAAGTTTCCACGGGAGCATCCCAACCAATTCCTTCTTTCAGGTCGATAATGATATTAGCGGGTTGGTTGCCGGAGAAAGTATATTTATGGAAGGCTACTCTTTCAGAAGCAGTCAGCTCGGCTTTGATATTGTAATCATCCAGTTGAACTGCATAATATCCCGGGCGTACTTTTTCCCGTTCATGAGAATAATGAGAAGCATATCCTGAAGTTGGATTTTCCTGTGTTCCCCTGTTGGTGCGGACCTTACCGGTATAAGGCATGATCAGCACATCGCCCAGATCGCCGATACCCGTACCACTGAGGTGCATCTGGGAGAACCCTATCAGTACGCTGTCGGAATAGTGATAACCGGAGCACCAATCCCATCCTTTAACGATATTGCCCGGGCCTACCTGTACAGCACCGTAAGGTACACTCGCACCTACGAATACGTGGCCATGGCCACCAGAGCCAATATAGGGGTCGACCGCAGCAAGATATTTACTTTCAGCAAAGCCTGGCACAGGCGCTGTTTTTTTCTGGGCATTTGCGTTAATGCCATGAAACAGCATAGCAGATAATGCGAGGGCACTACCTATCTTGAATCCCGAAATCATAATCAAAAACCTTTAATCAAGATGGCAATTTACGCCCTGATTGTTACTTTTTGTGCTATTTTTTTAAAATTGGGGAACAGGTTCCAATTGGCGTGCCGGCTCAGGAGTTGGCGTATTCTTCACAAGGAACTTACGGGTATAAATCTGGTAAGCTATCATTAGCCAGAGAACCAGGCAGGGCAATGCTTTCAGCGCGTAGGGCACCGCCAGGTTTTTCCTTACCCAGGGAGTAACTACGTCGGAATGCGAGAAACTGACCAGCAGAATGGCAAAGAAGATGAAGATATTATTCCAACGGGTAGCCGGTTGCAATACATACCAGATACAGATGGCCGGTATGGCAATGATGTAGGTAGGCGATTCAGAGCTGGTACTGAATAACACCGGGAACATCAGGGTAGAGCAAAGGATATAGAGCCGGTACCTCGAATTGTAGCGGTATTTCAGTTGTGTATACTGCAGCAGGAATAACACTGTAGCCGGGATCAATACCGCCATGTTATTCAGCCATGGAATACCAAATACTCTTTTGATAAAGCCTCCGGCGGAGATGTCCTGGAATGAAATGATCGATTCCACATTCAGCGCATTCTTATGCACCAGCGCGGCATACCATTCAAAATAAGAATTAATGATATACTGGGGCGATGAGATAATCATTGGCAGTGCAAACAAAACGGCTCCCCAGAGAAACAGACCACCGATAAAACGCTTTGGATTTTGGCTGAAAAAGAAGAAAGCGAGACCTACAATACCATAAATTTTCGTCATGGTGCCCAGTAAAATGAAAAGGGTAGCCCAGATATCTTTGCCTTTGATGGTGTTGGTGAAGGCAAGGATAATAAAGGCGCCTATAAACTGGTTCAGCTGAAACCAGCCACTGGCACCCATCAGTTCCTGTGTACAGAGCAGTAATATAATATTCTGCTGTAGCTGGGAGAGTGGTAACTGCCGGATAGCGTAATAAAGTACAGCAGCTCCTGTAAGTGCCCACAACACGGCACCTATATGAGTGTCAAGTCCTGCAAACGGAGCAATTACAATACTGAATACAGGTCCATATAAATTAACGTCGTAATACTCCGCAGGATATTCGATGTATAGCGGTTGCTGGTGAATGACGTGGAAAAAAACGTTCTTAAATATGAGGAAATTATTAATATTCCCCCTGGAGATCTCCATGACGGCTCCAAGAAAGGCCAGCCCAAACCACAAGCTCAAAATCAGCCATTCCTTTTCAGCCAAAAAAGTCAGCACATTCCTTTTTTCACGCATATCAATATTTTGCCAGATAAAAATAAAAATGCTACAGTACGCACGTTTATACGTTTGTATAACGCCGGAAAAAGGGGTAGCCCCCTATTGATTTCCTCGTAAAAATTTTATTGGCAGGGGAATAGATCGTTGCCGAAAGGAGTGGTGATTTTGCCCGTTTTTTCCTTTTCAGCAAGGAAAACAGAAATTTTACAGGCCTGGGCAATACCGAACGGCTCTCTTTTGCAAAAAAGAGCTGCTCTCCGGTTCTTTTATCGGAACGGACCGCGCCGGCTCTTCCATCTCTCGTAATAATATTCCCCTCAATGGCTTCGCCCATTAATTATTGTGACGGGATTATATATCGGATTCCGCCCATTGTTTCGACTGTTCATTGACAGCGTAAACAGTAGCAGACAGGAGCAGACAACAGAGGACCAGAAAAGATACAAGTAAAAAAATCATAATACTCTCGTTTTATTCACATTTCTCAAATGTAAAACATTGTGGGAAATACCTGTTGTTTACCCAACAACAAATAGCGCCTCCTTTTTGAGGGAAGGCGCTTTGGCGGAAAAAGAGGTAGAATATTAAGAGGACGCGGCTGATTTAACGGTACCCCCATCCTGCTGAGGATTAATTGCAGGAGAAGCGTCTTTCAGATAGCACCATTTCAGTAAAATGGCCAGCAGCAAGGCTATCAGCGTAATTATCAAGCCAGGTCCGGACGGTCCTTTTTTACGTCTGGTTTCATTTTTCATCTTGTTCCATGCTTGTTGCGGGTGATATTTGTCCATTTCCTTTTTTTCCTGCTTCAGAAAATTTTCATTTTTTAATTCTTCAAACAGGGCCCGGTTTTCATCACTGGCGGCTAACCACGCGTCCAGCTCTGCGCGCTCTTCATCAGAGATCGCATTTTCCCAGTATTTGATCATCAGGCGGGACTGGCGATAATATGCATCCAGATCATGCTGCAAATGGCTTCAGGCGAAAGTGAGACTGTTTTGGATAATTGGCTCTCAAAATGAAGATAGGGAGAAAACGGTGGATTTGCAAAGGATCAGGGATGTATAATTCCAGGGGTAAGTTGTATAATTTTTTCCGTCAATTTTTCCGCTGCGGGAAGGAAGGTCAGTACCTCTTCATTGCTCTGCAATCGCTCTTCGTAGGTGGCAATTCCCAGTTCCTCCAGCATGCCGGAAAATCCCCGGTAGAGCGGTTCCGTTATGCAGGGGGAGATATTGTGAAAAAGTATGTGCAGGCAACGACAATACGAAGCTACGATCCAGAACATTGCTTCCCGGTGAAGTCCGACCCGGATCAATTCCCGGCTTCCGTCGATTACGATGGATCTGCCAACCGGGCTGATATCGGCAGCAAAGCGGTATGGTGATCCGGCTTTTATTTCAGCCGCCATGTCAAAAGCGGCAGTGAGTGTATGAAGATGCCGCTCCACAGCGGCCGGGTCAAGCGCAGCAAATCTGGTTAGTTGCAACATCGTTTCGTAGGATTTCGAATCACCGTACTTTTCCAGTAATTCTTTCAGCACAACATATCGCTTCCTGACGGTAGGGTTTTTCAATCCTGCTACCAGCATCATATGCACCAGCAATCCGCGGGCAAAGAGCCAGGCCGTCACCTGATCGTGCAAAAGCATATCTTCCTGTAGTTGCCTGAGATAGCCCAATGCTATAGTTCTGGCATTGCTGCATCGTTTGCGGACCCAATATTCTTCCGGGTACTTTGTCGCAACCGCTTGTTGCACATTTTTGAGGAGGTTACCGTTATCGGCGATTAAAGTGGTCCTGCTGAAACTCCCTGCCAGGTAATGTTTCGCTAATATGATTTCAGGAAGTTGAAATTCCCGAACGGGTAAATACGAAACCTCGAGTATCAGATCATCAAAGATAAATTTCCCGGGCAGGTGGCCTTCCGGATCTGTAAGTAGCACAATGATATCAATATCGGAAGTAACCGGGAAGATATCATCATCTGCCATCCAGTTAACAGATCCATGAAAAAAGGCACCACCGAAGCCGTTCAGTGGAACCGCTTCCAGTGTTACCCATTTTGCAGCCTTTGCTTTAGCATCCCTTACTAACATGATCTCCATCCGTTAATCGCCTTTTACATCCCGGAGTGTATGGATTGTAAAGATAAATACATTATCGTCTATCATACCCGGATCATCAAAGCAACAGATAATTCTTATCTTGTTTATCGGCATACATTCCTGAGTACATTTAAATAAAAATGCCTGGCCGGAACCAGGCAAGTTCAGCAAACCATTACGGTAACGGTTATATAATTTTATACCAGGCCAGGCCATCCGATCCATTAGGATGGTGAACGGACGGCAGTACGTTGTTCCCATTAATTTCAAACCAGTGAAATGAGCTCCGTCCATGCGGATGATGTTCAGTAGGGTAGAGCCTGTTCTCTCTTATTTCGTACCAGGGCATTACCCCTGAACCTTTAGTATGATGTATGGTAGTGTAAACGTTATTGTCCCTTATTTCGTATTCGGCTAATGAACGTCCACCATCCGGATGGTGTAAGGTTCTCTGAAGTCTCATGGTTAAATTTTTTTTGAAGTTTAAAAATGTGGTTAACGGATGTTTCGGGTTTACTAAACGCGCCTGTAATATAAGTAAATATTTGATCAGGACAGCAAACCATGACGTTATTAACATCTAAACTTTTACGAGCGGCCACTCCATTTGTCCGAAACAGGAACTGGCATATGCCAGTATCAGATTCCTTACCATCTGTGGTAATTCCGGCAGGTCGGCGATTTTGGAGAAGTGGCGGAAACCGCCACCTCTCCCATACACCTCCTCCGACACTGTTGCTGTTGGCTCACCGGATAAATAGGCGATTGGTATATGGATGTCGCGGTTCCTGATCTTCTCCCCAAGATCTATACCGCTTCCACCGGGCATGTTAATGTCCAGCAGGCAGGCATGGAACCTGATCTCATTAAAAAGCTTCCAGCCGGCTGTTATATCCGCTGCGCTAAATACCTTAAAACCGTTGCGATGTAATATCCGGCTCACGAGGCCGGAAAAAATGGGATCATCATCTACGTGAAGAATTAGTAACGGCTGAGTCATGATAAAATGAAGATTAGGGCCTTTTGCAGGCCGGATTTAAATGAATTTGATATTCTCATCTGCTACAATCAGGGAATAACCTGTCATCCTGACTGTTCTGATCTCTACTGATTCGCTAGCTGCGAAACAGTGTGTTCTCAGATGCCTGATGAATGCTTCCAGGTGCCTTTCATTTTTAAGCCATTCCAGTTTTTTCATAATGTCCTGCCTGGCCACGACCTGGTTACGATACAGTATCAGTACTTCCAGCACAGCAGCATGTTCCCGGTCAAGGGAGCAAGGGCTTTTCTCATGCCGGATTGCTGAATTTTTCCGGTCATAAATGTAACCATCTGCAAAATGTACCTCCTGGTATTCAGGAGTAGGCGTAATAGAGGAATTCATATGGTGTTATTGTGTTGCTCCGATGCAATGCTACGCAGGGTTTCCAACGGAACAACGGTGATAGATTTGGGTTTTACATAGATCAGCCTGTAGCCGATTCCTTTCTTGTTCCTAATACTCATTCCCGTGCCTCTGCTGAGTAGTTGCCTCAGCTTTTGCAGCAATACATCCAGGCGGCTTCTCCTTCTGATGCCTTTACCGAAAATGGTGTCCTGAATGTGGTTGGTACTAACAATGTCGCCATCGCCGGCTTTCAGTACATGAAAAAGGTCCATTACGTCTTGTTCTACAGGCAGGATTTCCGAGTATAGGGTCACAAATACCTGTTGTTCCGGATCATACATAACGGGCTGACTATTGTTGTGTGGCAGATCCGGTGGGAGACTTGCAGATGGAATGAATTGTTTCATAGTATAATTTGATTTTAAAATTTTGTACATTTCCTATCCTTATGATACATAGTCCATTATTTTGATCACGCAAAATAGAACCCCTATAAACAGTATCTCTTTAGCAAATCCAAATATGCCAGGTCAGCTTAAAAAAAATTTTCAACCCGATAAGTAATGGGCATTATTATCGGATAGGCTTAACTGTTAGTAATCGGATTAACGAATGATTAACAGTAGGAGCATAGTTGGGTGCCAGCTCAAAAAATTATGCGCCTGCTTATTCAACATTCAGATAATACCTATAACCCGTGTCGGCTAAATTTCTGTTTATACTGTACAATACATTCTTATCGCTTATACAAAATACATTATCGTATATACGTTATAGTTATAATCATTTTTCACAACCAGAAGCAGCCTATACGTGATGCTTATCTAGCTGCCATCGCAGCTATCCCATCATTTTTCAAAAAAAATTCTGAAAAAATTTTGCAGGTTCAAAAAAATATCTCCACCTTTGCATTGATAAAATAATAGAAACATGTACCGCTCAATTTTACATACGCAGTTTAAAAACGAGTATAGCCCAATACAGGGATATACGCGCGGGGCATGTTATGCTGAAGAATAAGTTAAAATAACGAATTCAATATAACATAAGCCCCGCAAGGATTTGCGGGGCTTTTTAATTGCATGAAACGGATGAAAATATCTGTCTATAACATACGATTTAGTATTGATCATAACAAACAGCTGTTATCGATAGGCTATTTCCATGCCTTCAAAAATAAACGACCAGGAGCATAGGTAACTATTACGCCTATACGTAAAAACGGTCGTCTTTGGGCGACCGTTTTTTTTATCCCTATACTGGCTTGTAGCTCAACGGTTAGAGCAACTGCCTTATACGCAGGAGGTTACCGGTTCAAATCCGGTCTGGCCAACTAATATGGTGCCTGTAGTTCAACGGCAGAACATCCGGCTGTGGACTGGAAGATCAGGGTTCGAACCCCGCCTGCACCCAATATTGTTAACCCCGGTATGTGAGTACGGCGAAGCTGGAGTGTCGCAATGGTCTGTAAAACCATCGTCTTAACAGACATAGCAGGTTCGATTCCTGCTACTCACACCAACAGGATGAATAGCTCCAACGGTAGAGCAGCGGTTTGAAGCGCCGCCTGTGCAGGTTCGATTCCTGCTTCATCCACCAGGTAAATGCGATGCATTTACTAAAGAACTTCCCTGACGGGAAGATCAGATCAATGCCGCGAAACACAACCCGGGCCAGGGATTCAAAAGTCCCGGCAGTGCAGCCGTAGTAACGCGTTGTATGCTGTTGTGAACGGACATTAGTCTACTTAGGATCTATGGGTAAAAGGTTCGAATCCTTTCCGTTTACGAACGGTAGCTCATTTGGGTAGAGCAATAGACTGACGCTTTCTGTAAAAAGCAAGGGCTTGAAACCCCCTAACATCAGAGAAGCCAGTATCGCTGATCCGGCTACGCCATCAAAAGGGTGGCAACGCAATCCTGCAAAGACCAGTAAACAATTGTATGTATCAGCTACATCACCATCACTTAGCTCTTCCGCCCTAACTGATGACTGACCGCTGACACCGCCTTGTTTCCGTTTTTAACAGGATGGATGGCCTTGCTGGCTTTTCATTCATTAACTAACCCCAAAAAACAAAAAAAATGAGAAGAGTAACTATCAACGCCTACGAAAGAGGGTTGGTTTTCAGGAATGGAGCTTACCAGCGAATGCTGCTGGAAGGACGTCACTGGCTGATCAATGAAGACGTGACTGTTTATGACACCAATAAGCCTTTCGTTTCCCCCATTGAACTGAACATCCTGTTGCAGGATGATGCCGTAGCAGCAGCGCTGCAGGTAGTAGAAGTAAGCGATACAGAAATCGTATTGCATTATGAGAACGGATTACTGAAGGAAGTATTGACTGCCGGAAGGTATGCTTTCTGGAAGAATATGATCGACAGAAAGTTTGTCAGGGCTGATATTTCCAAGATAGATATCACCGAAAGCCTGGACCGCGCTACTTTATGCCACCGGCTGGTAGCGCCGTTCGTAAGGTCTTTCACGGTGGAGAATCATGAACAGGCAGTTATGCTCGTTGATGGAAAGTACACTACTATCCTTTATTCCGGCGTGTACTTCTGGTGGAAGAACAGTATCACCATCACTGTTAGTAAGATAGATACCCGGCAGCTGCAGGTGGAGATAAGCGGACAGGAAATTCTGACCAGGGATAAGGCTGCGCTGCGGGTAAACGCCTGGGCACAGTACCGGATCACCGATATTCAAAAGGCTGTGTTGCAGAACAAGGAACATGAGCGTCAGTTGTATGTCCTGTTTCAGCTGGCACTGAGAGAATACATTGCGGTACTGAACTTCGATGAGCTCCTGGAAAAGAGGGAAAGCCTTGCTCCTGCCATCCTCGAAGCCGTTAGCAGAAAGAGTGAAGCATTAGGGATATCCGTTACCGGTTTCGGTATCCGTGATATCATACTGCCAGGCGACGTCAAGGACATCATGAACCAGGTACTGGTGGCTGAAAAGAAGGCACAGGCCAATATCATCATGCGAAGGGAAGAAACTGCCAGCACCAGAAGCCTGATGAATACTGCCAGGCTGATGGATGATAATCCGATGCTGTTCAAGCTGAAGGAAATGGAGTACGTGGAGAAGATCGCTGAAAAGATCAGCAGCATCAGTCTTAACGGAAATGGTATGTTGATTGATCAGTTGAAGCAAATATTCACGAAGTAATTAAGAATAGGGAGTGAAGAATTAAGAATGAAAGCGGAGATAGCAGTGAAAATAACATTCGCGTTTACTGTCTTCGCTTTCATTCTTAATTCTTCATTCCTTATTCTTAATTTTGCTCTATGGACTGGCAATACAGAAAAAATATCTACCCCGGCCTGGAAGTGGCCATCATCCTGAAAAAGGATCAACGTAGCGGGAAAAAGACTTATGGCATCGTGAAGGATCTGCTGACTTCAGCAGCGTATCATTCCCGCGGGATCAAGGTTCGGCTGGAAGACGGGCAGGTTGGGCGTGTTATAGAAACGGATGTAACAGGCGACGAAGATTGAGTTAAAGCAGCTTTAGATCTTTCGTGATACGGTCGATCTCTTCATTCAGGTTAGGGCCGATTGCGCAACAGGTTTTGGTGGGCACCCCTCCGAATTCTGTTAACCCCGAATCTGTGATCAGCGTGGCATTCAATCCATCTTCCACCGCCTGCTGGTAAACCCTGTCCAGCTCATCCTCCGAATCTACCGACAGGCAGATCTTGGTGAAGCCCCGGGTCATCCATTCCAACACCTCCTCCGGATTCCGGAGAGGCGTTTGCAACGTAGCGCCTTCTATAGTGGCCTGTCTTGTCAGAAATGCTATGGAAGCATGCGCTCCCTGCGCGATCATCTTTCCTTTGCGCATGTTCAGATCCTTGCGCATCACTATTACCTGTTTAACTATCCTGGACGCCATCTTGTATTGTTTGATCAGCTAATTTACAAAATCGGCCTGTTACAGGATCACGTAACCAAAGCCAACTCTGATACTGGGCATTACTCCCTGGTTACTGAATGTAGGCGCATATTCCAGGCCGAACCGGGCATCGAAGCTAAACCGCTTCCCCCAGCTCCGCTGCATTCCCCAGGCGGGTATGATAAAACCATAACCACCACCCGCACCGCTGGAACCCGAATACCATGCAAGGGTCCGATAGCCTCCAGTTAAACTGAAATAATTGCCGGCATTGTTATCAATTCTCTTTCCTCGTTCCTCCCGGCGCACCAGTCCGTAATATTGTCTGAACTCACCGCTAAATGTCGGGAATCCTCCAAATGTCCAATAATCGTCGCCTAACAGAGAATTACTCGAATAGGCGACGGACATATCTATGCCTGCTTCGAGGTTAAGAGTTGAATATTTTAACAGACGCAATTCGTAATTTGCACGTATTCCAAGCAATGAAATATTTGCTTTCAACTGACGGATCTTTCTCATGTGATCTTCCTGCGCATTAACATGTAAATGGCTGGTCAAAAAAAGGATAAAGAGGAATGCTATTTTCCTGGACATAAGTAACAGAATAGGTTTTAGTAGCGCTAATATACAGGTTTAGCACGCATCTCCGGTTGAAGCAGAAAAAATCGTACTTTAATCTTTTCAAGTGATCTGGTAAGAATGCGAAATTTATCTACCCTTAATGATGTACATCAGCAGTTCGCCGAGTATTTCGATATACCGGCACTGAAACCATATGCTTACCTGTTATCAAAGAAGGGGAGTGAAGGGCATATATGCCTTTACCTGGATAAAATTGCTGCAGAGAAAGACATCCTGCCGGAAATCTATCAGAAAATTGATCTCAATAACGATGCCCTCGGAAGTATTCCGCTGGTAGGCCTGCAGGGCAACGACAAACAGCCGTTCGTTATTTATGAGAACAGACTATACCTCCAGCGGTATTTCAGGTATGAATCTTCTTTTCTACGCTGCATTCGTCAGTTCCTGGAAAATGAAAAAGCATTGCTGGCGGAAAGAACGGCACTGCTGCAAACGCAGCAATCGCTTATTCAGCGGCTATTTGCAGGGAGCACAGGCAACGAAGCCGACTGGCAGCTGGCTGCGGCCATTACGGGTGTATTGAATAATTTCACCATCATCACCGGCGGGCCGGGAACCGGCAAAACCACTACCGTAGCTAAAATACTGGCCATCCTATATGCAACTGATCCGGCATTGAAAGTGGCACTGGCGGCGCCTACCGGGAAAGCTGCCGCCCGTATGGCGGAAAGCCTGCGCAACACCAATGTGGATGCAGATGATGCCATCATTGAAAGGTTCAGGGGGCTGCAGCCCGCTACCATACACCGTTTACTGAAACCGGCTATAGGTACGCCCTACTTCCGGCATCGCAGAGATAACCCATTGAATTATGATGTGGTGATTGTGGATGAGTGTTCTATGATAGATGTAGCCTTATTCTCCAAACTACTCGACGCTATTGATCCGCGGACACGGATCATTCTGCTGGGCGATAAAGATCAGCTGGCCTCCGTGGAAGCAGGCAGCCTCTTTGGTGATCTTTGCCAGGCGCAGGAACATTTGAATGTCTTCTCCCCGGAAAGACGGCAGTTTATCAATCACTTTATCAGCAACATCAGCAGGCAGATCCCGGTCAGTCATGAACGCTCAAACGATTCTCATCCGTTGTTTGAACATCTCGTGGAATTGCGGCACAGTCATCGTTTCACGGGAAACACCGGCATCGGAAAATTCAGCAAGGCTATTATCAATAACGATATCCCTGTTATCAGTTCCTTCTTTCCTCCTTTGGAAGATGAACAGGTAGTGGTAGATCCATCTGCTGCGGTAACCCTGTTTGAAGATTTTATAGCAGGCTACGCTGCTTTCATTCGTGAAAAAGATATCACCACCGCACTGAAGCTCCTGAATGCCCGGCGTGTGCTCACTGCTGTGAGAGAAGGGCCTGCTGGTCTTTATGCAGTGAATAAACAAATTGAAAAATATCTTTTCGATAAAAAATTGATCACCGCGCATACGGAATTCTATGAAAACCGGCCGGTGATACTCACCCGGAATTACTATGAGCATGGGCTGTTCAACGGCGATACCGGTATTATCCGGCCCGATGAAAACGGCGTGCTCATGGCCTGGTTCGAAGACAGTACAGGAACGCTGAAAGCCGTGCTACCCGGATACCTTACACAGGCTGAAACAGCCTTTGCTATGACTATCCATAAAAGCCAGGGATCGGAGTTCGGGGAAGTGCTGGTATTACTTCCCAATTCAGCAGATGTTCCTATCCTGACCAGGGAACTGTTGTATACAGCAGTAAGCCGGGCCAGGACCAAAGTATATGTACAAGGCTCTCCGGAGGTTATCCTCCAGGCGGCAGGACGTTTTGTGGAAAGAGCTTCGGGAATTGCATCGAGGTTCAGAGAAACAAAAACAACAGCAAATTAAATTGTCTGCACAGTGAATGGCAGCATGTAAAAAACGGTATCAATGGCATTGTTTTTAAAGGTTTCGAACTCATTGGACAGCTTATCATCCGGATTGGCAGATGACCTCCGGGATGCAGGCAACAGTGTGTTCCAGCCTCACTATATCATCACCCAGACGGAAGGTATGAATAACTGGCTGAAACTTCAGCTGGCCGGCCAACTGGGTATTGCAGCCAACTGCCGTTTCCTGAAGCCCAACGACCTGCTTTACCAGCTGTATGTTATCCTGGGCGGGCCTCATTCAGAGGTGTTATCGCCGCAAAATCTTAGCTGGCTGGTATTCAAATTGCTGGGGCAGGAAGAGTTTATTGCCAAATACCCGGCTGTAGCCGCATACTATACTAATCACGGATCTGAGAGCGATCTTAAACGCATGGCGCTGGCAGAAAAAGTAGCGGATCTTTTCGATCAGTACCAGGTATACCGTCCGGAAATGATCCAGGCATGGACCTTTACTGATACCCCGGCCCTTGCATCAGCAGGCTGGCAGCACTGGCTCTGGGTAAAAGTAAAACAGCTCTCCGGCGGCTCACTGCCCGACAAAACTATTGCCGGTAACTTCATCCTGGATGCGTTGCACAGCAACAGCCAGAAATCCGGACTGGCCACGCGTATGCCGGCCATCCACCTTTTCGGGCTGTCGATCATCACCGCTTACCATGTGAAGATCCTGCATGAGCTGTCGGCGTTCATCGATGTACACTTTCATATTATTAACCCGGCGCCGGTGACTTTCTGGTTCGACGACCGGAACGAAAAACAACTGGCCCGGTGGCGGCAAAAAGGACTCAATGACATCGAAGATCCCAAAGCAGGTAATGCGCTGCTAACCGGCTGGGGCAGAGTGATCCAGGACAGCTTCTCTCTTTTCTTTGCCTATGATGCTTTCATCAATGCCTACCAGGAAATTGAACTCGTTGAGCCGGCTACTGACAGCCTGCTGCATAAAATTCAACATGATATTTTTTCCGCAGCAACTACCAACAGGCAGCCAATCAGTTCCCGGGATATTACCGATGGTTCCATTACCATCAATGCCTGCTATACTATTGCCCGCGAAGTAGAAGTATTGTACAATTACCTGGTACACCTGGTTGCCGGGCGTAAGGAAAAATTATCTCCACGCGATATTGTTGTGATGGTAAGCGATATAGATGCGTATGCGCCCTATATCAAAGCCGTTTTTAACAATGCTCCTTATACGTTCAGGTATACCATTGCTGATGAAAGCTATACGGACAACGACAATCTTTTTAATGCCCTGCATGCAGTACTCACCATGAATGAAGAGAACTTCAAGGCAGAGACCATCATGCAGTTGCTCGACTTTTCATATATCCGTAAACGTTTTAATCTTTATGACACCGCGCTGATACGCCGTATCATAGAAGCTGCCAATATCCGCTTTGGTATCAGTGGCAGTAAAAAGGACGAAACTCATTTCGTGAGCTGGCAGTACGGGATACAACGTATCATGTACGGCATCTGCATGAGTGGGGGAGAAGAGTACGGCAGTGGCGACGACAGCTTCTTTCCGCTGGATATCATTGAAGGCAGCGATGCCGATGAGGTGATTCGCTTCTGTCATTTTGCCGACGTGCTTATGTCGTCGATCGTTGATCGCCGGCGCAGCCGTAGCATCGTGGAATGGGTGGCCTACACAGAGCAGGTATTGCACAACCTGGTGTTTGAGCCAGTAGAAGAAATAGATGAAGACTACAACACCCTGATAAAACAACTCACTGCATACAATGCGCTGAATGAGTTCATGCGAGAAAAAGTGACTTTCGAAGTATTCAGTCACAGCTTCCTCGACAGTCTCACCGGAAGCACCCGGAGCGGGCTGTTTGTAAACGGCGGTATTACCTTTTGTTCGCTTATACCGATGCGCAGTATACCTTTTAAGGTAGTAGCACTGATGGGATTGAACTACGACAAATTCCCCCGCCGGGAAAACAAGTCCAGTTTTAACCTGATGGAACAGCAGCGACAGAAAGGCGACCGTAACGTAAAGGAAAACGATAAGCACTTATTTCTTGAAACACTACTATCGGCAAGGGAACATTTATACATCAGCTATCTTGGGAAAAATGCCAGGGATAATACAGATCTTCCGCCCTCTGCACTGGTGGATGAACTGATCGATTATATAGAAGCTGGTACTCCGGCTCCGGAAAAGGTACGAGAACAACTGGTGACGTTGCAGCCGCTGCAAAGCTTCAGCAGGAAATATGCAGGTACCAACGAAAAATTGTTCTCCTATCTGAGTGCCCGGGAATCCGGTAAAAATGCATTTATTAACGACAGTAAGATAGTTACACCGGCAACTTTTGAAGAGATAGGCCTGGAAGAGCTAATCAGCTTTTTTAAGAATCCGTTCAGGGCATATTACAACAAAGTGCTGGGTATACGATACAACGACAACCAGCTGCTGCTGAGCGAAACAGAAATTTTCAGTCTTGACCGCCTGCAGCAACGCAAGGTAAAAGACGACCTGCTGCCGGTACCTGGTACCGCTCTGGAGCTGCTGCAGCGGGAGCTGGTAAAAAAAGGCAGGCTACCCCTGCGCAATATGGCAGCTGTAACGATGCAGCGGATGGAAGAGCTGGTAGATCCTGTGCGTGACCTGTATAATACCTTTACCGCAGGTGCAGTGGAGAAACGCGCCACGATAGAATTAATGGCGGATAACAGTATGCTAAAAGGCAATATCCGCGCATTCAACGATACACTCGTACATGTTTCCTGGGCCAGCAGGGAAAGCAAATACCTGATGGAGGCCTATCTCCGGTACCTGGCGGGGCGATCAGCCAATTTGGTGAACGACCTTTGTTTTATTTCGGGTACCAGGAAAGAAGAAGCATTCAGGGCGCAGCCGCTCAGCCAGGATGAAGCGTTGCGTCGCCTTACAGATATCGTCAGGATATACAAAACCGGTTTCAGCAGAGTGGTGACCTTCTATCCCGACCTGGAAATAGAAGAAAAAGACTGGCTCAAGATGGATCTTAAAAGGTTGAATGATAAGATCTCCGGTATTATCACAAAATACGAATCACCTGATCCCTACCTGGTACAGGTATACGAACAGGGATACTTTGAGCGGGAACAGGCACTGGTAGATTATGCAGATATCTACGACAAGCTGATTGCTCCTGTCAAAACGCTGATCCCGGGATATTCAGAAACACCAGATAAAAAGCATGATCGATAGTATTACATATCAGAAATTTGATGCGGCTACCGTACCACTGGAAGGCAGCAACCTCATTGAGGCCAGCGCCGGCACCGGAAAAACCTATTCCATTGCCATATTGGTATTGCGGTTGATACTGGAACAAAAGCTGTCGGTCAAAGAAATTCTGATGGTTACCTTCACGAGGGCTGCTGTGGCAGAGCTGGAAGAACGCATACGGCTGTTTATCCGGCAGGCCTATAAAGTAAGCAGGGGGCAGGAAATCAGCGATGATAAGATCATGAACCTGGTGCTGGAAGTAATTGATCCGGAAGATCCATTTCCGGTGCAGCAACTGCTTCGTGATGCCATTTTGCTGCTGGATGAAACATCGGTGTTAACCATACATGGCTTCTGTCAGCAAACCCTGAATGAATATGCGTTCGAAACCAACCAGCTTTTCGGTGCACAAATGGTGCCCGACCTGACGCCGGTTATCGAAAATGAGCTGAATAAATTCTGGCGCAAACAAGTAACCACGCTCCCTGTTCCGCTACTGGAACAGATCTGGCAGGAAGATCTGAAGCAAACGATACTGAATATCATCCGGGAACATCTCAGCGGAAAAAGATTTCTTGGATACCACAACGATGTACCCGATCATATCACCGCACCCATGCTGGACGAATGGCAGCAACAATTGGAACGGCTAAACGCAGAAGTACAGAACGCCATTGACGCGCTGTACGTCGGCATTACAGCCAATGCGGAGCAACTTACGGCTGCCTGTCTTGCTAACAGGAACACCAAAGACTGGCCCGAACTTGTTAAACAACCCGAAGCACTGGTTGCCAGGATCCGGGAGAAAAAAGATAAGGTTAAGTTCATTGCGGACGTTTTCCCTGATCTGTTACAAGAAATAGAGCAAACAGATGAATTGAAAAAACTGGTAGAAAATTACCAGGAAGAAATACGGCGGCAGCTCTGCTATACTGCCATCAGAGAAATCAGCGAGCAGGTGCGCCTGTTCAAAGAGCGCAGTAATATGATGGGATATGATGATCTCATCAACAACCTTCACACAGCGCTGGTGAAAAATAATAACCAGGCATTGGCCACTTCTCTCCGCAATAAATACAAGGCAGTATTTGTAGACGAATTCCAGGATACAGATAAAGAACAGTTCGAGATATTTGACAGGGCTTTCGGCCAGGATACCATCCTGTTCTATATCGGCGATCCCAAGCAAAGCATTTATGCGTGGCGGAAAGCTGATATCTTCACCTATTTCAACGCCCGCAACGGCGTGCAGCAGGTGTACGATATGAATGAGAACTATCGCTCTTCTGAGAATATGATCAGTGCAATGAACGTGTTCTTTGAGCCCACAACCGGATTTCCGACTTTCGATTTTACAAGCGGCAGCGAAAGCATCAACTATATTCACGTTAACAGCCCTGCAGGTAACAGAAAAGGATTTTTATTTTATGGAGATAAGAAAGAAGTACCGCTCGCTGTAATTACCTGTGATAAAAAAGAAACGATCCATCAGGCGGTTGCTGCCCAGATTGCGCAACTATTGCTGGATAAGCGTTTCAGGATCGAAAACAAGGCTGACTCCCAGCATATCGTGCCTTCCGATATCGGGATACTGGTACGCACCGGCCAGGAAGGCAGAGCTGTTAAGCATGCGCTCTCCAAACTGGGTATTCCTGCTGTTACGATCGATGAAGCCAAAGTGCTGCAATCCGACGAGGCCGTACAGCTGCTGCACTTGCTGGAAGCCATGGAAGCCCCGGACCGCTCTTCGATCAACCGCGCGTTATTAAGCACCTTTACCGGCTATAATACGAGTACCATACTGCAGCTCGACGATGAAACGGTACTGGATCTTTTCAGCAAATACAGAACCCTCTGGCTCCGCGATGGCGCCTACACTGCCCTGATGGAGTTTATCACCGATTTCAGCGTGCGCCAGGTACTGCTTGATGGCCATACCGAAAACGGGGAACGCATCATCACCAATTTCTATCAGCTATCGGAATTGGTGCACCAGGTGCAGAGCAGGAAAAACCTTTCCATGCGCGATCTGATCTCCTGGCTCAAACGTGGGATAGATGGGATGACAACAGAAGGAGACGAATACGCACAGCGGGTGGAAAGTGATGAAGATGCAGTAAACATCGTGACCATCCATAAAAGCAAAGGACTGGAGTATAAGATTGTGCTGGCGCCTTTCCTTGATTTTGTGGAGAAAGAGAAAGATGATAACCTGGTTAGCTTCCGCGACCCGGACACCGGCGAATACCTGGGCAGCCAGAAAAAGCTGTTATCTGAAACCCAGATCGCCCACTACCAGCAACAACAGGAACAGGAAAACCGCCGGCTTATTTATGTAGCTATCACCAGGGCTGTATACAAATGCTACCTGTTCAGGAATAGTTATCACTATTTCAAAGATTCGTCGCTGGCTGTGTTCCTGAAGGAGCTGGCCAGCGCAGTTCCCGATCCGGCATTGATCGACCTTCAGGTTCCGATACCGGCTGCACCGGAGCAAAGCTACCGGCAGCAGGCCACTAAAGGGGCGCTGGCCGTTAACCGGATCCCCGCAAACTTTCATCTGCGGGAAGAGAACTGGCGGAAGATGAGTTATACCATGCTGGCAGCCAAACCGGAACAACGGCCCCGTGGCCGCGCGGCTCAGCCTTCGGACCCTTACGATAATTTTATCTTCAATACCCTGCGCCGGGGCGCCAAAACAGGTAACCTGCTGCACTACATCTTCGAAAATATCAATTTCGCGGACCCCTCCCGGTGGGAGCACTGGCTGGAAGAAGCCATCCGTCATTTCGTTCCCGGGCAAAGAGAGGCATATCTCGAACGGCTACACGAAATGTTGCAACATGTCATGTACTCCAACATCAGCATCAACGGAACAAGTTTCCAGCTGGCGGCTGTTGGCCGTCATCAGCGCCTGGCAGAATTCGAATTCGATTTTCCCGTACCTGTATTTAAGTCCGGGTTGCTCAACAATCTGTCGGACGAACAGGTAAGCATTATCGTAAAACGATTCCCGGAATATGGTACGCAGGAGCTGGAAGGCATCATGAATGGTAAAGTGGATTTGTTTTTCGAACACCAGGGCAAATTTTACATTCTCGACTGGAAATCGAATTACCTCGGCAGCAATTTACCGGACTACGATGAAGCTGGCCTTGCTGCTGCCATGAACGAAAACAATTATCATCTCCAGTACTACATCTACACAGTAGCGATAAAAAAATATCTCGAAAGCCGTATACCTGGTTTCGATTACGCAACCCAGTTTGGTGGCGTCATCTATTGTTTTGTTCGTGGTGTGAGAAATAATAGCTCACAGGGTTTTTTCACAACGAAACCGGCCGTTGCGAAGATTGAGCTGCTGGAGAAAATAATTACGAATCAGGAATAGCCGTTAGCAAAAAAACTAACGGCTATTCATCATTTAAAACAGCCACACTCCATTCATCATCGCCACGCCACACGTAGTTTCAAAAGAGTTCACGTAAGTATCGGGAGTACGGCGCCACCACTGGCCCCACATAAGACCACTGGAATTACGATAGTTCCAGGCCTCTGCAGCGTTATAATTCAGCCATGCGCCATAGGTGCCCTGGTAGCTCTGGTCGCGCACAAACTGGCAGGCCCAACGGGCAAAAATAGCTTTGAATCCCTGACAATCATCAGTATCATATTCATCCGGGAGCAGTCCCTGTGCATTACACATACTGTTTTTCGTATAGTCCATGGCTTTAGCTCCCATCGCTTTGTAACCATTGGAAGGGTAGTAGCCATGCAGCAAATTACAGGCGCCAATAAAAGTACCCTGTGTGTAAGTGCGGGCTCCTTCCGTGATTACACCGGAGGCATTCATGGCGCCTTTTACTTCTCCCGTACCGGCATCATACAACTTGCTTACCATCCAGTCTGTTATCTGCTGCGCTTTGGTTTTATAGCCGGCATCACCTGTTGCCTGATAGAGATACATTGCACAGATAGCTGCCGGCGCATTTACGCAGGCATTTTTGGTGTTGTTGGCAGTAGTCCACCAGAGGCCACCTCCCAGGTTGGTATCCCATGCCCGGCTCCAGACCATATCAAAGTTATTCTTTGCCATGTCTTTCATTCCTCCGTCGTTCGTGATCTGGAAAGCGCGGATACACATCAGTGCACCCCAGATAACATCGTCGTTGTAGGTATTCGACGACCAGAGCAGACCATAGGCATCTCTCATCCCATTGTAGAGATAGATCATTTTGTTTTTCAGGTCGGCGTCGTTATTAACCGTATAGGCATCGATCAACGTTTCGATGGCTTCTGCCTGTCGCCAGAAATCCATCCGACCGGTTTGGGTCACATCCGAATAATAATACGCCTTGTAATTTGGGCCATAGGTCCCATACACATGGTAGAAAGCGTTATTATAGCACTGCATGGCCAGCAGGGCTTCTGATTTAGCAGGCTGCACGGAACTGGCAGTAACCAGGCTGTTTTTGAGGCCGGTGGTTTCGCTGCCAACGGCAGTCAGTTCCTTTTTCTGGCAGCTGGTAAATATGGATAACAACAGACTGCAAGCAATCAATTTGCTGAAGAGGGGCGCTTTGGCGCGGGATAGCATTTTCATGTTTTTCAATTTTGTGGAATAAAGCAATAAAGGGTTTCTAAAGTACTTGAACGTAAGTCGATATTTGCTCAGGAGCCTGCCAATACAAAACAGTGGAACCAGGTTATACAAGCGCCTTATTTACAGGGACAGGCAGGTTGGATAAAAATACCTACAGCAGCTGAAAATTTTTTTCCGGGCTCTTTTTATTATTTTTATAGACGGCCCAAAAATAACCTGCTTATGTCGCTTCGTAATATTTCTCCCGACACGAGGTTATTCATTGTTCAGGCCGATGATGCAGGATTATTGCAGTCGGTTAATCAGTCGATTATCAGTGCTTTTGAGCGTAAAGTCACCCATTCGGCGTCCATCATGGCGCCCTGTCCGTTTTTTGATGAGATAGCGGCCAATAATATACAACTGACCAGCTGGAAAGAAATCGGGGAAAATATCTGAAAAGTGGTTAGCGTTTTACCTGGCTGTTAACCAGTTTTACGATCTCTGCATGGATCTCCGCCACCGGGCGCATTTGCTGAGCAGCATTGGCACAGTTGATACCTGTAATAGACGGATCTATTGCCAGTAAAGCTTCATACTCCTTCTTTACAGCCAGCTGCAGCGAATTATCTTTTTCGTGTATATCATCTTTTCCCTGCAGGTACTCCCGGTTTTCGTTGGCCCTTCTTTTTGCCAGTGCCGATTCAACAAATGAGAATGGCACATCCAGGTAGATGGAAAATTGAGGCTGGGGAATTTTGTTATATACGTATTCAAATTCATTGATCCAATTGCGGAGATATCTTTTTTCTTCTTCGGAGTGCAGTTTAGCACACTGGAATGCAATATTCGACATCACATACCGGTCGACCAGCACGAAGCAGCCTTCGTTCAGCCATTCATTGATGGTAGCAGCAAATTCCTTACGGTCTTCCGCAAATAACAATGCCACCAACTGAGGATGTACACTTTTTACATCACCAAATTCACCGCGCAGAAATTTGGCGATCAATTCGCCAAACATGCCCTCGCTACTCCGGGGGAAGTGAATGAACCTGGTTTTTTCATTTTTTGATTCCAGGTATTTTGTAAGCAGGTCGATCTGCGTTGATTTACCGGAACCGTCCAGTCCTTCTACTGCAATGAATTTATGATGCTTCATGTTGTTCGGAAATAATGACCGCAAAGGTATAGATTTCAGCGGTAGATTCCACATTTTCAGGTAGTTCCGGGCTAGTGCTGATTTTCCAGTGTGAAGCTGATACTGAGGGTAAGACGTTTTATGGCGATGGCCAGCTGGTTTTCAACGGTTTTTACGGAGAGGTTAAGGAGGGTAGCTACTTCTTTATATTTAAGCCCATATTGTTTCACCATGATATAGACCATCCGGCAGCGGGGTGGAAGTTGTTGAATTGTTGACTCCAGTTTTCTTTTCATTTCTGCAGAAATCATCAGTTGCTCAGGATCGCTATCAAAAGCAATGGTTACCTTATCTTCTTCTGAAATAGCCACCTGCCGTTGAGTAGCCATTCTACGCTTATAATCGATGATTCTGTTCTTTGCCACCACGAAAAGATATACACTGGGATTTTTTACTTCCCGCAGGGTATCCCGTTTCTGCCAGCAATGCATGAATACATCATTGGCAATTTCTTCTGCTACTTCTTTTGATTTGACAAGCGAAAAGCAAAAACGCAGCAAGGTCACAAAAAACATGTTATAAAAGCGTTTGAATGCTTCCTGATCATTGCTCTCTGTAAACCTGTAAAATAAAAGATTAATTGCCCCCTGCTCCATCACTTGTTTACTGGATAATGGCTGCAATTTATAAAAAGCATATTAAGCTAAAGTTAACAATACATTGAACTGGCTTGAGCTGGCCGGCAAGGCGGAATAAATATTTTTTTTGAAATGCTTTGGGGGATTCGACATTTTTTTTCGTCCTCTGGTTGTATCACTGAAAACAGGCAATGACGGAAGCACAACGTTTGAATATTTTAATGGCCAAAAAGATATCGGGCGAAGCTGACAGCGATGAACTGGCAGAACTGGAACACCTGCTGTTGTGCTCTTCCGAAATGAAATATGCCTTTTCTGTGGTCGAAGAAATTAGCGGTATACAGGAAGCTGCCGGCTTTACTCCGGAAGAAGAAGCCGCGCTGCTGGCCAGTGGACGGCTCAGTATGGAGCAATGGCTGCAGGAACAACCGGCAATTCCAGTGAAGCGCCGGCTGTTGCCCTGGAAAACCATCAGCGTTGCTGCGGGCATCTGTTTGCTGGTAACCGCAGCCTGGTATAAATGGCCATCTAAAACTACCGCGCCTGTTGCCGATGAACTCCGCGACGAAGTGGCTACCACCAACGGCGCCAAATCAAGGCTGGTATTACCGGATGGCTCTACTGTAATGCTGAATGCCTGTAGCCGGTTACGATACGACAGCCGTAAATTCCTCGAAGGGAAAAGAGAGGCTGTATTAATTGGTGAAGGCTATTTCGATATCAAACATGATCCTGGTCATCCCTTTGTGCTTCATACAGGGAAGGTAGCGATCACGGTACTGGGAACGGCTTTCAATGTAAAAGCCTATTCCAGCGATGCCACTGTGGAAACCACGCTGATCAACGGAAAAGTGGAAGTGGCTTTCCCCGATCCTCAATCCGGGAAATTGCGTAAAGTGCTTTTAAATCCTCTCGAAAAACTAACTTTCAATAATACAGACAATACGCCCGGGCAGGCTTCATCCATTACTGCTCCTGTTCACCAGGTTACTGAAATTGCCCCTGTTGTATCTAATACACAACAGGCTACTGCCTGGCTGAATGACACTTTCAGCTTTGAAAAAACTTCTTTCGAAGATCTCTCACACGATCTGGAAAGATGGTATGATGTTACCATCATTTTCAAAAATGAAATATATAAAAAAGAAGTATTTACAGGAGCCTTCAGAAAACAGGGACTGGCAGACATCCTGCAGGCACTACAGCTGATGTCGGGGTTCCGTTACAAGTTCGATACCGACAAAAAAGAAGTCTGTATCTGGTAGTTGTTCACTTATTGTCCGTGCCGGAAGGCCGATTATTCACTTGTCAAAATCCATCAAAAATGGACAACTAACAATTGTATATATTTTTTAATGCCAACAAAAAAGGGAAATGCAGCCACATTCCCCCTTTTTAACGCTGGCTAAATAACGTAAACCGATCCTCTACGATACGGTAATGGATAATTATTTAACCTAACGAAACAAATTTATGAAAAAAATTTATTGGTGGCCTTCCCCTGTTCCAATATGGGACAGGAGAAAACTCCTGATGCGTATGAAACTTACGTCTGTCTTACTTCTTGCCGGCTTTATGCAGTTAAGCGCCCATGGGTATTCCCAGGAAAAGATCAGTGTAGATTACAACAATATCAACATTGAAAGGCTTCTGAATGCCATCAGTAAAAAAAGTGATTACACATTTCTGTACAAGAACAATGCTATTTCCGAACGGCGGATCAGCATCCGGGTCAGCAATGCTTCTATCACAGAGGTGCTGAACAAAGCACTGGAAGGCACTTCGCTGCAGTACAAGATCATGCCCAATAACCTGGTAGTGATCATGAAAGCAAACGATGTTATGAAAAACATCGAGGTGAAAGGTAGTATCAAAGATGAGTTGGGTACTCCGCTGATAGGCGTGACTGTGAAGGTAAAAGGCACTGCACAGGGCGTGACCTCCAATGTAAAAGGGGAATACCAGATAGAAGTACCGGAAAATGCGGTCCTGGAATTCTCTTATGTGGGTTATCAAAGCTTCGAACTGCCTGTTAAGGGCGCTGCTGGCTTCAATGTTACGATGAGCGCCAATACCAGTGGCCTGAATGAAGTACTGGTAGTAGGTTATGGCCGTCAGAAACGGGTGAACCTGAGCGGGGCGGTAGATAACATTTCCGGAAAAGCGCTGGAAAGCAGGCCCATTACCAATTTAGGTACCGGCTTGCAGGGGCTGATTCCCAACCTGAATATCAATATCAACAACGGTCGCTCTTCTTCTGCTCCCGGTTTTAACCTGCGTGGTTATACTTCATTAAACGGAGGCGATCCGTTCATCCTGGTCGACGGTATTCCTTTCTCTGCAGATGAGGTTTCCCGCCTGAACCCCGCTGATGTGGAAAATGTATCTGTGCTGAAAGATGCGGCATCTGCGGCCATATATGGCGCCAGGGCGGCTTTTGGCGTGGTACTGATCACTACTAAATCTGCAAAAGATGGCCAGCTGGCTGTTAGCGTCAACGCTAACTATGCCGTGCGCACACTGGGCAGCGTACCCAAAATCATCACAGATCCGTTGATCACCATGCAGATGAAACACGACGCCGCTACACCACTGTACGACCTGTATCCTGGTGCTGTCAGGGAATATGCCGCCAAACGCTCTAAGGACCCGTCTTTACCCGCTGTGATCGTGGATCCTAATAATCCTAATGCTTACGCCTACTTCGGTACCACCGACTGGCTGCATGAAGTATATAACAAATCAGCTCCTGCGTATACCGCGAACTTCAGCATCTCCCGCGGAGACGGAAAACTTAATTATTATCTCTCCGGAGAATATTACAAACAGGATGGAATGCTGCGTTCCAACCCGGATATCTATACCCGCTATAACCTCCGGGCCAAGGCCACGTATACCTTCAACGACCGGCTAAAAATAGGTACCAACACTACCTATACCAATATGATCTATGATCAGCCATCGAATGCGATGGATTATCTCTTCTTCCATAATGCCAACAGAACGCCTTCTCTCTCCGTACCCCGTAACCCGGATGGTACCTGGACATCAGACGGCGCCGCACTCCTGGGCAGACTGGAATCCGGCGGACGCGACAATTACAACAGCAGCGAGTTTCTGGCGAATTTCAATACTGAAATCGGGTTGATAAAAAAAGTGTGGACACTGAAGGCTGATGCTACTTTCAGAAGAAGTAACGGCGCTGAAAGACTCTTCGTAGTGCCTGTTCCTTACCGCACAGGACCTGGCCAGCCATTGCAGTATACCGATGGAAACCAGTCGTATGCCTATAACAGCAACGGACAAACGAAGTACACCGTATACAACGTTTATTCCGACTTCAACAAAAAATTTGGCAAACACGAACTGTCGGCTTTGCTCGGATTCAACCAGGAGTACTGGTATAACGTAAACTACGGCGTAAAGGCACAAGGCCTGATCAGTCCTACCTTCCCCACCATCAACCTGGCTACCGGCGCCGTTTCTCAGAATGAAAACATTTCTGACTGGGCAGTACGTGGTATATTCTACCGCCTCAACTATTCTTACGACGATAAATATCTCCTGGAATTCAATGGTCGCCGCGACGGATCTTCCAGGTTCCCGCAGAACAACCGCTGGGGCTTCTTCCCATCTGCTTCTGCTGCCTGGGTGATCTCAAAAGAAAAATTCTTCCAGCCGGTTAATGAAGCATTAAAACTCGACTTCCTGAAGATACGCGGTTCTTATGGCTCTCTGGGCGATCAGACCTACCTGACCTACGGTTACCTCGCTACCATGCCCTCCAACAGGGTGGGAGTAATACTCGATGGCAACAGACCAATCGGCGTTTATCAGCCTAATCCGGTTACGCCCACCTATACCTGGCAAAAAGTAAGATCCATCAATGGTGGGGTGGATGTAGCCCTGCTGAAAGAAAGATTAAGCCTCAGCTACGACAGGTACACCCGCTTTACAGAAGGCATGTTCATCAAAAGCAAGACCCTGCCTGCAGTATATGGTGCTAAAGAACCGGCTACCAATGCCGCCGATCTGAAAACCAGGGGCCAGGAGTTGAGCATTATGTGGAGAGATCAATTCAATATCCACAAAGATCCTTTCTTCTACAGCATCAAACTGGCGCTTGCAGACAGCCGTACTTTCATTACCAAATACGACAACCCTATAGGATCACTGGATGATTATTATGTTGGACAGGAGATAGGAGAGATCTGGGGCCTTGAAACAGAAGGTTTCTTCCAGAATGAAACCGAATTAAAAAATCACGCAGATCAATCCAAAGTAGGTACCCCTGATCAGGGCTTTAAATTTTATGTGGGTGATCTCAAATTCAAAGATCTCAACGGCGATGGCGTGATCAGCTATGGTAAAAATACACTGGCGGATCATGGCGACAAACGCATCATTGGTAATAATGCTGTCAGATTCCCGTATAGTATTGATATCAACACAGGCTATAAAGGGTTCGATCTGCGCCTTTATCTTCAGGGAATTGGCAAACGCGACTGGTACCCGAATCCAAGCAATCACTACTTCTGGGGAATATATGCGCAGCCGTGGACCAATGTGCAGGTGCATAACATGGATTACTGGACACCGGAGAATCCGAATGCCTATTTCCCGCGTGTTAAATCCTATATCGCAGAAGGAGCAACCGAATTGGGCGCACCACAGACCCGTTACCTGCAGAACGCTGCTTACCTGCGCCTGAAGAACATCACGCTCGGTTATACGCTGCCCAAGAAATTAACAGACAAAATGAAGATAGCACGCCTGAGATTTTACTTCAGTGCAGAAAACATCTTCACCATCTCTCACCTGAGAGCGAATATAGATCCGGAAGGACTGGATGGGGCCATTTATCCGTTCCAGAAAACCTATTCTGCCGGCTTAAACATGAACTTCTAAAAAATGAACATCATGCATCGGTTTAAATTATATATCAGCAGCCTGGCTGTAATAACAGGGTTAGCAACGATTTCCTGTAATAAAGATTTTCTGCAGCGCCTGCCGCAGACATCGATCACGCCGGAAGCATTCTTCAATACGCCCAAAGACCTGGAAACATATACCAACAGCTTCTATGCAAATGCCTATTACGCTACAGACGATATCAATTCCGATAACGTTTCCAGCTACAGCGGCGCAGGAGAAATGGATCTGATGATGGAAGGCCGGCTGGATCCGGTTACCGTGGGCAACACCGGCTGGAACGACTGGAGCTCGCTGCGCAGTTATAACTTCATGTTGGGCAACGTCTACAAAACACAGGGCGACCCTGCTGCCATCAATCACAACATCGGCATCGCCCGTTTCTTCAGGGCCAGGTTCTATGCAGAAAAAGTAGCGCGCTATTCTGACGTGCCCTGGTATTCCGCCGCACTGAGCAATGTGGATTCGGCTTTATATAAGCCCCGTGATCCACGGGCCCGGGTGGTAGACTCTATCCTGGCTGATCTGCAGTATGCCGTGGATAATATCAAACCGGACCTGGGCAACAGAACACGTGTCAGCAAATGGACAGCACTGGCGCTGAAAGCCCGCTTCTGCTTATTTGAAGGTACTTTCCGGAAATATCATGATGAGCTTAAACTGACAGATGCCAACCGTTTCCTTGACAGTGCCGCCAGGGCATGCCGTCAGATCATGAACAACAGCAGCTTTGCCGTTTACAATACAGGTAAGAACGGAGCCGATTTCCAGGCATTGTTCTCCAGTCCTACACTGGCGGGGAATCCGGAAATGATCCAGTGGTTCGATTGCCAGCAAAGCCTGGGCATAGGGAACAATACACATAGTGTACTTGGCTGGATGTGGTCGTTGAGCCGCAGCCTGATGGAAAGTTACCTGATGAAAGATGGTACCCCATTTACCTCTCAGCCGGGATATGCAGCAAAAGGTTTTGTGGAGGTGTTCAAAGACCGCGATCCACGCCTTGCTGAAACCATCGCTTACCCTGGCTTTTCCACCACCAATAATAATGTGCTGTATCTTGCCAAGCCCAACCTGGGAGGCTACGATCAGTTGAAATTTTATCCCCGCGACCCGGCGCTGCGCCAGGGTTGGGGGGCCAATTACACCGGGCTGCCTGTTTACCGTTTTGCCGAAGTATTGCTGAATTATGCTGAAGCGATGGCAGAACTGGGCCTGCTTACGCAGTCTGATCTCGACAATTCCATCAACAAACTGAGAGCCAGGGTAGGAATGCCGAATTTGTCGCTCGCTATTGCCAACGCCAATCCCGATGCCACCATGGCTGCAGCTTATCCGCTCGTAGGTGGTGCCAATAAAGGAGTACTGCTGGAGATCCGCCGCGAACGCCGGGTGGAGATGGCCTGTGAAGGGCTGCGTCTTAACGATGTCAATCGCTGGGCTGCCGGTGCGCTTCTCGAAAAAGGCCAACAGGGCATGTATATTCCGCAGTTGGGAGGTATTGATTTGTCGGGAGATGGTATTGCGGATATCATTCTGCTGAACAATCCGGCCGACACTACGCCGATTGCCGGTATGCCGGCCGATCTGAGAGGCAAACTTTCCAGATTCTACCTGAAGGATAAAGACGGAAAGGATAATAATTTCTACCTGGAAAATAATACTTCAGGTCATATCCTGTTCACCCGTAATCGTGATAATCAGCGTTCCTTCGTTTCGCCTAAGTATTATTACCGGCCGATCCAGGATGCGCAACGGGTATTGAATCCTAATCTGACCCAGATATTTAACTGGTAAAAATAATATCACCATATCCGGCGAGGCTGACCATTACTTTTTGGTCAGCCTCTTTTTATTCGGTAACCTGTTGAGGCGTCATAATCATTAAAATGATATCCCAATCCTTGATTTTACTTTTTTGTGCCCACAGTTTTTAAATTTTTTTAGAAAATTTTATGTGGATGAAATTGCGCAATTCTTCCGGATGACGTTATTTTTCCAACATCTGCTTTTTTGATTGATAACTGTGAGGCATATATTAAAATTCCTCATCCTGCTATAAAAATCTACTCCGGCGATATGCCCCCAAAAAAGAAAAATGAACTAAATAATGGTTGTTTAAACACTTAAAAATGCTTCTTTTTCAGGGCTGAAATCATTCATATATTAAATATTATAATGTTTATATAATAAATTGATATACAAATAATTAAAACTGTAAAAACACCGAAAAAGGGCAATATTTTCTATACATTGACCATATAAATTGTTAGCCTGACTAAGCTGTTATACTTTGAATTTCGATAGCAACAATTGCGGCCCGAAGGATGTTATAGGCAACAACAGAATAACCCGGGCATTGTTTGCACCTGGATCAAAATCTAAAAATTCCATTATGAATAAGCATTCACGTTATTGGAAACGGCCTTTCCGTTTTTGCTTCCGTTTCTAAATCCATTTTTACTTAGGCATCAATATTCCACAAACAAATAAAACTGATCTTATGAACAGAGTTCTATTTCGCAAAGTGCGTCTGTTATGCTCGTTATTGCTGCTGATAGCAGGCATAGCCAGCGCACAAACCAAAACTGTTGCCGGGAAGGTAACGGACGATAAGGGGGCCCCTATTCCGGGAGCTTCTATCCAGTTAAAAGGTACGAGTACAGGAACAGCAGCAGGTCCGGATGGAACTTTTAAGTTGAGCGTTCCCTCAAATGCCACCACGCTGGTAGTTACCTTTATCGGATTTACCACACAGGAAGTAAATATTGCAGGAAAATCGGCTGTTAATGTATCGATGCAATCGAGCAGCACCCAATTAACCGACGTAGTGGTGGTAGGGTATGGTACTGTCCGGAAGAAGGATATCACCGGTGCGGTGGCATCCATTCAGGCCAAGGACTTCAACAAAGGTACTTTCACGGCGCCGGATCAACTTATCCAGGGTAAGGTGGCAGGTGTGCAGATCCTTTCCAACTCCGGGCAGCCCGGTGGTGCTACCACTGTAAGGATCAGGGGTAATGCCGCGCTGACTGGTACCGGCCAGCCATTGTATGTAGTGGACGGTGTGCCGTTGGACGGGCGTTCTGCAAGACCGGGACTTTACGTACCCGAGCTGGGCAACGTGCCGGGAGGTAATGCGTTGAACTTCATCAACCCTTTTGATATTGCCAGCGTAGATGTATTGAAAGATGCTTCTGCAACAGCTATTTATGGTTCCAGGGCTGCCTATGGCGTGGTACTGATCACCACCAAAAGAGGTCAGGTTGGAGAACCCAAGCTGGATATAGGTGCATCCGTAGGTATCAGCTCTATCATGAAGCGCATCAAGGTACTTGATGGAGGCGAATATCGCCAGGCGTTGCAGAAATGGAACCTGGGAAATAGTGCCGATAAAGGTAGCAACGTAAATGCCCTTGATGCGATTTTACGTACCGCAGTTACACAAAACTATAACGCCGGTGTTAGCGGAGGCAGCGAAAATGCAAAATACCGCCTGTCTATTGGTATGCTGGACCAGCAGGGTATTATCAAAAAGTCTGATTTCAAAAAATACTCCGTAGGCCTCAACTCTGGTTTCAAATTCCTTAACAACAGAAGACTGGGAGTTGATTTGAATGTGATCGCCAACCAGTACCTCGAAAATATTCCTCCTATCACCAATGACGCCGGCTTTGGCAACAGCCTGATTGGGCAAGCGTTACAATGGAACCCTACAGAACCATTGTACAATGCTGATGGTAGCCTGAACATTAAACAAGGTAGTGCTGCAGTAAATCCAGTAGCTATGTCACGGGTTTACCACGACAGATCCAAAGTGACCACTATTCTCGGAAGTGTTTCTCCTTACTACAAGATCACTGATGACCTGGAATATCGTATGCAATACAGTATTAACTACAGCAGTGGTATCCGGAGAACAGCGGTAGATGGCAACATCAACCTCAATACCTTTGGTATTACGCCTCAATATCCCACCGGTTTGGGTTGGGCTAATATCGGCAACAATGAGTTGACCACGCAACAGGTAACCCACACCCTGACTTATAACAAGCAACTAAACCAGAATTTCAGGTTGAATGCACTTGTCGGATATGAGTACATGAAGTTCACCAATAAAGGAGCCTATATGAACGGGCTTGGGCCTGCGCAAACAGGTGGCTTCGGTAACTACGGCCTGGACCTTACAGATTATATCCAGTTCTCCAATGCCGCAGGCCGAAACATCACGTCTTTTGCAGATCCGATCTCAGAGTTGCAATCTGTATTCGGCAGGGTGACCCTGAATGCGAAAGACAGATACATGCTCACGGCTACTCTCAGGACAGATGGTTCCACTAAATTCGGTAAGAATAACCGTTATGGCTATTTCCCTTCATTTGCCGCAGCCTGGAATATCAGTAACGAAGAATTCTTCCATAAAGACGTAGTCAGCAACCTGAAACTGAGAGGCGGATGGGGTATCACCGGTAATCAGGAATTCCCTGCCGGCGCGTCTCAGGCCAGGTGGGCATTCCAGAACAACGGAGCCGTTGGCCAGAAATCCAACGACAACCCCGATCTGAAATGGCAATCTGACAAACAGTTCAATATCGGTTTGGACTTCGGTTTACTGAAAAATCGGATCACAGGTTCTGTGGACTATTTCCACAAAACTACATCTGATCTGCTTTATCCTACAACCGCTATTCAGCCGGCAGCCTCCCAATCAGTTGTAACCTGGAAAAACCTGGATGGCAAGATCATCAATAAAGGGGTAGAAGCCATGGTCAACGCCACTATTATTTCTCAGAAAAACTTCATCTGGGAAGTTGGTGCAAACGCTACCTTCCTGAAAAACAATGTTACCGGCATGAAAGCTCCCATCTATACAGGTCAGTTGAACGGCCAGGGTGTTTCCGGTACATTGGTGGAAATCATTTACAATAACATGCCCATCAATGCTTTCTATACAAGAACATTTGGCGGTATCGATAAGGATGGTCAGTCTATTTACCCGAACGGTGATAGCCTAAGTTATCAGGGAAATCCGAACCCTTCTACACTACTGGGTTTTACTACTACGCTTACTTACAAAAAACTGACGCTCACTGCTAACCTCAACGGCGCATTTGGGCACAAGATCTATAACAATACATTCAACAACGTGGTGAATCTAAGCAACCTGAGGGGAACCCGTAACATTGCAGAAGCATTCTACAATGCTCCTGTACAGGAATCGCTTTCCAATCGTGTTACTTCCTCTTCCCGGTTTATTGAGAACGGCAACTACGTAAAACTGTCTAACCTTTCACTGGCTTACGCTATCGGCGATATCAGCCATGTAGTTAAAGGACTGAATGTTTACCTGACCGCTCAGAACCTGTTTGTGATCACCAAGTTCAGGGGATTTGATCCTGAGGTAAATGTGGATAAAGGTAGTGGTACACCGGGTGCAGATTCAAAAACCGGCATGTCTACAGCTGGTGGTGTTCCATCCGCAGGTATTGAATACCAGCCTTACCCATCTGCCCGCACATTTACACTGGGGGTTAATTTTTCTCTCTAATCCAAAAACATTGCTTATATGAACCACGTAACAAAATATTTTCTACTCACCGGCATACTGTTGATTTCAGCCTGTACCAAGCTGGATGAAAAACTCCAGGGAGAGGCAACCACAGAACAGGTGGGCGGTAGCGGCGGATCAGCAGACGCCCTGCTGAAAGGTGTATATAATTCGATGCGCTTGCCATATCAGAATAATGATCAGGTATTTGCACTGTCTGAAATGAGTACCGACGAGCAGATAGCTCCTACCAGGGGCGGCGACTGGGATGATAACGGCGTATGGCGCGTATTGCACTCACACCAGTGGGATGGCGACAATATCCATATCCGTGATGCTTTCAACAACCTTGGAGGTGTAGTATATACCGCTACTAACATTCTTCAGTTCAGCCCTTCCAAACAGCAGGCAGCAGAAGCCAGGTTTCTGAGAGCCTTTGCCATGTTCAGTATGCTGGATCTCTTTAACCAGGTACCATACAGGGAGCCGGGAGAAAAAGTAACAGTACCGGCGAAAGTAAGAACCGGAGCAGAAGCCCTGGACTACATTATGTCTGAAGTGACTGCAGTGATGAATGATCTTCCTGATGTGGCTGCAGATAAACACAATATCACCAAGGCCAATCAGGATGCAGCGAGAATGTTGCTGATGAAATGCTATCTGAATAAGGGAGTGATCGCCAACCGGGCTACTCCTACCTTCAATGCTGCGGATATGGCAAAAGTTGTGGAGCTGGCTGATGCTATCATCACCAGTGGCAGATACAGTTTCAGTGCAAATTACTTCGACAACTTTGCACCAAACAATGGCGCTATTTCGAAAGAGAATATCTTCACTGCTGAAAACATCGGCGGTGTGGACGCAGGCGACATACGCTCTGTTTGGCATACTGTAATGCACTACAACCAAAATCCTGCAGGATGGAATGGCTGGGCCACACTTTCCGACTTCTACAACAAGTTTGAAGCTGCAGATGTAAGACGCGGAGCAGCTTATACTACTAACGGACCCGGTAACCCTGGTAAACGAATCAATGTCGGATTCCTGATTGGTCAGCAATATGATCTGACAACCAATGCGGCTTTAACCGACAGAACAGGTGCACCATTGATATTCATCCCGGAAGTACACAGCATTGAAACCGGTGCCAACCTGGAGGTTACAGGTATCCGGGTAGTTAAATACTGCCCTGATTATGTGAACGATGGTAATGGAAAAGTTGAGAATGACTTTGTGTATTACCGCTATTCTGATGTATTGCTCATGAAAGCTGAAGCATTACTCCGCCAGGGAAATACCGCCGGCGCACTCGTTCCGGTAAACATCCTACGTGTTGCCCGCAACGTTGCTCCATGGGCCAGTGTAACCCTGGATCAGCTGCTGGATGAAAGAGGACGTGAGTTTTACTGGGAATGCAGCAGACGATCTGACCTGATCCGCTTTGGAAAATTCTTACAGCCCTGGCAGGAAAAACCAACAGACGATCCTAAATATCTGCTGTTTGCCATACCCAGCCAACAGCTGGCCGTTAATCCGAACCTGAAGAAAAACCCAGGATACTAATAATCCGTAAAGAGCCATTGCCAAAATGGCAATGGCTCTTTACACTATAAGTTTTTTTGATTAAGCGTTACAACAAAACCGCATCCTTCCACTCACCTTCTCGCTTTGTTTTCCAATGAGCGGCTGACCGCTCCGGCGATTCTAACGTATAGTCAACTCAAAAAAGTGCGGATAGGCTCGGTGTGGAATGTTGATGCAGCCTGTTACCGGACCGGAGGTAGTGCAGCAGCTATCTCCGGCGGGGCAGGCAAAGGCTAAAAACCATCCAGTAATACATATCTTTTCCGAAACAGCTCTTTCTGCATTTGCGTCTTCACATCAATATTCATCACGGGTACATCTTCCCCTTGAATAGCAGGCCACTCCGGCAATCCCTTTCCATTTGGATTTCCTTTTTTGATGAAATTGGCGAAATAATCCTGTAAGATGGCCGACACTTTATAGTCGTCAGGTGTCCAGGCAAATACTTTGTTGGTGGCAAGATTACCCAAAGCATATTCTATTTCTGCTGAATGCACCGCACCTTTTGCTCCGGGGCGGGGACGGGAATAAAGGTAGCGATACACCGGTTTGGTATTGGTCTTTGCCTGTTGATCTATCCACTTCCAGGTACTGAAACCGATAAAGCGATCGCTGGCCAGGTCGCCGGCCACCTTCTCTACTGCGGCATCTGTGGCTGCCTGATAGGTTTCCAGCACCTGTGCTGCTTTTTCTCCGTACAGGCGTTGCACTGCCTTCGCAAAATTCTCTTTCGTGGGCGGCTGATTTTCCAGTATGCCGCGATAGTTCGACTCTTCCGAATTCCAGCCTGCAAGCAGGGGAACATGCGATTGTTTTCCCGCAGCGTAGATGTTATACACGCTTTCAGGCAGGAAGTATCCATCTATCACCGGGGAAATGCGGAACGGCCCGAACTTAGTGGCAGCTTCCAATATCTTCTCTGCCGGAAGCGCCCGTAAATCGGTAAGGGATGAGGCGTTCACACTTTCTGCAAACTGTTTACCAGTGCTTTCGCCATTGCTCAGCGGCACTGCCGGCAGCGTGCCAAGCAAAGAACCACTTTCTCCGATCGCACCGGCTATCAGCGTCCGGGAAAGGGGAGATGCCATCAATGCACTAACGGATATCGAACCCGCCGATTCTCCTGCAATGGTGACGCGCTCCGGATCACCGCCAAACGCAGCGATGTTTTCCCACACCCATTTCAAGGCCGCTGCCTGATCCAGGAAACCGTAATTCCCGGAGGCATGCACCGGAGATTCAGCAGTCAGCCCGGGATGCGAGAGAAAGCCGAAAACGCCGAGCCGGTAATTCACCGTCAGTGTAACAATTCCTTTCCTCGCCATATTTTCTCCATCGTAGCGCGGTTCAGAACCATCGCCGGCAACAAGGCCGCCGCCATAAAAATACACCAGCACCGGAAGGCGCTCCGCCGCTTTCTTTGCAGGGGTCCATACGTTGAGGTAAAGACAATCCTCGCTCATCCCATCTGAGCGAAACACCATATCCCCGAAAATAGGTGGCTGCATGGCACGGGGTCCGAAGCTGGCAGCCTTTCGAACGCCATCCCAGTTGCTTGCCGGCTGTGGCGCTTTCCATCGCAGATCGCCCACGGGCGGCGCCGCGTAAGGAATACCTTTGAAAGAAAGGATACCACTTTTTTCTACCGTGCCTTCAACAATACCATTTGCAGTTTTTCTCTGGTTAACCTGATGTTGGGCTTGTGTAAATGCCATGTGCATAACGAGGAAGGTAAATAGGAAAATGTTTTTCATAATGATCATCTTAATTTCCGGGAACAATTTTCCACCAGCGTTTACACAAAACTCTTTCGTTGCATATACTCCTGCTTGAACGCCTGTGGAGTTTTCTTTTTAAAATTCTTGAACTGACGGTTGAAATAAGAAATGCTGTTATAACCACTCATAAAACAGATTTCCGTTACGCTGAGATCTTCTTCCTGCAATAGCTTACAGGCATGTCCTATTCGTAACTCATTCAGAAAATGTGTAAAATTCTTGCGCGTACGTTTTTTAAAATAACGGCAGAATGCAGAAGGGCTCATATTAATGGCATTCGACACTTCATTGGTGGAAATCGGATCTGTGAAATGCCGCATTACAAATTCATAAATCCGGTTGACGCGCTCGGAATCCTTTACGTTAATCCCCGTGGCACCCTGACTGGAAAGCAGGCGGCAGTCGGCCGAGCCGGCCACCACATGCAATATCGACAATAACTGCAGCAGGCGGTCCATTCCGTCGCTGTCTACAATCTGATGCATTTTCCCTGCTACTACTTCACGGGTACGGCCGGTGATACAGATGCCCTGCCTGGATCTGTCGAGTAGTTTTTTAATCCCTGCTGTTTCAGGCAATCCGAAAAAGCTGCTGCCCAGGAACTCCCTGTTGAACTGGATCACGAGCGATTTCGCTTCCAGCGAAGGATCATTGGCGTAATAAGCAGCACCGTTCCTGTACCAATGCGGCAGGTTGGAACCCAGCAATACCAAATCTCCCGGAACAAAATCCGTAATACTGTCGCCCACAAAGCGTTTCCCATCTCCCTTCAGCACCAACACCAGCTCACACTCCGGATGAAAATGCCAGGGCGTATCGAAATAAGGAGAACAGAACACCTGAACGGCGAACGACGCATCTGTTGAAACCGGTACCTTTTGTAAAATCGCTTTCATATGACCGTTTTTGGTCGGGCTATAGCACTAATATAATCTATTTGGCCTGCTAATTCCCAAAAATGGTCAAAATAGTGCAGGTAATGTCTCTTAAAGTGTTGGTTTGATCAGTTATTTTGGAAGAAATTTGATTCATGCAAGCAGATATCACGATCAACTATCAACCTCAGCTTCCTGTGCATCCACGACCTATCGCCATTATCGGTGCAGGCGGCATTGTAGAAGGGGCACATCTGCCGGCCTACCGCAAAGCCGGCTGGGAGATAGTAGCCATCTGCGATCCTGCCCTGGAAAAAGCGCAGCAGCTGGCTACGCAATTCAATATTCCACGTGTATATAACAATACTGCCGAACTGATAGCAAACGTACCCACGGACGTTATTTTCGATATTGCCGTACCAGCTTCGGTACTGCCCTCCATACTGGAACAACTGCCGCAGAAAGCGGTAGTATTGATGCAGAAGCCAATGGGAGAAACCCTGCCGGCGGCCGACAACATCATGCAGCTTTGCCGTCAAAAACAGTTTATTGCTGCCGTAAATTTCCAGATGCGTTTCATCCCTGCTGTTGCCGCCGCCAAAGATATCATCAGCCAGGGCCTGATAGGTACCCTCCACGATATGGAGATCCGCATGAACATCTATCACCCGTGGCATCTGTGGGAATTCCTCTTTGGTATCCCGCGCATGGAAATGCTGTATCACAGCATCCACTACATGGATCTGCTGCGCTATTTCCTGGGAGAGCCGGACAGCATCTATGCTAAAACGGTGCAACACCCCAAAATGATGCAGCTTGCATCTACCCGCTCAGTGATCATACTGGATTACAATGATGCGGTAAGGGCTTTCATCAATACCAACCACGGTCATGAATTTGGCCTGAAGCACCAGGATTCGTTCATTAAATGGGAAGGCACCAAAGGCGCCATCATCACCACGCTGGGCCTGAACATCGATTATCCTCACGGTGTGCCGGATACTTTTGAATACGTGCTGCTGGAAAACGGCAAGCCACCGGAGTGGAAGCCGGTGCAGTTAAACGGCACCTGGATGCCGGATGCGTTTCTTGCATCCATGGCCAATCTCATGTGCTACGCAGAAGGAACGTCATCAATATTGGTCAACCATATAGACAGCGCATACAAGACCATGCAGCTGGTGGAAGCGGCCTATGCTTCCAGCGATGCAGGCGGTACGACGATTCAACATCAGATATAATTTTTACGGAGAACAACAGGTAAGCAACTGCACCCGCAGGTGCCTGGGATTTCTTTGCTCTAATTTTTCAAATGCAACAATGTATGGATAATCGGTTAAACAGGTATAGCAGTGTGCTTACGCAGAACATCAGTCAACCTTCTTCCAGGGCCATGCTTCATGGGGCTGGCCTCACACCGGAAGATCTTAACAAACCCCAGACAGGCATTGCCAGCGCGGGTTTTGAAGGAAACCCTTGTAATCTTCATCTCAATGCGCTTGCCGCGATAGTAAAGCAGGGCGTTACCGATGCGGGTATGGTAGGACTGATCTTTAACACCATCGGAGTAAGCGACGCACTCACCATGGGCACGGCAGGCATGCGTTTCTCGCTGCCCTCACGCGACATCATCGCAGATTCAATTGAAACCATCGTCAATGCTCAGTGGTATGATGGACTGATCACCATTATGGGCTGTGATAAAAATATGCCCGGCGCCGTTATGGCCATGTGCCGGCTGAACCGCCCTGCCATCATGGTATACGGAGGCACCATCGGGTCTGGTATTTACAAAGACAAAAAAATCAACGTGCTTTCAACGCTGGAGGCCTATGGGGAGAAGCTGGCCGGTAAATTATCATCTGCCGATTTTGAGGGCATCATCCGCAATGCCTGCCCCGGCGCCGGCGCTTGTGGCGGCATGTATACCGCCAATACCATGTCGGCCGCCATAGAGGCGTTGGGACTTTGCTTGCCATACAGCTCTTCCAATCCGGCACTGAGCAAGGAAAAAGAAAAAGAATGCCTGGAGGTTGGACAGGCATTATATCGCTTGCTGGAGAAGGATATTAAGCCAAAAGATATTCTCACAAAAGCCTCCTTCGAAAACGCCATCACGCTAACAATGGCGCTGGGAGGCTCTACCAATGCGGTGCTTCATCTTATCGCCATCGCAAGGGCGGCAGACATAGCACTGGGACTCGACGATTTTCAGCGAATCAGTAACAGCACCCCGCTGTTGGCCGATCTGAAACCCAGCGGAAAATATCTCATGGAAGATGTACACCAGGCAGGAGGTATACCAGCCATCATGAAAACGTTGCTGGAAGCAGGTTTCCTGGACGGCAACTGCCTGACGGTGACCGGTAAAACACTCGTTGAAAACCTGCAGGAGGTTCCTCCCGCAGATCCTGCCAGGGGCATATTACACCCGATTTCCCAGCCACTGAAGCCCAATGGGCACCTGCAGATCCTGTATGGGAACCTCGCCCCGGAAGGAGCCGTAGCGAAGATCACAGGAAAAGAAGGAGAATTTTTTGAGGGCCCGGCCAAGGTATTCGACGGAGAGTTTGCCGCCATCGCAGCCATAGAACAACAACAGGTAGTTCCGGGCGATGTAGTGGTGATCCGTTACGAAGGCCCACGCGGCGGCCCTGGTATGCCCGAAATGCTGAAAGCCACGGCCACCCTCATGGGAGCAGGCCTGGGCAAAGATGTAGCAGTGGTTACCGATGGCCGTTTCTCCGGTGGCACGCATGGTTTTGTAATTGGCCATATTACACCGGAAGCATACGATGGCGGACTGATTGCCCTGTTGCAAAACGGCGACAAGATCACCATCAACACCGTGAACAACAGTATTGAAGTTAGTTTAACAGACGAGGAAATTGCCCGCCGCAGATCGGCCTGGCAGCCACCTGCGCTCAAATATCAAAAGGGGGTATTGTATAAATACAGCCTCACGGTTTCATCTGCTACCGAGGGCTGTGTAACAGACGAACTATCCTGGTTGCGCAAGCTGGCATCACAATACAAAACAGCCAAGACATGAACCATCTCCTGACCGCCATTCCCGTTATTGATACACATCTACATCTCTGGGATCCCCTCCGGCTGGAATATCCATGGCTGGAGGAGTTTCCCGGGATACACCGGCCATATCTCATAACAGATTATCAACAGGCAACCGCCGGCGTTCCCATCAGCGGTATGGTATTCGTGCAGGCCGAATGCCGCCCTGATCAATGCTTACAGGAAATTGAACTGGTAATGCAACAGGCGCAGGCCGACGATCGTATCCGTGGCATCGTTGCCTATGCACCACTGGAACAGGGCAGGGCAGTAGCTACGATGCTGCACGAACTCACCGGCAACCCGCTGGTAAAAGGCATCAGGAGAATGTATGACGATGATCCCCGGCTATGTTGCAGCACCGGTTACCTCGATGCGTTGCAACTGCTGCCGGAATATCATCTTTCTCTCGATATCAGTGTAAAGCCGCATGCCATACCACATACCATCAACATGATAGCCGCCTGCCCGGATACGCCGTTTATACTGGACCACCTTGGCAAACCGGATATCAGGAACAACAGACTGGACGACTTCAAAAGAAACGCAGACAAACTGGCTGCATTCCCGAATCTTTGCGCCAAATTATCCGGGCTGATCACAGAAGCCGCACATACAGGCTGGACACCGGAGATACTGGCGCCATATATCCACCACGCCTTTAGTTGCTTCGGCCCTGAACGTTTGCTGTTCGGCAGCGACTGGCCCGTGCTGTTGCTGGCCGGCACTTACCGTCAATGGCTCGAAGCTTTACTACAGGCACTCTCAACATGTACACCAAAAGAACTGACAGGCTTATTCCATGAGAATGCTGTAAGAATTTACCGGCTCTGATCAACAGCGCCGGCAAACGATGAATGTTCACACTTCGCCACCACCACCAGAATCATTTATCCACCACCAGAATCAATTATTCAGTCATGACCAGAATCTCCAGTCGGGCATCATGCCCGCACGCACTCCAATTGCTCCTTTCGCTGCTACTAACCTGTCTGTTGCAGCTGTATGCACCAACCACTCACGCACAATCACTGACCGTTTCAGGTGTTGTGAAAGACGACAAAAACAATCCCATCCCGGGAGTTACCGTAATGGTAAAAGGTTCTCAAACCGGTATGAATACCGGCACCGACGGACGTTACACATTGTCCGTTCCCGGAAAGGAAAGTCTGCTCACCTTTAGTGCCATCGGTTATGCGCCGCGTGAAATCCGCTGCGATGGCAGAACCGTGATCGATGTTTCACTGGAAGAAGCATCCACTGCACTCGGTGAAGTAGTGGTAGTTGGGTACGGCACGCAGAAAAGAGTAAACCTGACCGGTTCTGTTGCCACTATTAATGGCAAAGAGCTGGAAAAACAGCCGGTAGCCAATATCACCAACAGTATCGCCGGCCGCCTTCCGGGTGTGATTGCCACCAACCCCAGCGGAAAGCCCGGTAGCGGCTCCATACTGCAGATCAGGGGCGTCAGCACGCTGAACGATAACTCCCCGCTCATCGTGGTAGATGGCATCGTTCGTAATACCATGGACGACATCGATCCTGCTGATGTGGAAAGTTTCTCCGTATTGAAAGATGCCTCCGCAGCGGCTGTATATGGCGCACGCGCTGCTAATGGCGTCTTTCTTATTACTACCAAACGCGGTCATAAAGGCAAGCCCGTGATCAATTATTCCGGTATGGCCGGTATACAGCGTCCTACCGGTTATCCGCGGATCATGAGTCCGTACGAATATGCGGTATACCGTAACCAGGCCCTTCAGAACCAGGGCAGCTCTCCGGTTTTCACCGATGCAGAACTGGCAGATTTTAAATCCGGTAAAACCGGCACCAACTGGTATAAGGAAACGTTCCGGCAGAACAGCCCGCAAACCAAACATAACCTCTCTGTTAACGGCGGCAACGGGGCCATTCGTTACTATGCTTCATTGGGCTATACCGATCAGGAAGGTATGTACAACCATATCAGCTATCAGCGCTATAACCTGCGCGCCAATATGGATGCGGATATTACGAAAACACTCACAATAGGCCTTAACCTGTCGGGCGAACAGGGACTGACCTCCACACCTGGTTTCGATGAATTCTTCATCTTCGCGGAAGCGCTGCGTACAAGGCCCGATGTGCCGGCCTATACGCCCAGTGGCCATCCGTACAATGCCAACGGCCCGCATCCGGTACAGATTGTAAACGGTTCCGGCTACCGCCACACCACCGACAACCAATATGCCGGTACCATCTTCTTCGATCAGCAGCTTCCCTTCATCACCAAAGGACTCTCGCTGAAAGGTACTGCTGCCGTGATAAAGGATCATCTTTTCGATAAGTATTTTGCCACCCCTTACCTGTTGTACAATGAAGACAACCAGGGCAATGTTACCGGCGTAAAAGCAGTTGGTTCTCCGGCATCTCTTACCGAAACCTATACTCCGCTGACTACTACCACCTATAACATTTCTCTCAATTATGCAGGTGCCTTCAACAAACATTCCGTAGGGGCGTTACTGTTATATGAACAATATGGTATCCAGGGCGATAACCTGCAGGCCACCAAAGCCGACTTTCCGAATACACTGAGGGATGAACTGTACTACAGCGGTCCGGCTAACCAGAGTGTGACCGGTACCAGCCTGCTGAAAGATGCCCGCCGCAGCCTTGTGGGACGTGTGAATTACGCCTATCACGACAAATACCTGCTGGAAGGTTCTTTCCGCTACGACGGATCGTACCGCTTCCCGCGTAATCATCGCTTCGGCTTCTTCCCGGCAGTATCAGCCGGATGGCGCATATCAGAAGAATCCTTCTTTAAAAATGCCGCAGCATTACAATTTGTGAATAGCCTGAAACTACGTGTATCCAAAGGCGTTATAGGTAACGACCGGGTAGATGCTTTCCAGTTCCAGGACATTTACAACATCAATACCAGCAGTGGTCCCATCATGGACGGCAAAGCCGCATCAGCCCTGAATTACGGCGTATATCCGAATACCGGTATTACCTGGGAAAAACAGGACAACAATAACATCGGGCTCGACGCAGAACTCTGGAAAGGCCTGCTGGGCATTGAATTCGATTACTTCTCCCGGTCTACCAAAGATATCCTCTGGAGCCGGGTAAGGTCAGTACCCGCTACATTTGGCCGCAGTCTTCCTGCAGAAAATTATGCCCAGATGAAAAGCCACGGTATGGAGTTAAGTCTTTACCATCGCAACAACATCGGTGCAGTCACTTACGACATACGCCTCTCTGGTAGTTTTGCCACTAATAAAGTGACACAGATAGATGATCCTGCCAATGCCCTTGATTTCCAGAAACAATTGGGCAGGCCGCTCGGGTTTGTAGCAGGTTATCATGCATTGGGCATTTTTAAAAGCCAGAAAGAAGCAGAGGATTGGTTCGGTGGATCCCAGTTCGGACAACATTCACTGGCTGGTGATATCAAATATGCCGATGTTAATCATGACGGGAAAATAGATGCGCAGGATCAGGAAGTACTTTCCAACTATGGCAATACCCCACGCATTATGTACGGCCTGGCCGCAGGCTGCAGTTACAAAGGTTTCGATCTGCACTTCCTGATACAGGGCGCCGCACTGCGCACTTTCATGTTGCAGGGAGATGCCCGGACCATGTTCACAAACAGCGAGGGTAACAGCTTCGCCTATTTCACTGACAGCTGGACATCACAAAATCCCAACGCCAGATTTCCGCTGGCATGGATAGGCGGCCGTTCTATGAATAACCGCGATTCAGACCTCTGGCTGCGCAAAGCCGGCTATGCCCGTCTTAAATCGATAGACCTGGGATACAATTTCGCCAACACCCTGCTCAAAGGAAGCGGTATACAACGGTTAAGGCTATACGTATCTGCATTTAATCTTTTTACCTGGAGCCAGCTGAAAGAGTTTGATCCTGAAGCAGTGACAAGAGGTGCAGGCGGCTATTATCCGCAACAGAAAAACTTTAATGCAGGCATTGATCTTACTTTCTAAATCAGTTACACATGAAACGTTATCATTTCATTTATATATACCTGTTAGTGTTACTGGCCGGGGCAGCCTGTAACAAGGATTTCCTCGACCCGCGCAATCCGGACTCCATCGCACCTGATGAAGCCCTGCATGATGCCGGGCTGACAGAGCTGATCGTAAACGGCATCTACAACGACCTGCTGGGATGGAGCCGCAACCTGTACATTGCTACAACAGACGCCACAGATGAAGCCAGAACCGACTATCCGAGCGAAGTTGCGTGGCAGATATTACGGGGCGACTGGGACGCCACCAACAATCCGATGGACGTGTGGGGCAATCTTTACGCCAGCATCCGGAAGGCTAATGAATTCCTTTCAAAGATAGATGCGGCTACTATCGACGATGGCACCCGCAAACGACTGAAGGCGGAAGTCCGCTTCCTGAGGGCTTTCCAGTATTTTAATTTAGTAAAGAGATATGGCGCCGTACCGCTGATTACCAAACCACAGTCGCTGAACGAAGATTTGCAGGTAGGCCGTAACAGCCTTACCGAATGTTTTGCATTTATCTCATCTGAGCTGGATGCAGCCGCAGCCGACCTGCCGGCCAATGTTATCAGGGGAAAAGCTGGGAAAGGTGCCGCATTGGCGTTGAAATCAAGGGCGCTGCTATATCAGGCCAGTCCGCTTTACAACGAGAAAAATGATGCTACCCTCTGGAAACAGGCTGCTGATGCAGGAAAAGCTGTGATGGACATGAATATGTACGCCCTGTATCCGGATTTGAAACAGCTGTGGCAGGACATGTCTTCCGGTAACAAAGAACCCATATTTGAAGTACAATATAAAATGCCCGAAAAATACCATGGCTGGGACGCTATGGTAACGCCGCTGGTAATTGCCAATGGAGATGCGGGCCATGTTGCCCCTCTGCAGGAGTTAATCAATGCCTTTCCGATGAAAAACGGCAAACGCATCATGGAGCAGGGGAGTGGTTATAATGCGGCTGATCCTTATGTTGGCAGAGACGACCGTTTCTACGCGGATATAGGTTATAACGGCGCCAAACGCAGAGGAATGCTGAACGGCGCGCTGACAGAAATCACCCTGCTGATTTACAAAGGAGGACGCGATTATGATTCCGTTGCATCCGGACAGGTATACAATACCATTACCGGTTATTATACACTGAAGATGGTAGATCAATCCAACACCATCTATACCTGGGGCTATGGCAGTGTGCAGCCCTGGCTGGAAATACGTTATGCAGAAGTGCTGCTGAATTACGCCGAAGCGCAAAACGAATCCCAGACTGCCCCCGATGTTAGTGTATACGCTGCCGTGAATGCAGTCAGACGGCGGGCTGGTATCCAGAACGATATCCCGGCAGGCAGCCTTGATAAAAGCAGCATGCGGGATCTTATCAGGAACGAACGGTATGTGGAGTTTTGTTTTGAAAATCAGCGTTATTGGGATCTTCGCCGCTGGAAAACGGCCGTGGGCACGCTTAGTGGCAAGCGGGGCAATGGCATGGTGATCACCAAACAGGCAGGTGGAGGCTTTACTTATGCTGTCCATCCTGTAGACCCACAGGATGCGGTATTCTCAGAAAAAATGTATTTTATGCCGATCCCGTTTGATGAGATCAGCAAGAATAAAAAACTTGAACAGAATCCCGGATGGTAATCATGAAAAAAACTTTCATTCTATTCATGGCAGGGCTGCTGGCTATATTACAGCTTGCAGCCCAGTCGGTTCCTGTAAATACACGGCTGCTGCATGGCATGTGGCCGGCAACCTGGATCACCTGTCCTGGCGCACCCGCCCGGGATTATGGCGTATACCACTTCAGGAAGGCGTTTTCGCTGGAAGCTAAACCGGCACATTTCATTGTACACGTCACTGCGGATAACCGTTACCGTTTGTTCGTAAATGGTAAGCCGGTGTGCAGCGGCCCTGCCCGGGGCGACCTCTACAACTGGTATTTCGAAAGCATCGATATTGCCCCTTATCTCAAACAGGGCAACAATACCATTGCCGCCCTCGTCTGGAATATGGGTACACTGGCCCCTGTAGCGCAGGTCTCCAACAGTACCGGTTTCCTGCTACAGGGAGATACCGAAAAAGAATATGCTGTGAATACCGGCAACGGCTGGAAGGTGCTGCACGACAGCGCCTACACGCCCTGCTCTACCGATAACGGCGCCCGGTTGCATGCCTACATTGTAACAGGCCCGGGAGATGCCGTGCAGGGCAACAGCTATCCCTGGGGCTGGGAACAGCCGGAATATAAAGACGATGCCTGGGCGGCAGCCGTTCCGGTTGGTACCGGTACCACACCCGTGGGCTATGGCACCGACAACTACTGGACGCTCGCTCCCCGCAACATTCCGCTTTTTGAAGAAACACAGCAGCGTATACAGGTGATCAGGCGTTCGAGCCAACCGGTTAGCCCCGCATTCCTGACCGGCGCAGCACCACTGAGCATCCCTGCCAACAGCCACCTGCGCATCCTCCTGGATCAGACCTTCAATACCGTAGCCTATCCGGAATTGCATACCAGCCGGGGCAAAGATGCAGTTATAAAACTCACTTATGCAGAAGCGCTGTTTGATAAAGACGGACAGAAAGGTAACCGCAGCAGCATTGAAGGCAAGGAGATACTCGGCAACTACGATATTTTTCAACCCGATGGCGGGAGCAACCGGACATTCCGCCCGCTGTGGTTCCGGACTTACCGGTACCTGGAGCTGGAGATCAGTACTGGCACCGAACCGCTGGAAATTACAGACCTCTATGGTATGCGCACCGGATATCCGCTGCAGCTGAAAGCATCGTTCAGTTGCAACGACAGCAGTCTGCGGCAGATATGGGAAACTGGCTGGCGCACCGCACAGCTATGCGCAGGAGAAACTTATTTCGACTGCCCCTATTACGAGCAGCTGCAATACGAAGGAGATACCCGCATACAATCGCTCATTTCACTTTATACCAGTGGCGACGACCGGTTGATGCGCAAGGCGTTGCTCGACTTCTACCATTCCCGTACACCAGATGGCCAGCCACAGGGCAGATACCCGAGCAACAGGCTGCAGGTAATTCCTACCTTCTCGCTGTTCTGGGTCACGATGATACATGACTACTGGATGCAACGCCAGGACGACGCTTTTCTGCGACAGTTCATGTCGGCCGTAAAAGACGTGCTGGACTGGCACGAGCGAGGCATAGATTCTGCCACCGGTATGCTGGGACCGTTGAGCTGGTGGAGCTTTATAGATTGGCTGCCCGGCCTCGACAACTTCAGTAATGGTCAGGAAAACAACAGCGCTATCCGTACGCTCCATTATGCGTTTACGTTAGCGCAGGCAGCACAGTTGGCAGACTATTTCGGACAAAAAGAAAACGCCGCTCACTGGCGCCAGCTGGCGGCATCGCTCAACCAGCATACCTATCAGCTTTGCTTTGATCAGGGCAAAGGCATTTTCGCAGATGCGCCGTCGAAGAAGAGTTATAGTCAGCATGCCAACATCATGGGCGTGCTCAGCGGGGCAATATCCGGCAGCCAGATACACAGCGTGCTCGACAAAGTGTTGACAGATAAAAGTCTGAGCCAGGCTACTTTCTACTATCGTTTCTACCTGACGCAGGCACTGAAGCAGGCAGGTATGGCCGATGTATATTACAGTCAGCTGGGGCCGTGGCGCGACATGCTCGCATTGGGTCTTACCACTTTTGCAGAAAAGCCGGAGCCGACCCGTTCAGATTGCCATGCCTGGGCATCCAGTCCGAACTACGATTTTCTTGCAACCATCTGCGGCATCATGCCCGATGCGCCGGGGTTCCGGCGGGTGTTGATAGCACCTGCACCAGGAGCGCTTACCACGATCAACGGCAGCCTGCCACATCCCGCAGGCAGTATAACGGTATCGCTTAAACGAAAAAATGAACGGGGGATCAGTGGGGTGGTAACGCTCCCACCGGGCCTCACCGGCAGGTTCAGCTGGCGTGGCAGAGAAGTAGCGTTGCATGAGGGAAGTCAACAGATCAATTTCTAAATAAAGGATATGAAGAAAAAATGCCTGACACTGCTCATCTGCTTAACAGCAATGGCCAGCTATGCACAACAGCAGTTCCCGCTTTACCCTGATAGCATTCCCAATGCCACAGGTGCGCCGGACGAGGAACAGCGCCGGCCCGATAAAGTAGTGGATACCGTAGTATCGAAAGTATCCCGGCCCACACTTACCGTTTATCAGCCACCGGCAGGCAAGGCCAATGGTACCGCTGTGATCATTTGTCCGGGTGGCGGTTACCATGTTCTCTGCATCAAAATGGAAGGTGAAAAAATAGCAAAGGCATTCAACAAAATGGGAGTAACCGCATTTGTGCTCAAATACCGGATGCCGGATCCGCACACCATGCGGGATCCTTCCATAGGGCCGCTGCAGGATGCGCAACAGGCAATTCTTACCGTACGCAGTCAGGCTGCCCGCTGGCATGTTAACCCCGCGCGGATTGGTATCATGGGCTTCTCCGCCGGAGGCCATCTGGCATCTACAGCAGGAACACATTTCTCACATGCTTACATCAATAATCCTGCAGGCATCAGTCTACGTCCGGATTTCATGGTGTTGGTATATCCTGTTGTCAGCTTTTCAGATAGCATCGGGCACATCGGATCGCGGAACAATCTGCTTGGCGCAACGCCTTCTCCTGATCAGGTCAGGTTGTTTTCCAATGAGCTGCAGGTAACAGCTGCAACGCCTACTACGTTCCTGGTTCATGCAACTGATGATACGGTTGTGCCGGTAGAAAACAGCCTGCAGTTTTACGGAGCATTGCACCGCAATAAAATACCCGCCGCTATACACATTTACGAAAGAGGGGAGCATGGTTTTTTAGGTAACCCGCCATTCGATGAATGGTTTGGCCGTTGCCTGTACTGGATGAAGGATAAGGGCTGGCTGAAGAAGTAAAGAATTACGAATTAAAAATTACGAATTACGAAATAGCGGGGAGATCTTGGCGATTGATAATACTATTTATTATCCGCTAAAATCTCCCCGCTATTTCGTAATTCGTAATTTTTAATTCGTAATTCTTACTTCGCTATTACTCCTTCTTTTAGCATATTCTCAATCACCGTTTTACTGAAGCTCGTTGCCAGCGACATGGCATTTGACGGATCAAATGTTTTTGCCTGGGCTGAATAATCGAGTGTTTGGCCTTTTGTGGAATACAGGTTGGCTTCCAGTGTATAATCTACAGAGCTGCTGTAATACCCGGGCGTATAGGCCCTGTCGTAGATTACCCGGTAGTAGGGGTACCAGTGACTGCGAACAACAGCAAACGGCGTGTAGGACATACGGCCCGGAGTATAATATTTTTCCTTGTTCTTATTCAGCATCGAGAGGATCAGCACTCCGTCGAATCCTTTATCGCTTACCTGATTTACGGCTTCAGTTTCAGACATGTTCTCAAATGCTTTTGGCCCCAGTATACTGCTGGCGGTAGCCGCCTGCATGCCGTGGGCAATCAGTTGCTGAGACATGGCATTTTCCAGGCTCTCCTTTATTTCCCTGTCCCTGGATCCGGCCATGCCTACCACAAGTATTTTGCTGAACTTCTGCGGTGAAAGCCCGGGTTCTTTCCAACTGGAAATGAGACTGGTAGATGAGCAGGCACCCAGAAAAAGTGCCAGAAAGAGCAGTAGGGGCGTGTGTTTCATAGCGTTCTTTTTGAAATGGTGTTTTAGTGGCTGGCCTGATTGTAAACCGGCCTCTGGTTTTGGATAACAGGGAAGTGGCAGGAAAAGTTCAGAAACGGGTAAGCGGTTGCATCAGAAAAATGCGCTGAATGAGTGAGTCTGGCAAAAGTTATTGATCTCCGGTAACACAGGATCTTAAGTCAACAAACAAGAAAAGTATCCGTTCCGGCATCATGCGAAACGGATACATAAAACAACAGTACAGACAATAAACTATTGTTTTTTGGTGGGCGCACCTTTTTGCTGCGCTTTTTTTTCTGCCTTAGCTTTTTGTTTGCCGGAGTCCGCAGCAGCTTTTTTCTGTTCTTTCTGCTCTTTCTTAGTAGGCTGTTGCTGCTTCGGTTGCTGGGCAATTGCACTGGTGCTGATAATCATTGCAGCCACAACGATTGGCGCCATCCATTTTAAGTGTCTCATGGTTTAAATTTTTATCGATGATGAATACAGGTGAACAATGGTTTCCCATTAATTCTACTTTTTAGATAAAACGTGTCTCATTGGCCATCCCCCTGATCCTCCTCTGTTAAACCCCTGTTAAAACCAACAGCAGACAGGGTAGTAGAGGTAGGGAGTTATTTTACTATCTTTGAAAACAAGGTCATGGCTTTGATCACAAAAAATATAAAACCAACTGCGGCCTTATCCGACTTTGTTGAAAGTTACTGGATGCTGCATAATGCTTCCGATGAAGAAAAGGAAGTGATCCTGCTGCCGGATGGCAGAATCGATCTGTTCTTTTCCAGCTCAGGAACCGAGTCTTTTCATGTAACCATAATTGGGTTAGGAACCCTACCAACACGCGCAACTATAGCGCCACAAACACTCACATTTGCTATCAGCTTCAACCTGCTGGCAACTGAGTATATACTTCATCAAAGTGTTGCCGGTATAGTAGACAGTGCGCTGGATCTGCCTGCGGACTTCTGGGGATTTACAGCAACAGACCTCCATGATTTTGATCTTTTTTGCCGGAAGGCGTCTCAGAAAATAACAACACTATTACCTGCTTCAATGGACGAGCGCAAGCGCACGCTCTTTCAGCTGATCTACTCCACCAACGGGGCGATGACCGTGAAAGCGCTTTCTGAAAAAGTATTTTGGAGCAGCCGCCAGATCAATCGCTATTTCAGCCGGCAGTACGGTCTTTCGCTGAAATCATATTGCATGATCCTCTTGTTCCGGGCTTCTTTTCAGCACATTAAAGCCGGCAAACTATTTCCGGAACAAGACTTCACCGATCAGTCGCATTTCATCAAAGCCGTCAAAAAACTGGCTGGAGTTTCACCCAAAGAGCTTAATCGTAACCAAAACGACCGATTTATACAATTTTCATTATTACCCGGGAAATAATTTTGCATTACAAAATTGATTTACCGATGATATTGATAAAAGAAAAAAGTATAGCTATCGTTGGTGGCGGGCCGGGAGGGCTCACACTGGCCAAACTACTACAGCAGAAAGGAGCCAGCGTAAAAGTATATGAACGCGACCTGAATGCCGACGTCAGGCAACAAGGCGCAACGCTCGATCTTCATGACGATTCAGGCCTGAAAGCATTGCAGGCCGCCGGCCTGATGGAACAATTCAGGCAGCATTACCGCCCTGGCGCCGACAAAGTACGTGTGGTGGATGAGAATGCCGTACTTTACCGGGATGATCATACACGTGGCAAAGAAGAGCATTTTGGTAACAGCTACTTCCGGCCTGAAATAGATAGAGGCCCCTTGCGGGATATTCTAATTACCTCCCTGCAACCCGGCACCATCGTATGGGACAGCCACTTTATTGCTATGGAGAAAGAAGGTAATGGGTGGTTGCTCCGTTTCAACAATGGAACAAAAGCATATGCTGACCTGGTAATAGCTGCGGATGGCGCTCATTCAAAGATCCGCCCGCTGATCAGTGATATCCCTCCTGTTTATTCCGGCCTTACTGTTGTGGAGGCCAATATCTATAACGCCGCGAAGAATGCGCCAGCACTTTATTCACTGTTAAAAGGCGGAAAAGTTTTCGCCATCGGAAAAGAGAAATCACTGATACTTAGTAGTAAAGGAAATGGCAGTTTATCGTTCTATACCGGCTGTTGGGAAGATGAGAACTGGGTACAACAGTGCGGAATAGACTTCAATGACAGGCACCAGGTATTTGACTGGTTTAAAGAATGTTTCGTTGATTGGGATCCGTTATGGCATGAATTATTTTCAACCGATGAAGTATATTTCATTCCCCGCCCTATGTATCATTACCCACTGGATCAGCATTGGAACACGCTGAGTAATTTAACGATGCTGGGAGATGCCGCCCATCGTATGCCTCCCTATGCCGGAGAGGGCGTAAATATGGCCATGCTGGATGCGTTGGAATTAAGCATCTGCCTTACTTCTGACCAGTTCCCGGATCTGCAGGCTGCCATTGCCAGTTTTGAAAAAGCGATGTGCCTCCGGGCCTCTGCAATAACAGCCATGACGCTGGATCAAATGGAGAAGCTCCACTCAGAAAATGGCCTTCCGTATTTAATACATATCTTTGAACAAAACTAAATTCCATGAGCGGGCGCCAGGCATACCATCAATTCAGAATACCCGTACCTGCTGCGTTTGAGGAAGTGTTCGTTCATTTCTATTTTGCAGAAAACAAGTCTGGCGAAACTATCACCCAAACACTGTTGCCTTCGTATCAGACCATCATGGTATTCAGTTTTGGTGCTCCTGCTTCTTTTATCAGCAAACAGCATACGCAGGTGACGATGGACAAATGTCTTGTTGCCGGCCCTATCAGGCAATCGCTTGAATATTCCCTGGCGCCCAACGCTGCTATACTGGTGGCAAATTTTAAGGATGATGCCTTTTACCGTTTCTTTGGTGATGCTTCAATAGCGGCACAGCAACCCGTTCACCCGGATAGCCTGTTTAACGAAAACTGCTTTACTGCGCTGTGGACGGAGTTGAACGAAATGGATAATGTACAGCACCAGGTTGATCACATACTGGAATTCTGCCGGCCCTATTTGCGTAACCGCAGCCATATCGCACAGCAGTTATCCGGCTTCACTGAAAGCAATATCAGTGTTATCAAAGAAACTGCGCAAAAAAATAACCTGAGCGAAAGGGCCATACAAATCAATCATAAAAAATTGCTTGGATATTCCGCCAAAGAGCTCAGCCGCTATCAGCGCTTTATGAAGGCAGTTCAGTTGATACAAACATCCGCTGTGGCAGGATCAGGGATGGATTGGTTTGAGATCGTGGTGGCATGTGGCTACTACGACCAGAGTCAGCTTATTCACGACTTCAAACATTACCTCAACCTGAGCCCTTCGAAATACCTGCAATTCCAGCAGGATATCTGTAACCCTTTACCGTGAGTTTCGTTTTCTTACAATTTTCCGTGCCTGAAGGAGCTGAATTTTGTGTCATCTTATTCACACAAAAAAATTCATCTTATGGCACAAGCTACCATCCTTATCACAGGCGCCACCGGAAATGTGGGCACACAATTGGTAAAACAACTCACAGCATTAAATATCCCCTTCAGGGCGTTGGTTCGTTCCGGTGACAATGCCGGCACGCTCAGGAATATCCCGCAGGCAGAAATAGTAGTTGGTGATCTGGCAGACAGGAACAGCCTGAAGACCGCATTACAGGGTATCCGGAAAGTATTCCTTCTTACTAATTCATCTGAACAGGCAGAAGAGCTGCAGTTAAATCTTGTAAACGCGGCGCAGCAGGCAGGTGCAGCACATATCGTGAAACTTTCTCAGTTTGCAGCCGACATTCATTCACCGGTACGTTTTTTAAGGTATCATGCCAGGGTAGAGCAGCGTATCCGGGAACTTGACATGACTTACACTTTTCTTCGCCCCAATTTATACATGCAGGGCCTGATCGCTTTCAGCGACTATATTAAAAACGACGGACGATTTTATGCTTCTGTGGGGAATGCAGGTATCAGCCTGGTAGACATCCGGGATATAGCGGCTGTTGCGGCAAGCGCCCTTACAGCAACAGGCCATGAAAATAAAGTCTATAACATTACGGGGCCAGCCACGTTAACGCACTATGAAATAGCAGATACACTTTCAGCAGTACTGGGCAAACCAGTTTCGTTTGTAGATGTTTCCCCTGATCAAATGAAAGGCGCCCTGCAGGCAGCCGGCTTTCCTGAATGGCAGATCGGTGGGTTAATTGAGGATTACGCCCATTATGCAAGAGGAGAGGCGTCAGCTGTTCATACAACAGTAGACGATGTAACAAACACCGCTCCCATTAGCTTCGCCCGGTTTGTAACCGACTACCGGTCTATTTTCTCCTGATTTCATATATGCAAAAAAGAAGCGCCGGGTTGAGCCAGCGCTTCTTCGGGTGAGCGGAAAACGGGACTCGAACCCGCCACCTACAGCTTGGGAAGCTGTCGCTCTACCAGATGAGCTATTTCCGCATTTGCTTTAAAGATAGAAAAAATTACTTATCGGCCGCCTGTCCTGGCAAAGTTTTTCGTCACCTTATCCTGTTCCTATCCTTTACGCCACCGTAGTTGCCATCTTCTTCCTAAAACAATATATCATAAATCCAATGGCTACAATGGTTCCGGCTGTAGAAGGCAGGAACTGGCTGTAAGGATGATACTGCGGGAAAACAGTGCCTGTAAAAGCCGACAGTATTCCGCTGAATGCACTCATCATTTTGAGAATGTGTTCATACAACCAAAGATTACCATATCTATTCTGCGGAATCAGATACCGAAAAAAATCATAGGATATAATAAATAATAAGTATCCAACAGTACTGTAAATGATTACCGGCGACCAGATCATTCCAATAGATCTGAAATAATAAATGAAATAAAACACGGTTGCCAGTGTAATGATAGCAATAGTAGCATCCAATATACGGAACCGGTTGGATTTTAATTTCATTGCACGATATCCGGAAAAGGCTACGTAGGCGCTTAGCATAGTAATAACCAGCAGGAAGGTATTTCTGCCAAATACCAATACGCCTATCAGGCCGGTAATGATCACCATGGCAAGAAATACGAGAAACCAGCGCCCCGCGAGGATATGCCATTTACTGCCTTTTGTTGTCAGGATAGCGGCGAGGCCGAGGAGCAGGGCTATGGTGCCGGAGACGATGTGGGTAATGATGTTCAGGTGATGCATGTTTAGCGGGATAAGGATGTTGGTAGTAATTGCGGGACGTTTGAGTCGATAGCGTGTTGGTTTGTGCTGATGTGTCGTGTGTCCGGTGTAAATATACGGGGTATATTGATCTGAGGAAAAATTACTTAGCCTTCAGTTTAAGTGTTCTTATAAAATTTTTTGTTTCGTAAATTGAGTATGCTTGTTTTTGCGAAAGTTTATACTTTCGGTAAAAGTAATTAAATAAGTTGGGCGTACCCCTATCAACAGTTTAAAACCTCGAACATGAATTCAAAAATATGTTTGATATTCGTCCTTGCAGCTACTCTTTATTTCGCATCTTCTGTTGCCCAGACAAAAAAGACTGACAATTCAAAAAGAGCTATTATCTGTCTGACTTATGACGACGGTTTGGAAACGCAACTTTCAACTGTCATCCCTCAATTGGATGCCGTTGGTTTAAAAGCTACTTTTTTCATAAATTCAATTCAAGGCTCCGCCAAATCTGACATCATCGGGCAAACCCCTGAAGCGGTTCTTGGCTGGACCCTAGCCGCCAGAAACAGACATGAACTTGCAAATCACACCTTATTTCATCCTTGTCCTGAAAAACTTGGCTGGAACAAAGCTGTTGCAATAGACCATTACACTATTGACAGAATTATAACTGAAATCACCACTCAAAACGCTATTCTTTCTTTGTTGGACCCCGAAAGAAAAATTCGGGCATTTGCCTTTCCATGCAACAACGTATTTATTGGGGACACAGATTATTCAAAAATCATTCAAGACAAAGGTTTAGTAAAGTTTGGCCGAACCGGTGGAGACAGCAATAGTATCATTACTGATTTTAGACACCTGAATTCAATGCAAGTCCCATCCTGGCATGTATGGACGGGCACAACGTTAAATGAACTGATTTCATTTGCAGAAAAGGTGAAGAAAGCAGGAGGGATGGGAGTTTATCAGTTTCATGGTGTTGGTGGACAACTATTTCAAATTTCAGCTGAAACACACAAAGCATTTTTGGAGTATTTTAGAACGCATCAAAGCGATTATTGGGTGACTACTTTTTCCGAAGCGATGGAGTTTATAACAACCAACGGGAACAACAAAAAATAAAGGCGAACAGCCTTTTATGGGCAATTTGAACCAGGTTAACAACACCAACGTTATCTTCTGATAATCTTCTCCTTATACGTCCCATCTTCATGAAATTCCATATACCGAATAGGCAAATCCACTACTTCTACACCAATATCAAATGGATTTTTGTCTGTATAACCGCAATCATTAAAGTCAAATGGATTCTCCTCATCTTCATATGCTACTTCCGTGAATTTACTTCCCATAACTACCCAGGCATGTGCAGGCAGCTCTATCCAATTTTCTCTTTCCCTGTCTGCTGTAACCCAATCCGACACCTTCAGAGAATAATTTCCCAGTTTGCAAACTTGTCCGTCTGTGAGGTCCCGGAGCTTATAAAATTCCCTTGCGAATAGTCTGATGTCTTCTTTCTTTCCACGAAACCTAACTCTATCTTCCATATGAACAATTTCAAGAGATGCAGGAATATCTATTTCTAAGTCAAATTTCAACATGTTAGTCATTGGTTAAACACTTAATGCTGAAGATAGCTAAAGTTCGTTATTGTTGGGAGTAGGGGGATATCTATGGGTACTATACAAATAGTCTATACATAAAAAAAGGTCCACATTTCTGTGAACCTTTTCCTTCGCTCCCCCTGCTGGACTTGAACCAGCGACCCTCTGATTAACAGTCAGATGCTCTAACCAACTGAGCTAAGGAGGAGTATTTCCCTCACCGTCTGTGCGATTTGGGATTGCAAAAATAGGCAAATTTTCATTTCTGCAAAATCTTCTTCCACTTTTTTTAGATTTTTTTTCCGGCTCCCTTCACCGCTACTAACATTCGCTCTCCCAATGCCCCGTCCCTCGTAGCTTTCCGCACAAACGGCATATCCAGCTTACTCACATAAAAATGTGGAAATATCCGCAACACTTCACATATATACCCCTGCTGTTCCAAAGATACCAGCCCCTCCCGGCTCGTAAAAACAACCGGTGCTGCTGTGTCTCCCCTTAATACTGCCGCCTTCAGATAAAAATCAAATGAATAAGAATTAACCTGATACAGCTCCACCGCCTGCCCCGGTAAATGCTCGTTTGCATACTTCGCCGCCACACTGCCGCTCTGGTACTGCATCATATCGGGGTAAAGAATAGTGTTCAGATAAAGGTTCAATAAAATACTGATCGCTATCGTCCGGTAAAAAACCGCCTCCCGTGTGTTTTTATCCAACCAGTAATGCAACAGCAGATATATTATCAACAATACTCCCGCCAGTAACATCCAGGCATGCTCCATCGCAGGCTTATACAGCAGGTCTATAACCACCGTTACAACGGCTATCAGTATGATAATGCTGTATTGTGTAACCCGGAAAAACTTCAGCCCTTTTTCTGTTTGCAATGAAAGAATATATGCTGCCGTGAGTATGGCAAAGAAAGGAAAGATGATATTCAGGTAATGTGGCAACTGGAACCGCGACAAGGAAAACAAAATAAATGTTGCCAGCGCGGCACTGATGCAATAATATTCCCGCTGCTGCTTCCATCTCCTGATGAAAATAATGAGGGCTGCATATAACATCACCGACCACGGCAAAAAAGCCCATAATACCGTATGAAAAAAGAAGAACGGATCCCCGGCTCCCTTGATAGGCCCGGTATTCATAAAACGGCCAAACTGGCTATCCCAGAAGAAAAACCGCAGCCCCGATACATGCGTGGTACCGAAAACCGTCTTCTCCGGGTGCAGGTCGAACTGCTGGTACAGGGCATACAGCTCCGGTGTAATGAATAATGCTGTCAGGAAAAATGCCAGCAACCAGCGAAGATGCAACAACTCCTTCCATTGACGGGTAAACAGCAATTGTCCGCCAATGGCGGCCCCTACGGGCACCAGGGCAAACAACCCCTTTGTCATGATCGCACAGGCCATAAAAACGGCTCCTAATACGATTTTTCGCCGGTAAAAGTAAAATACTGCCGCTATGATCAGCCCTGTCAGATAAGGCTCAGCTCTTACGTCGTTGTTGGAAATCACCAGGTGTTCCGCCGTAAGCAGGATGCAAACCGCCCAACGGGCTACTTTCTCTCCGTAAAGGTACAGGGCAAACCGATAGGTATACCAGGCCCCCATCAGCAGAAACAGGATGGCCGGCAGCTTATACGACCAGGTATGGATCCCGAAAATCTGAAAACTGATGGCGGTTATCCAAAAGGGGAAGTGAGGCTTGTCGAGCCAGTCGTGGCCATCTGCATATAAGTTCCAGTAATCGTGTTTCTGGACCATCGTTTTGGCAATGCCGGCATATAGCGCGCCATCCGGTTCAAGGATGGGCACAAATAATGCGCTGAATTGCAACAATACTACCATGGCTGTAATCAACAGCCAGACCTGCTTTTCAGTCAGAACAAATGTACGCGTTGTAGGTAAAGTCAGCATAATGAAAAGTTACAGGCATATACCGGTTACTTCAAATACATACGCCACTTTTAACAGAAAGATAATTCCCCGTCAGCCGCTACCAGAGCCATCCGGTCTTCTCCATGCCCATCCAGTGGCCATCTTCCCGCTGCTCTATCGGATAGGTTTTCAGGTAATAGCCTTCGCCGCTGCTGTTGTAGCCATTCCGTAAACTGAATTTGTAACGGTGTATCGGACATACCGCATTGCCGCCGTCATCAATAAACCCTTCGGCCATAATGCCGCTGGCATGCGGACATTTAAACGCAAATCCGTACAGCTGCCCTTCGTAAAGGGTACAACACACTTTCTTTCCATTTACCTCCAATACGCTGATCTCTTTCTCTGCCAGCGGTAAACTGCCTTCATCCAGTTTATACCAGGAGTATTTTTTCGCCATTAGTAGAAATATTCCGTTTTATAGGGATAACGCTCCCGGTACAACTGCGTAACCTTTTCCAGAATGGTTTTTCGCAGTTCCTCAATGTTTCTTTTTTCTGTTGCTGATATGAAGACACAATTGCCCTGGGTCTTCGTTTCCCAGTTCTGTTTCAGGTCATTCAGGATGTCCTGCTTTACTTCCGGCTCCAGCCATTGATCGAAGGTATTCGCTTCGTAAAGGTCCATCTTGTTGAAGATCATGATAGTGGGCTTTTCAAAGGCCTTCAGCTCCTGCAGCGTACGGTTCACCACTTCTATCTGCTCTTCATACTGCGGGTGGGAGGTATCCACTACATGAATCAGGATATCACTTTCCCTTACTTCATCCAGCGTAGATTTGAAGCTCTCCACAAGGTGATGGGGGAGTTTCCGGATAAATCCTACGGTATCACTAAGCAGGAAAGGCGTCTGTTCAAACACTACCTTCCGGGTAGTGGTGTCCAGGGTCGCAAACAATTTGTTTTCCGCAAATACCTCACTTTTGCTGAGCAGGTTCATGATGGTGCTCTTGCCTACGTTGGTATAACCAACCAGGGCTACCCGGATGAATTCGCCTCGCTCTTTACGCTGGGTCAGGGATTGCTTATCGATCTCCGTGAGCCGCTTACGCAAAAGCGCAATCTTATCTTTCACAATACGACGGTCCGTTTCAATTTCCGTTTCCCCCGGGCCCCTGCTTCCGATACCGCCTCCCTGGCGTTCCAGGTGGCTCCACATACCACGCAAACGGGGCAGGATATACTGGTACTGTGCCAGCTCTACCTGTACTTTTGCCTGCGCAGTGCGGGCACGGCGGGCAAAGATGTCCAGGATAAGGTCGCTGCGATCGATCACCTTTACCTTCAGCACCTTTTCTATGTTGGCGATCTGGGAACCTGTCAGCTCATCATCGAATATCACCAGCGAAATATCTCTGCCGGTAATGAACTGGAATATTTCCTCCAGCTTTCCCTTTCCGACGAAAGTGGCCCTGTCGGGGTGCGCCAACCGCTGGGTGAAACGTTTAACGGCCCTGGCGCCGGCGGTTTCAGCCAGGAACACCAGTTCGTCGAGAAATTCATTGACCTGCCGCTCGGTCTGGTCTTTTGTGATAACCCCCACGATAACGGCTCTTTCTTCTGTTTGTACTACTTGTTTTTTCTCAATCAAGTTATTTCTGAATTTGGGGCAAATTTACACAGAATTTACGGGCTGCAAATTTATCCGGCCGCCACAGGAATTTTTGACGCACTGAACGGGCTTAAACACATTTCTTCCTACATTTACCCGATCCAAAACAACCTTTCGTTATCATGTTTAAACCATTTTTACTGACAGGACTATTCTTTTCTACTATGGCTATAGCCCAGGACAAGATGACCCCCGAACTGTTATGGCAGCTCGGAAGGGTAAGCGGAGAGGCGTTGAGCGCCGATGGTAAAACCGTTATTTACGGCGTTTCCAGGATTAATATGGCCGAAAATAAAGGCGAGAAAAACCTCTACGCCGTTCCCCTGGCCGGCGGGCAACCCAAACAGCTGACCCAAACCCCGGGCGCAGAAGGCGATGTGGCTGTTCTGCCCGGCAACAAGGTTGGGTTTTCCCTGAAAGGACAATGGTACGAAATGAATGCCGATGGCGTTGATCCTGTACAGAAAACCCACGTGGAAGGCGGCATGCAGAATATTCGCATTGCTCCCGACGGGAAGCATATTTTATTTTCGAAAGAAGTAAAAATCAAAAAGATCTCCGGAGTGGATCATTACCCCGACCTCGCCAAATCGAACGTTCAGATCTATGATAACCTGAATTACCGTCACTGGGACGCTTGGGAAGACGGCAACTTTTCTCATGTCTTCTACGCTACCTATAACGATGGCGAAGTAGGTACGCCGGTAGATATCATGGAAGGAGAGCCCCACGACTGCCCGCAGATGCCTTCCGGTGGCCCGGAAGACATGATCTGGGCGCCCGATGGGAAAAGCATCATCTATGTATGCAAAAAGAAATACGGGAAAGATTATGCTGTCAGCACCAATACCGACCTTTACGAATACAACCTCGAAACCAAAGCTACCCGCAACCTCTCCGAAGGCATGATGGGCTACGATGTTGCCCCTTCGTTCAGCGCCGATGGCAAATTCCTTACCTGGCTGAGCATGGCGCATGATGGCTATGAATCCGATAAAAATGATGTCATCATCCTGAATCGCGCTACCGGCACCATCACCAACCTCACTAAAAACTGGGATGGCACGGCCTCTTCCTGCCGGTTTAGCAACGATGGTAAAAAGATCTATTTCCTCGCTGTTATAAAAGGCACGGAACAATTGCTGGAAATCGCCCTTCAGAAAAATCCGGCGCAGACAACGGAGAAGCATATACGCCAGGTAACTACGGGCGATTTCGATATCAATGACATCCTCGGCCAGAGCGGCAACACTATGGTGGTGGCCCGTGCCGATATGAACCACGCTGCTGAACTGTACTCCGTAGACCTGCAAAAAGGCAGTCTCACGACTATTACACACGAAAACAAAGACATCTACGACAAAATCGGGATGTGCAAAATCGAAAAACGCTGGGTGAAGACTACGGATGGCAAGGATATGCTTACCTGGGTCATCTTCCCACCTGATTTCGATCCTGCTAAAAAATATCCCACCCTGCTGTACTGCCAGGGCGGGCCTCAATCTGCTGTTTCTCAGTTTTACTCCTTCCGCTGGAACTTCCAGCTCATGGCCTCCCAGGGATATATAGTAGTGGCTCCCAACAGAAGAGGGATGCCCGGCCATGGTGTGGAATGGAATGCCGCTATCAGTAAAGACTGGGGCGGACAACCGATCAAAGATTACCTTTCCGCCATCGACGATGTAAGCAGGGAAAGCTATGTGGATAAATCCCGCCTCGGCGCTGTAGGCGCCAGCTACGGCGGTTATTCCGTTTACATGCTGGCAGGTGTACATGAAAACCGCTTCAAGAGCTTCATCGCCCACGATGGCCTCTTCGACCTGAAAAGCTGGTACGGCACTACCGAAGAATTATGGTTCGCTAACTGGGATATAGGCGCTTACTGGGATCCGGCCAACGCAAAAGGATACAAAAACTTTAATCCCAGCGAATACGCCAATAAATGGAATACCCCCATCCTCATTATCCAGGGTGGCATCGACTTCCGCGTTCCTATCGAGCAGGGACTCCAGGCTTTCCAGCTGGCACAGCTGAAAGGCATCAAAAGTAAACTGCTCTATTTCCCGGAAGAAAATCACTGGGTGCTCAAACCACAAAATGCCATCGTTTGGCAACGCGAATTCTTTAACTGGCTGAAAGAAACCTTGTAATCACCCTATAAACGGATATTATGGCCGATTTACTGATGGAGATTCAGGATGGTATTGCTACCATCACTTTAAACAGACCCGAAGTATATAACGCTTTTAATGATCCGCTCAGCTATGAGCTGCAGGACGCCCTGAAGCAGGCCGAAAAAGATACCTCGGTCAGAGTAGTAGTACTCACCGGCGCCGGCAAAGCCTTCAGCAGCGGACAAGACCTGAAAGCAGCCACGGCAACGGGTAACCGTAACCTGGGCGACTCGCTCCGTAAACGTTATAACCCGATCATCCGGGCTATCCGTAATATGCCCAAACCGGTGATCTGCCGGCTTAATGGCGTGGCAGCCGGCGCCGGCTGCTCCCTCGCACTCGCCTGCGACCTGATCATCGCCAGCGAAGAAGCCTCCCTGATCGAGATCTTTGTGAATATCGCACTGGTACTGGACTCCGGCTCTTCCTATTTCCTGCCCCGCACTGTAGGCTACCACCGGGCCTTTGAACTGGCTACCAAAGCGGCGAAAGTAACCGCTGCCGAAGCGCTGCAAATGGGCCTGGTAAACAAAGTGGTGCCCGCAGCTGAACTCGACACAGCCGTTCAGGCAGAAGCTGCCTACTACGCTGCGGCCCCCACCAAAGCGATTGCCCTGATGAAAAAAATGCTCACCAAAGGCATGACCAGCGACCTCGATACCACGCTCGATTATGAAGCCTGGTGCCAGGAAATAGCCGGTAATTCAGCAGATAACACAGAGGGTATGCAGGCCTTCCTCGAAAAAAGAAAGCCGGCATTTAAAGGAATGTAAAACCTCCTGAAAATAAAAAACGGCCGTGGTGTTGATACCACGGCCGTTTTTATTATTATTTAACAGATGATTGCGACTATAACCCGCTTACACAGATACCAATGGAATAAGGCCTGATATCCAGGTTATTCGCACTGTTATCCTTCAGTAACGGATTCAGGGAATACGCACCAAAAAGTGCGAAGTTACCATAACCTACACGGGCTGTGGCGGCAAAACGCCATGGATTAAAGAAGCCCTTGTTATTGTCCTTATCGATATTCTTGCTGCCGTTGGCACCAGTATACTTCACTTTCGTATGTGCATCCACCAAAGCACCTACTTTCACGCCAATTGCAGCCTTGAAGCCTTTATTGGCATTATCAGCCACACTACGGTAACGCAACTCGATCGGAATCTCCAGGTAAGTAGTAGCCACCTTATTTTTGCTGGTATTCGTAGCAGGGAAGGAAACCTGGCTCGCATTCTGTTTTCCCTGTATGTCCATCGTATGTCCTTTCAGGTAAACGCCGCTGGTACTTACTCCTAAACCTGCTGCCAGGCTCATTTTAGACTTCTTGAACGGGAAATCATACATCAGGGCTATGTTAAACCCCCTGTTCAAGCCGGTCTTAACACTATCCGGTGTTCCTGACCAGCCATCGTAAGACAACTGTATCATTAAAAAGTCGTTCGAATGGGTAAGTTTATTCACCGCTTTGTTCATCGGCGAACCGCCATCCTGCGCAAAAACCCCTATAGATACAGCTATCAGACCCAGGGTAAAGAGTATTTTCTTCATAAATTATACATGCTTGGGAAAAAGAATATTAGGCAAATATAATGGATTGATTGTAACACAATTGGTTAAAATATTGCAAAAACATGGCTCCATTACACATTCGCATGCCGAAAGTAGCAGAAAAAATCATATATGCCCATATTCTTTTCCAGTTCTACCTTTATTTAAAAAAGACAAGGCGGCAATATCGCAAAATATCCTAAATTAAATAAAAGAATCCTTTAATGAGGCTATAACCCCTGCCAAAGCTTTTAAATAGCCCTTGAAAATCTACCCATGAAGAAAATTACAAATACGGTGCTGGTACTGGTGTTAGTTGTATTGATGGCGCTGATCGGGTTTGTTTACTATGCGTGGATGGTACAGAAAAGAAGCCGGAGTGCTGCAGATCAAATTATACAAACCACCCTCCTCATAGATCAGGTCAGGAATGTTGCCATACTTGAGAACAGTTATTCCAACATCATCCGCAATATGCTGCTACAGGGACATTCGGAGCTGCCGGCTGCCGACCATATGTATCCCGATAGCATCGCCCGGGTGCTGACTTTCGTACACCGGAATATTGCCGGCGACACGGCTGCTATCCGCATCATGAGCTCCATCGAAGCCCTGCTTCACCGGAAGATGGCCTATAACCAGCTAATACTGGATAAAGCCGCTACCGACGCCCCCGCGGCGCGCCTGCTCGCTTCAGCCCCGGAAAATAACAACATGAGATTACGGCAACTGGAACTCGTTAGTACCTTCCTGACTCTAAAACGCAACAACATGGTCAGGAGAGTGGAAAATGATACCCAATACACTTTCTATTCCTTCTGGACTACTATCGTTATAAGCTTATTCACCCTGGTGTTGCTGTTGGGAGAATCCCGCTACATTTACCGTCTCTTTAAAAAATTAAAAAAACGGACCAATCAGCTGAGCCAGCGCGAACAATCCTTTATGCGCCTCGCCGAGGAAACAGAGCTGATTCGCTATAAATCCAGTGTTGATGGCACCTTTACCTACATGAGCAAACGGGCCGCCGATATGACCGGCTATACACATACCGAACTGGTAGGTAAACACTATTCCATTTTCCTCGACCACGAAACCTGGAAACGGCTCGCCATTTTTTATATGGACCAGGTAAAGACGGGCGACGACTATACCTTCCAGGAATTTGAGATCATCACCAAATCCGGCACCAGGAAATGGGTGGAACAGCTGGCATCCCTCGTTTACGGCGAGGATGGGAGAGTAAAGGAATTCCAATGCGTGGTAAGGGATATCGATAAGGAAAAGAGAAGTGAAGACCAGAGCGCCTACCTCCAAAAACGCCTCGACGCTATCCTCGAAAACATGCCATCCATGATGTTCATAAAAGATATGACCGGTAAGTATCTGCTGGTCAACAATCGCTTCGTGGAGATGCATCAGGTGGCTAAAAAAGATATCATCGGCAGAACGGATGCAGAATTGTCCTACGACTGGGTAAGCCGGTACGGCAGCTACGATGCGGAAATAATGACCAACGGAAACCGGATTAAGTGGGAAGAAAACTTCACCGTCAACAACAAGCGATATCATTTCCTGATCACCAAATTCCCGCTGCGCAATCCTTATGGAGATATGATCGGCATTTGCAGCATCGGGCAGGACTTCACAGAAAAAGCCGATTATATCACCGCCATGGAAAAGGCCAACGATATGGCGCAGGAAGCCGTAAACGCCCAGGAAATGTTCCTGGCCAATATGAGTCACGAAATCCGTACGCCCATGAATGGTATCATTGGCATGACTAACCTGCTAACCCAGCAAAGCCAGCTTACGCCCATCCAGCTGGAATATACGACCGCTATTAAAACTTCCGCCAACCGGCTGCTGGTCATCATCAATGAAATATTGGATTTCTCCAAGATAAAAGCCGGCAAACTGCAGCTGCTCCATGAACCATTCAATCTCTTCGGAGTCATCGACAACGCACTGTTTCCCCTCCGTATACAGGCGCAGCAAAAGGGACTGGCTTTTATCGATCTTGCTGATCCGGCCATACCAGCCTGGCTTTCCGGCGACGAAGTTCGCCTGAATCAGATCATTACCAATCTCGTCGAAAATGCCATCAAATTCACTACGGAAGGAGCTATTACTGTAAAAGTATTCCTGGCAAAAGAAACCCATAACGGCGCTCCCCTGAGAATTGGTTTCGAAATAAAAGATACTGGCATCGGTATTGCTCCTGAACAACATGAGCATATTTTCAAGAGCTTCTCCCAGACACATGCCGACAATACCCGGAAATTCGGCGGAACCGGCCTTGGGCTGGCGATTGCCAGAGAACTGATTCAATTGCAAAAGGGCTTTATAACCGTCAGGAGCAATCTTGGAGAAGGTGCTACTTTCTATTTTGAGTTGCCGTTTGCCCTTAATACCGATATAATGAACGAGAAAGAAGATAAAGATCATCTGCTGTATGCCAATACCCCTCTGACAGGGAAAACAATACTGGTAGTGGAAGACAACGATATTAACCAGCAGGTGGTATTCCACACCCTCCGCAACGCCGGCGCAAGAACCGACGTGGTAAACAGCGGTAAGTCAGCGCTGGAAATGGTCGACTACAAATTTTACGATTGTATCATCATGGATATACAAATGCCCGGAATGGATGGCTACCAAACCACCCGGGCTATTCGCGAAAAAGGTATCCGTACCCCCATCATCGCTATGACCGCTTCTGCCCTCAAGGGCGAAAAAGAACGCTGCCTGGAAGCCGGCATGAATAACTATATCTCCAAACCTTTCGAACGCGGTGATCTTTTTTATAAAATACTGAAGGAGATGGGAGAACAAATCCCTGATGCTACAGAGAAAGAACCAGCCGCAATACCTGCAACGGCCCTCAATTTCGCCACTGTATATAAAATGATGTCGGGCGATCGGGAACATGTAAAAATCCTGCTCGAAGAGCTGATGGAAAGTATTCCGCTGAAATTTGCTGAAATGAACCAGCTGGTAACGGAACAAAAATGGCAGCCGCTTTATATGCTGGCCCACCAGATGAAATTCAACCTGAACATTGCCGGTATGCCCCAGGCATCTGAAATTGCTTATACTGTAGAGCGGGACGCAAGACTGGAAGAAAACCTCGGCAGTATTCCATCGAGACTACAGGAAATATCCGGCATTTACTACCGGCATGTACATCTGATCCGGGAACATATTGCCGATAATGGTGTTACGCCTCCGGCAGGGTGAAGAAGAAACGACTGCCTTTACCTTCTTCACTTTCTACGCCAATGATACCTCCCTGCGCTTCAATAAATTCCTTGGAAATGGCCAGCCCAAGCCCGCTGCCCTGATTACCCTTTGCCCCCGGCACCTGGAAAAATCGTTCAAAGATTTTATTACGGAAAGCCTCTGGTACCCCTTTGCCATAATCCTGTACCACAAAAGACATCATTTCTGTACCCATATCTGAAACACTCAGATCTATCACCGCGCCCTTACCTGAATACCGGATCGCATTGGTCAGCAGGTTTACAAGTACCCAGGCTGTTTTCTCCACATCAGCCAGCACCCGGGGAAGCGTGTCGGGCACATTAGTGCGGATAGTGATTTCTTTCTGTGCAGCCTGTTTTTGCACCGTATCCATCGCATACTGAATGATATTCAGCGGTGTTACAGGCTGCGGCTGCAGCTGTATATTGCCGCTTTCTACCTGCGACAGGTCCAGCAGTTCACTTACGATCTTTATCATTCGCCGGTTATCCTGCTTCAGACTATCTACCAGCTCCGTTTGCTCCTTATTCAGCGTACCGGTTCTATCATCTTCCAACAACTTGATGCTGAAATCAGATGCCGCCAGGGGAGTCTTCAACTCGTGCGAAATAGTGGCGATAAAATGTGTCTTGGCGATATCCTGCTCTTTAAATGAAGTGATATTCCGGAGAATAACGACATAGCCTATACGCTTATGTTCGTACTGGATATCTGTTGTTTCCCTTGTAAAAAAACACTCTTTCCCGTCCACCACTATCTTCAGCGGCGCATTCTCCTGATTGCTCACCAGGTAACGTAACAGATCATTCCGCTTGGCTATTTCTGCAGCAGGCTGGCCTATCAGATCTTTTTCCTGCATACTGAGTAACTGCAGCGCAGGCTGGTTAACAAACAGAATGACGTTGTTGGTATCGAAACCGATGGTAGCATCTTTCAGACTGCTGATCACCGCTTCTGCACGCTGCTTCTCAAATACAATTCTGGCCAGGTTACTATGCTCGTATTCATCGAGGCGCTGGGCCATCGTATTAAAGGCAGTGGCCAGATCTCCGAACTCGTCGCCCGACTTAAAAAACAACCGTTTACTGTATTGCTTGTTGGCAATGTCTTTTATGGCTTCAGTGAGCGCATCAATGGGGCTCGCAATATATCCGGGGAAATTATAAACGAATGTAAATCCCAACAGGAAACAAACCCCGCTGATGATCGCGATATAGAGCAGTGCATTATCGGCTGTCTTCTTTACCTTTTCATTCTTCCCTACAATGGCCGCCATATTGAGGTCCATGATAGTATAAATGCTCTTCTTAATAGCGCTGATATCGGCTGTGGAATCCTTTCGCATCAATTCAAAAATGCGGGCTACTTCTTCCGTTGCCCTTTTCTCTCCACGCTCTGTTACATTCGCCTCTTGTTTCTTCAGATTAGTAGAAAACAACTGCATGGCCTGGGCACGATGCTGCGGCAGATCTTCCAGGGCTACCAGCATGTTTTTCGAATACTCGAGCGATTCGTAGTTGTCTTTTAATATAAACTTGGCTTTCTCATTCAGACGGTTCAGGTAATAATATCCCAGTATACTTACCACCAATAGCATGATGTAGAGAAACAACACGCCCAGCGTAATTTTCGTTTTCAGTCTGAATTTGCTCATGATAATATGATAATGTCAATGTCGTTGGTAGAAAGCGTTTTCAGCAGCTGATTAAACAGGTTCGTTCGCAGAATGATGCGGAAAAGATTGATATGTGGTTTGCCCATGCATATAGTGGTTACCCTTTTATCGAGTGCCACCCGGATGATCGTTTCCGATACTTTCGCACTATGTTCCTGCACCACTTCCGCTCCCAGTTCTGTTGCAAGTTTCAGGTTGTTGATCAGATGACGCTGGGAAGCCAGCTGTATCTTATCTGCGCTTTCCCTGGGGGTTTGTACGTATAGCACATACCATTCCGCATGATAATAAGCCGCCAGCCTGGCTGTTTTTCGGATCACCTTCCGCGCCACTTCATCGTTCGATGATATGCAGGCAAGAAAACTCTCATGCCTCATTTGCAGGTTACGCGGTATCTCGGTTTCCACCTTTCTTTCTACCTGCGTAGTTACTTCTTTCAACGCCAGCTCTCTCAGCTGCAGAATCTTTTCGGCCTGGAAAAAATTGTTCAGCGCACTCTCCACTTTGGAACGGTCATAGATTTTCCCTTCTTTCAACCTTGTGATCAACTCGTCGGCCGTAAGGTCGATGTTCACTACTTCATCCGCCATCTGCAATACCAGGTCGGGGATACGTTCCTGCACTTCCACACCAGTAATGGATTTCACCTCCTGGTTGATACTTTCAATGTGCTGAATATTTACGGCCGACAACACATTGATGCCGGCATTCAGTATGTCTACTACATCCTGCCAGCGTTTTTCATTCTTAGATCCGGGGATATTGCTGTGCGCCAGCTCATCTACTACCACCCATTCCGGCGACAGTAGCAGGATAGTGGAAAGATCCATTTCCTCCAGCATCTTACCCTTGTAGAATACCTGCCGCCGTGGGATCTGCGGCAGTCCTTCCAGCAGGGCGTGCGTTTCGGCACGCCCATGTGTTTCAATATATCCTATCTGAATATTGACTCCATTCCTTAACATGGCATGCGCCTCCTGGAGCATCCTGTAGGTTTTACCCACACCGGCACTCATGCCGATGTATATCTTGAATTTACCCCTGCCGGCGCGGTTGGCCAGGTTAAGGAAATGCTGTACGGATTGTTCTTTATCTGTCATCAGACTAAACTTAGAACCATACTGCCAGTGACGCAGTAATAGCTGTATTGGTATTTTTCATTTCTGTACCCTTCATAAATGTTTTATCCTTTCCGCTGAATGTTCTGCCTTCCAGCCTGAACATAACATGATCTACGGGTGTAAAATCAAGGTTCAGGGAATATCCTGTTGTCTGGAATCCATCCGGTGTACCCGTGCTGATGACTACACCATGCCGGTCGTTGTAGTGCTCCACACGGCCCGCCATCGCGAATTTGCCGGTAAAGGCATATCTCGCTATAACAACCGGGCTATACCAGCTGTTCAAATCAGAAGAACCTTTTGCTTTCTGTTGCAGCCCATAGTCAAATCCTGCTATTAAACTGAATTTATCTGTTATGTTAAAGGTACCATAAACATTGTTAAAGTAGCGCATCTCACGCACACTATCCGGCAGGTCATTTCCGACATAGGTGCTCCAGTTCAGCAGTATTTTATCAGACGGCTTAAAGGTGATCTGACTGCCGAAGGAAGGTGTCTGGTTACCATCCACTTTTTTGATCCGCTGCCATCCGTTGAGGTACATAATGGCAAACGACCATTTGTCGTTAGGCGTCCACGTTACTTTGGCGCCGGTTTCATAGTAAGGCGAATTTTCTCCCAGTATGCTGCGGGTCAGGGTATAGCAATCCTTCCCGATAGCGCTCTCAAAACCGATGTGGGAAGGCATGACACCTGCATCTATCCAAACGTTCTTTCCAACCCGTATGCCAACGTTGGCTTCGTATACATACTGAAAGATCCCCGGTTCTGCCGCCAGGTTATACTGGGCGTAGGTACCGGTCATCAGGCCAACATTGGCTCTAACCCGGTCCGATGTGTAATTGGCCTTCACCATTCCCAGGTTCAGGTTTAATTCGTTGTGCCTGTTGAAATTGTACAGGAACCCCGGTTTGGTGTGATTTGCGGGATTGTTGAAATCATAGCTGTAATAAGCTTCCGCATAACCTGAAAAAGTGATCTTTCCTTTCTCTTTGTCTTTGTCCTGTTGAGGAGCTTCCTGGGCAAACATGGTAATAGCAGCTGCCAGGGCTCCTGCCAGTAATAAAATTTTCTTCATGTTAAGTTGACTTTAATATAGGCTCAATGTGATAATCACTGGTGATCCGGTGTACAGACCACCAGTGGAGAGCGTTCTCATAGGATGTTCACAGGTTAAAGGAATAAACGGACAGCGCCTTCTTACTTCTGATCGTCCAGCGCTATGTTCAATTTTAACACATTAACCTTTGCTACGCCCAAAATACCGAGCACTGGTTTTTGGGTATTGGCATCAATCAGCTGTTTCAGTTTATCAGCAGCTATTCCTCTGGCTTTGGCCACTCTTGGCACCTGCACATATGCTGCAGCAGGGGTCAGATCCGGGTCAAGACCGCTGGCGGAAGCCGTAACCAGCTCCGCTGGTATATCGGCTTTTTTTACATCCGGGTTATGCACGAGGAAGGTATCGATGCGCTGTTCCACAGATTTCAGGTACTCGGGGTTACCGGCCGATTTGTTGGATCCGCCGGAACCGGCTGCATTATAATCTACAGTGGAAGGGCGGGGCTGGAAGTATTTATCGTCAGTAAATTTCTGGGCAATATTTTCATATCCTACTACTCTTCCGTTATGCATCACTTTGATGCCGTCGCCCTTACCCGGAGCCATTTTGGCGATACCCGCCAGGAACAGGGGATATAAACCGCCCAGCAGTACAATCAGCAGCAGGGTGAGTTTTACGGAAGGCCAAAGATATTTTTTCATCTCTCTATAATTTTAAAAATCTGTTTAGAAGAATTACATGAACAATGCTATCAGCATATCAATGATCTTGATACCGATGAAAGGCGCTATAATACCACCTACGCCATATATCAGCAGGTTCCGGCGAAGCAGTGCGCTGGCGCCGATCGGTTTGTAAGCCACCCCGCGCAATGCCAGCGGTATCAACATCGGAATGATGATGGCGTTGAAGATCACCGCGCTCAGGATAGCCGATTCCGGGCTATGCAGTTTCATGATATTGATTCCCTGCAACGCCGGGATAGAGGCCACGAACAAGGCAGGTACGATAGCAAAGTATTTGGCTACGTCGTTGGCAATGGAAAACGTAGTGAGGGTACCACGGGTCATCAGCAATTGTTTTCCGATTTCCACGATTTCAATCAGCTTAGTAGGATCGTTATCCAGGTCCACCATGTTACCGGCTTCTTTTGCAGCCTGGGTACCACTGTTCATCGCTACTCCAACATCGGCCTGTGCCAGCGCCGGTGCATCGTTGGTACCATCGCCCATCATCGCTACAAGGCGGCCCTCGTTCTGCTCTTTACGGATATAGCTCATTTTATCTTCCGGTTTTGCTTCGGCGATAAAATCATCCACACCTGCTTTGGTGGCAATGTATTTGGCAGTAAGCGGGTTATCACCTGTTACCATCACTGTTTTAACTCCCATTCTGCGCAGACGGTCGAAACGCTCGCTGATACCGGGTTTGATGATATCCTGTAATTCTATTACGCCCTGTACTTTACTGTTAAGCGCCACTACAAGGGGAGTTCCACCATCTTTGGAAATAGATTCTACTCTGGCTTTTGTTTCATCCGGGAAGTTGAATCCTTCTTTCTCTGTCAGTCTTCTGATGGCATCATAAGCCCCTTTGCGAATGCGGTTACCATCCGGCAGGTCGATTCCACTGCTGCGTGTTTCGGCGGTAAATTTCACCAGGCTCGCACCACTTACAGACAGTTTGTTCACCACCTCTTTTCCGGCCAGCTCCACAATGGATTTACCTTCCGGTGTTTCGTCGGATAAAGAGCTGAGTGCGCAAAGGCGGATGAACTCTTCCTGGGAAATGCCGTTGGTGGCATAAAAGTTAGTGGCCTTACGGTTACCGATGGTAATGGTACCGGTTTTATCCAGTAACAGTACGTCGATGTCGCCTGCTGTTTCCACGGCCTTACCTGATTTGGTGATCACGTTGGCACGCAGTGCACGGTCCATACCCGCGATCCCGATGGCTGATAACAGCCCGCCAATGGTAGTAGGGATGAGGCATACAAACAGGGAAATGAAGGCCGCAATCGTAATTGGTGTCTGTGCATAGTCCGCAAAAGGTTTCAGCGTCACACACACAATAATGAACACGATCGTAAAGCTGGCTAACAGGATCGTCAGCGCAATTTCATTCGGTGTTTTCTGCCGGCTGGCGCCTTCTACGAGGGCGATCATTTTATCCAGGAAAGATTCTCCCGGTTCAGTGGTCACTTTTACTTTGATATGATCGGATAAAACCTTGGTTCCGCCCACCACGCTGGATTTATCGCCGCCAGCCTCTCTGATTACCGGCGCACTTTCACCGGTGATGGCTGATTCGTCGATGCTCGCCAGGCCTTCTACAATTTCTCCATCGGCCGGGATAATATCGCCCGGGTCGCAGACGAAGATATCGCCCTTACGAAGGGAAGAAGAGGATACGATCTTGATTTCGTTGGTGAAGATCTCTCCGATCAGTTCTATTTTCTTGGCAGGAGTTTCTTCTCTCGTTTTACGAAGACTCTCCGCCTGCGCTTTACCACGTGCCTCCGCGATCGCTTCTGCGAAGTTGGCAAACAGCACAGTGAGGAAAAGTATAACGAATACGGCTATATTATATGTTGCACTGCCCTGATCCCTGTTGCCGGTGAACAGCGCATATAACGCTACCAGCAACATTACGGCGGTGCCTATTTCCACGGTGAACATCACCGGGTTTTTGATCATCAGTTTCGGATTCAGTTTCACGAACGACTGTTTCAGGCTTTCCATCACCAGGTCTCTCGGAAACAATTTATTATCATGCTTCATGGTAGTCAGTCATTAAAAATTTACAGGGAAAAATACTCTGCGATGGGGCCCAGCGCCAATGCAGGGAAATAAGACAACGCAGTAAGTATAATGATCACTGCAAAGGTCATAGCACCGAATGTCAGTGAATCTGTTCTCAGCGTACCGGCAGATTCAGGTATATATTTCTTGGATGCCATCAGTCCGGCAATAGCCACTGACCCGATGATCGGCAGGAACCTGCCCAGTATCAGTACGAAACCGGTGGTCACATTCCAGAAAATATTACCATCTCCCAGTCCTTCGAAACCAGATCCGTTGTTCGCATTGGAAGAGGTATACTCATACAGCATCTCAGAGAACCCATGATAACTCGGGTTGTTCAGCCATGCAGAAGGCTTCATAGCCCAGTCCATATCCGGGTGATGGGCCACTACCCAGGACGACAAGGCTGTACCGGCCAGGATCAGGAAAGGCGACAACAGCGTAATCAGCGCCGCTATCTTCACTTCCCGGGCTTCCAGCTTATGCCCCATGAATTCAGGCGTGCGGCCGACCATGAGCCCCGATATAAATACAGCGATGATAATGAAGATGTAATAGTTAAGGATACCTACCCCGCAACCACCGTAGAAGCAGTTCAGCATCATACCCAGTAGCTGCATCATACCGGTGAGCGGCATGGTACTATCGTGCCAGCCACATATCGACCCGGTGGATATAATAGTAGTCACTGTACTCCAGTAACCTGTAGCGGCTGCGCCGAAACGCACTTCCTTACCTTCCATGGCCCCGGTAGCCTGTTGTATACCCATTTGGGCAATGCGCGGGTTCCCCGCTACTTCCTGTTGTATAGAAGGGATCAATAAACATAACATACCTATGGTCATGATCCCGAATATGACGTTGGCAAATTTCCGCTTCTGTATAAACATACCCAGCGCAAATACCATCGCAATCGGAATAACTACCTGTGCTACCATTTCTGTCATCCAGGTAACATAGTTGGGGTTTTCCAACGGATGTGCAGAGTTGGCCCCAAAGAAGCCTCCTCCATTGGTTCCCAGGTGCTTGATAGCCACAAAGCCGGCTGCAGGGCCACGGGAAACATTCACGGTATCACCCTGCATGGTAATAACAGTATCCTTACCGGCGTAGCTGGCGGGCATACCATTGAATATAAAAATCAACCCTATCACCACGCTCAGTGGTAATAAAATACGGGTAATGGTTTTCAGGAAAATATCCCAGAAGTTACCCAGCTTCGTAGTGGTTTTTTCCTTCATCGCTTTGAACACAACGATCAACGCGGCAATACCTGTGGCAGCGCTTACAAATTGCAGGAAAGCCAGTACAAATAACTGTGTAAAATACGTTACGCCTGTTTCTCCGGCATAATGCTGCAGGTTACAGTTTACAACGAAACTGATGGCGGTGTTAAACGCCAGATCTGCTGATTGCCCTGGATTTCCATCAGGGTTCAATGGCAACTTATCCTGGAACATCAGGACAAAGAATGCATAAACGAACCAAACCAGGTTAATAGTGAGCAGCGCTTTCATGTGCTGTTTCCAGTCCATTTCCTCTTTAGGATCAATGCCTGAAATTTTAAAGAAGAGACGCTCTACGGGCGACATAAAATCGGACCAGGTCCGGTCGCCCCTGAATACTTTTACAATGTACCTCGCAAGGGGCCAGGCAAGTAACAGCGTGATACCGTAGGTGGCAATGACGCCGAGAATTTCTGTTGTCATTTTTATAGTCAGTTAAATAAGCTTAGCGTATAGGCCTGTTCAGAACTTCTCAGGTTTTAACAGTACATATATCATGTAGCCGAAAACGAAAAGAGATAGAATAAATAATGCGTTCATCATATGAGTTAAATTTAGTGTCAGATCTTTTCGAAATAGTCTACGGATTTGAAGAATAAAGCAAAGCAGGCAAGGCCGGCAAGTACCATCAAAATTGTCATCATAAAAGAAAATTTAAAGCGCTATAGTTTGTAAATGTTGTATTCTGATATTTCTCAGGGATAACGGTAGTAATTCCTTATGCTTGCCACAAAGCAGGGGAGACAACGTATACAGGAAAGCACTTTCAATGGCATTACGCAATACACTGCTTCCATTATGATACAGTACTCCGGCCACAGTAAAACAACGTTTCACTTCCTGTAATTGTTCGTTCCGGATCATCCGGCCGGTATAATCCGCAAAAGTGTGTATCACTTTACTGATCGGATTTTTAGGAAGCTGTTCTCCGGTAAATGTGAATCCCGGAATCTGCAAACTGATTAACTGGGAGATTTTCGAGTCTGGTAACATACGGATTTGTTGTTTGATACAAAGACAGCAGAGCCAGCGGAGTGCCAGTATAAGAGATCCAGGGGAAAACAACACATAACCAATTGTAAATAAATAACTTAAATTATTTTTTCGGGAGATGTTAAAACGGGACAGTCTGCTCTGACCATGCAAAAATGGTAGGGTGGTTTCAAAAGGTGAAAAGCATCCGGATTAAGGCGATGTCTAAAAACAAGAAACCCTGCCTGAATTTATTCGATAAACTCCGGCAGGGCTTCGCTCAATAAAAGCTAAAGGCTAACTAAACAAATACAACACATCTTCTTTCGTCAGCTTCTTCACAAATCCGCTATCGTCGGAAATAATCTCCTTCACGAGCGATTTCTTCCTTTCCTGTAATTGCAATATTTTCTCCTCCACCGTATCCTTACAAATCATCCGGTAGGCGAAAATATTCTTCGTCTGACCAATACGATGGGTCCGGTCGATGGCCTGTTGTTCTACCGCCGGGTTCCACCAGGGATCAACGATATATACATAATCGGCCGCCGTCAGGTTCAGACCCACACCGCCCGCTTTCAGGGAGATAAGGAATACGCGGCATTCATCATTATTCTGGAAGTTCTGTATCGCCTTCTCACGCTCAACGGTAGAAGTGCTTCCATCGAAGTATTCGTAAGGAATCTTCAGATGCTGCATCCGGTCGCGGATAAGGCCCAGCATACCCAGGAACTGAGAGAAAATCAGCACCTTGTGGTTGCCGATATTCTCAGTGATCTCACGGGTCAGCTCATGCAGTTTCACGGAGTGGTTCGGGTACTGCTCCGTATCATTCAGGATAGCAGGGGAGTCGCAGATCTGGCGGAGTTTCATCAATCCCTGCAGGATGGTTAGCTGCGACCGTTCCATACCCTGATCTTCGATCACGCCCAATATTTTTGAACGATAGGTATTACGGTAAGCATCATAGATATGCCGCTGCTCTGCATCCATTTCACAGAAAATGACGGTTTCTATTTTTTCCGGCAGATCTTTCGCCACCTGTTCCTTGGTACGGCGCAGGATAAACGGATAGATCAGCTTACGTAAATGCTCCTTCCTTTCCTCGTCCTGGAATTTATCGATAGGCGTGGCAAACTCGTTGCGGAAAAAGTCGACACTGCCCAGCATTCCCGGGTTCAGGAAGTTCATCTGTGCGTAGATGTCGAACGTGTTATTCTGCATCGGCGTACCACTCAGCGCCAGCCTGTTCTTTGTTTGCAGCAGCTGCGCAGCCTTGGTCACCTTCGACTGCGGATTCTTGATCGCCTGGGATTCATCCAGGATCACGTAGTCGAAATCCAGTTTCATCAACAGCTGTATATCGCTGCGCAGGGTACCATACGTAGTGATAATAGCATCGTATTTCATCAGCTCTTCTGAGGCCTTGAGCCTGGCAGGGCCATGATGGATATGATGCCGGATATCGGGTGTGAATTTCTTTATTTCGTTCTCCCAGTTATAGATCAGTGTAGTCGGACAAACGATCAATGCCAGGGTCCTATCTGCATTTTTATTTTTATAATACTGCAGGAAGGTCAGGGCCTGAATGGTTTTACCCAAACCCATATCATCTGCCAGGATACCGCCCCACTTAATATCATCGAGGTAGTTGAGCCACTGGAAACCGCTTTCCTGGTAAGGGCGCAGAGTGGCTTGCAGGTTATTCGGGAGGGCAATATTGCGGATTTCATCGAACTGCAGCAACTTGCGGCGTTTTTGCTCCAGCTCCAGCACAACGGCTTCGTCGTCAATGAACTCATATAATTCATCGATAACGCTGAAGTTGTATTTGCTGAGCTTCAGCCCTTTGTCTTTTTCTTCTCCTACCTTGAACAGGAGCGAATACTTGCGCAGCCATTCTTCCGGCAACAGGCCCAGCGAGCCATCGGCCAGCTGTACGTAGTTTTGCTTGTTGGCCAGCGCACTCTTGATATCCTTGATACTTACTTTCTGATCGCCGTACAATACTTCAATCTGCGCATCAAACCAGTCGATGCCGGAACTGATTTGCAGATTAGTGACTGGTTTATGCGAACTGAATTTGAAATTCCGCAGGGAATCGAAACCGAATACCCTCACATTCATTTCCTTCAGGGCATCAAAGAACAGGAAAAACCAGTTATTCTTCAGTGCATCCTTCGCACGCAGATAAAAATAGTTGTGGTTATCATGCTGCGCGAAATTCGTATGCAGGGTACGTAACTTATTTACAAACGCCTCTTCTTCCTCTTTGTTCCGATGGATGATCATTACCTTGTTGCCTTCCTGCACCGTAATCCTGCTCTCATCGTTCCATTCCACTTCCTGGCCTCTGTAGGCAAATCCCGGCTGAATGATAAATGTTTCGCCCAGCTCTTTGAGGAACACCCTCGGCTCGGGTAACGTATCCTTTACTTCTGCAAGCAGGCCTTTATCGAACTGAATATCATACTGACGGCTTAGCGGCAGCAGGTAATCTTTCAGGTATACCGGCCATTCGTTATTTGGAATGCGGAGTTGACCATTTTGCCGGAAGAGCTCCACATGCAGGGCATCCTGCGGACTTTCAAACAGATAGATCACCTGTTTGTAAAGGAACAGCAGGGGGCTGCCCCACTGGTTGTTCGCTACATTCACTTCCTCTCCTTCGATGGAAACAAAACAGCTGATCTCCACATGTGTATCACCAGTATGTGTTTTGATGATCAGTTTCAGTCGTTCTGCACCAATCCGCAGCAGCTGTAAGTTCTTAGTCTTGAAGGCCTGCCGGTCGGGCAGTTCAAATACCAGCCCGTGTTCGGCCAGTTGCGGGAATAGTTTTGCCAGCTTTGGATGCAGGTATTCCAGCATCAGCTCTTTCGTTTCGGTAGGCAGTTCTTCCGCATTTTCATGCGTAATATTCTCCCAGATACCGGCAAAAGGCGAGTTCTTACTCAGGAACTTGCTCACTTCATTCCCCTGCAGTTTGCGTACAGGTGCAATCAGTTCCCGGTCTTTCTCTTTGTACTGGTAAAAGTCGATGTATTTAGAAAGATCCAGTTTGCTGGCCAGTGATACAAAAGCGGTTTGCTCCTCATTCACTTCGCCGCTTACCAGGTCTATTTTAAAATAAGGATAAAGGGTTTCGTTGGCATTGAACACCGCTGCCAGCCGCTGGCTGATGGTAAGGGTTTCCTCCGGCGGAGGAGTAGCGGTTACCTGCTGACGGCTGGAAGCAGCACCATCCACTCTTTTGATGGAGGGGTCCAGCACCCGCAGGAATGGCTTGCCATCCATATAGGAAAAGGCAAACTTTCCATCGAGGTCGTCCGTCAGGGAATAACCATATAACGATAACAACTTATTTTTTTCCTTGTCCCAGTTGCGAAGGGTATCGAAATAAAATGGTCCGTTCTTTTGCAGCAGCTGCAGGAACAACGCGGCTTTATGCACACAAAGGGCATGCTCCGTTTCATCGCAGGTGCAATGTGTATCAAAAAAACGTTCCTCATTCCGTTGTATGATCAGCGGAAACTCTTTACCATCCAACGTAAGCACTGCTTCCACTTTTTCATCTTTGGCAGCGTTGATTTTTGCCGGCGACTTTTTAGCTATTTCCTCAGCCTGGGCCAGGATAGAAGCGGAGGTGAGCAGCTTGATGGTTTTAATATCGATAGACTTCATTTTCACCAGCGTATGCTGCTGGTCGAACTGAGAGTCGAAACTTTCAAACTGGTTTTTATCCAGCATTTCCTGGAGCTGGAACAAGGCAGCAGCTTCGTGCCGGCATATATCCCCGAGGTTATATGGGCACTGGCAGCGGATCGACATACCGCTGGTTTCTCCATACTTATTGATGGAAACACGGTAATAATTGGCATGTGTGTCGCTCTTTACGCGGAAGGTCGCTGTTTTCAATACCGGGTCTGCCTCAATCAGTTCAACACCCCCGGTGGAAAATATACGCTTCCCCCTGCGGATCACTTCATCAGTGCCGTTGTTGTAAACATATTTTAGCAAATGGGGCAGCGACATACTAAACGTTATTGCCTGCTTTTCCTTATCAGCAAAAAAGGGTTAAAAAAACATCAAGCTGATAAAAAGGCAATCCACAAAAGTAAGCAGAAAATTTCTAATAACCCGCGGCAAACCGGTTAACAAGTCATTAACCGCGGTTCCTGCAGCCAGGCCAACTGCGGTGATGCTTCAACTTATTTTCCACCACCCATAGACGATTGTTTATCAATCATTTACCGAATGTGCGCTTTATATCTTTCCAGAGAAAAATCTACCGCCTCACGCGCACCGGTGCGGATATATTTTCCAAAAGCGCCATACATCGCATCATACTGCAATGGTTTTAATGCAGCGTGTACCTGGTCAATCTCGCTGGCCGGCAATGGGATGTTGTTTGGATAACTGTACATGATCGATACTGTTTTCCGGTCGGATGATACCTGGATCACATCTCCCACCAGCAGCATCCCTTTACCTTCCGGGGTATACAGCACATTTCCACCAGGGAAATGCCCGCCACAGAGTACGAGTTTTATGCTATCCCAAAGAGGCAACTCCTGGCCATTCCACAAATGAATCACTTCATCATGGTGTTGCAGCCACGATGCGTCCAGCTGGTGTACATACACCGGCACCTTGCCGAAAGCGTGGCTCCATGCTACGATGGTGGAAAAATAATGTGGATGCGAAATAGCGATAGCCTTTATTCCGCCGAGATGGTTGATCAGGTTTATCGTAGAGGCGTCGAGGTTAGCCACACAATCCCAGAGGATATTCCCCGATGGGGTAACCAGTAAATGAGCCCGCTGCCCGATTGCAAATTCCGGTGTGGTGTAAATGGCGTAAAGCCCTGGTGCCACCAGTTCTATGATATTCCGGTGCGTTTTTTTCAGCTGTTCCAGGGTTGTCCAGCTTTGTCCATTAGGGTTTACGTACTGGCGGTCGTCTTCACAAATCGGACAACCTGCCGGCACCTCAGTGGTGGCATCATATTGCACCCCGCAGGTAGTGCAGAGGAAGTGCGTCATAATAACAGCTTTATACGCCTTCGGCTACCAGTTCTCCATTCCTGAATATGGGCAGCACGTTAGCGCCATCCGGTGTCAGGCAATAATGGATATCTTTCTCAAGGCCATACTTCGATAAACGCTGGTAGTGAGAGGCCTGTTTCATGAATGTATAAATATCGTGTTTAGCCGCATCATATAATGTTGCCGCAGCTATCGCCGAGTCGCAGTTCACGTTGAAATGCTCCTTGATACGGCTTACCACAGCACCGGCAAACAATGTATCTTCCATATTTGTGCGGTCTTTCCAGGCAGCACAGCCCAGAATCACGGGCTGCTGCTGTGCAATCAGGTAATCGCAAACAGCACTGATATTGGGAAAAGAACCCGTAACGATTTGTATGGCATCCTTTGCCATGTGCAATAGTTTGGTGCCGTTGGTCGTAGTCAGCACCAGTGTCTTGTTTTCGATAAACTCCCTGGGATATTCAAAAGGGGAGTTGCCATGTACCAGTCCATCCGCTATTTTGCCATCCCTTTCTCCGGCAGTGATCCCGCCTACAGCTTTGCCGATGTTCACACATTCTTCCACACTGGCAACCGGTATCACCCGGGAAGCACCGTTGTACAAGGCGGTGCAAATTGTAGACGTAGCACGGAGTACGTCGATGATAACTACAATACTGCTTTTTACATCAAATAAATGTAACAACGCCGGAGATAAACATACTTCCAGGCTGGGTTTGTTGTTGTCTGTCATGCCATTACTTTTTCTTTAATCAAGGATCACCCTCCATTTCTCACTCTCTGCATAATCCTTAATGATATCGTTCCTTTCCTGCAGGAGCCGGATCATATATTTTCGGAGATAGAAGCGCTCGAATACCTTTCCGAACCAGCCATAAGGCGTACCAAAATCCATCATGTCTATCATCACCGTTCCGTTATCTATGGATTTGAAAAAATGCTGATGATGCAGGTGGGTAAAATCGCCCTGTATCATCTCATCCGTAAAGGATTCCGGTCGCTGCATAGCGGTGATTTTTGATGTCAGCTCCCTGACTTTTCCCAGGTGCTTTGCCCGCCAGGTGACAGTTTCATTGTATGATATCAGGCCGTTGGTACGGCCTTTTATCGCTTCTTCCTGCCGGCGATGCATGCTTTTTTTGTGCAGTGTAATGCTCCTGCTCAGGTCAAAGACCCGCTCCAGAGGGGCATAGATAACGGTAGTTAAGTGGATAGTAGGCATAGATATGGCAATAAATATTAAAATCACGGAAAAGTGCCTGCCGCAAAGCTTTCCAGGGATCCCCCGGGATGCTTCCCAGCCGGCACTATCAACGAAATTAACAACTTTACCCGGCTATTCCTAGCCCAGGAAAGGTACTTTTACCACTTTTGCTTTTAACGACTTATCCCTTACCACAATAAAGATTTCGGTATCCTGTGCAGCAAAAGCTGTTTGTACATAGCCCAGGCCCACCGCTTTCTGGAGGGAAGGCGACTGTGTACCGGAGGTTACCTTGCCGATCACATTACCGGCTGCATCTTTGATTTCGTAATCGTGGCGCGGAATACCCTTGTCCACCATCTCAAAACCAACCAGTTTCTTTGTCACCCCTTCTGCTTTCTGTTTTGCAAATATTTCGCTGGAAGTAAATGGCTTGGTGAATTTGGTGATCCAGCCCAAACCAGCTTCCATCGGGGAAGTAGTATCATCGATATCATTCCCGTACAAACAGAAGCCCATTTCCAGGCGAAGCGTGTCTCTTGCGCCTAAACCGATCGGCTTCAGGCCTTTAGGACCACCTGTCGCGAAGAGCGCATCCCAGATCTTATCCGCTGCACCATCTTTATCTTCAAAATATATTTCTATGCCACCGGCACCGGTATAACCAGTTGCACTGATCAGTACATTAGGTACACCTGCAAAGGTGCCTTTGGCGAAAGTGTAGTATTTCATATTCACCAGATCTACCTCCGTGAGCGGCTGCAGCATACTGGTGGCATTGGGTCCCTGGATAGCCAGCAAACAGGTTTTGTCGGAAATATTGTGCATTTCCACTCCCTGGGTGTTGTGTGCGCTGATCCAGTTCCAGTCTTTTTCAATATTGCTGGCATTTACCACCAGCATGTATACCTTGTTTTCTTCAATGCAGTATACCAGGAGGTCGTCTACAATACCGCCTTCGTTATTAGGGAGGCAGCTGTACTGGGCTTTACCGGCAGTAAGTTTGGAGGCATCGTTGCTGGTAACACGCTGAATCAGGTCCAGGGCGTTTTCGCCTTTTAGCATAAATTCACCCATGTGGCTTACATCAAACACACCGGCATTTGTACGCACCGCCTGGTGCTCATCGTTGATACCTGTGTAGGAAATAGGCATGTTGTAACCCGCAAAAGGAGCCATCTTGGCACCCAGCGCAATGTGTTTCTCAGTAAAAGGCGTGTTTTTCATACTTTCTTTTTAAAACGGGGCAAAAATAGCAAATTGAGAATTACCAACGGCAAGCACCTTCGGGCGAATGACTATTTTCAGACGAAAGCATTACATTATAAATACTTAAAATACAACAATATAGTCAAAAAAGATCTTTTCCCACATTGAACCATTCGCCGGGGGTAATTCGTAATTTTGCAGCAACACCCAAAAATGATTGCTGTGAAAAAGACAACCTGGCTGTTACCATTGGTAATTGTTACCATGCATGCTTATGCGCAGAAAAAGGAAGATCGAAGAACCTTAAACAACCTGCAATCGCACATCAACTACCTGAGCAGCGATAAAGTGGCCGGCCGCAGCACGGGAGCTCCCGGCGAACAACTGGCTGCTGCCTATATTTCTTCCCAGTTGAAACAATCCGGCTTAACGCCAGGAGGCGATGACGGTTTTCTGCAAACTTTTACCATTAAGGAAACCCGGGAACCCTCTTCCAACTGTCAGATGACAATCGACGATACCGGGCTCACCCCTGGTAAACAGTTCATTCCACTTCCATTCAGTGCCGAAAAAACCGCCAGCGGTGAAGCCATGGCTGGTGTCACGGAACCGGATAACATCTGGCTGATCAATGTGGCGGAAATGGAACCTGATGGCCATAAAAGCCCCGTAGAGCAGTACCTGCACCAGGCACAGGTAGCCGAAAAATCCGGTGCCACAGGCGTCGTGTTTTATAACGGAAAAGAATCCATCGCCACCGTTTCCCAATGGCTCGATCAACGCCCGAAAACCACGGGGATACCAGCCGTTTGGGTCAGTCAGGATATCAGCAAAAAGCTGGCAGCAGACGATGCCAGTCAATTTAAATTCCATCTGCAGGTTGCCTTTAACGCCGTTAAACGTAATGGCACCAATGTAGTAGGTCTTATTAATAACAAGGCTCACAGAACAATCATTATCGGCGCTCATTACGACCATCCGGGCTGGGGCAATAAAAACTCCGGCGATGATAACGCCAGCGCTGCCGCCGCACTACTGGAACTGGCCAGAATGCTCTCCGGTTCCCGGTTTCACAACAACAACTACATCATTATCGCCTTCTCCGGTAAGGAACAGGGCCTGTATGGTTCTAAATATTTCGCTTCCCACAGCCCCGTAGATCTTTCCGAGGTAAACTATATGATCAATATGGATGGCATCGGTCACCTCAGTCCGGGCAAAGCCCTCCAGGTGGGTGGCACCGGCACTTCCCCCGGATGGGCCACCGTTCTCCAGCAAGCCTCCGTTAAAGACCTGCCCGTGGTATACGACTCCAGCGGCATCAATACCGCCGATCATGTGTCTTTCTACCAAAAAAATATTCCGGTGCTCTACTTCTGCAGCGACACCAACATCACCGATAACAGTGTCAACAATGAAGGAACCCTCGGCGTACTCAAACTGGTTTACAACATCATCGATAAAACCAATAACAAGGATAAACTCGCCTTTACCAGCATCCAGTAAAGAGGAAATTCAAAATTTGAAGATTACATATAAATGCGAAATGTATACTTTCGCATAATACGTTATTCAATTTTATCCCTTTTAATGGAAGAGAAACTGGCCCTCATATACCGGTATTTTCAGTTGCTGGAGAGATTTTCGGCAGATCGTGAAGAATTTGCCAGCATCTTCCATCCTAATATTATTCAGACGGAATATCCAAATCAACTCTCGAATGATATTAAACAAAGGAACTTTGAAGTGATGCTGGAAAGCATGACTACCAATAGGATAATTTTGAAATCCCAGCACTTCAGTGTGCTGAAGGTGGTAGAATCAGGTAATACCCTGGTAGTGGAAGCCAAATGGACCGGGGAAATAGGCGTAGATGCAGGCCAGTTCCGCCGCGGGCAAATCATGAAAGCCTTCATCTGCACCATTATCGAGTTCCGTGACGGAAAGATCTACCGCCAACGCAATTATGATTGCTATGAACATTAAAGCAATATGCTCATGAAAAAAATACTTTTGCTCCTTAGCATTCCTGTACTCCTCTTTGCGTGTAACCATTCCCGTAACGATGAGCGGAATACCGACAAATCGGCCTACGAAGTGATCAGCGAAAAATGTTATGTTTACCGGGAATTCAAACCCGCTCCCGGCGCATTGACCGACACAGTATTACAGCGTCGCAGGGAACTGACCGACTTCCTCGACCGGCACCAGTACAAAGGACACATCGCCGGGAAAGACAGCCTGCTTTTCCGGCGTACCAACGGACTGGAAGTACTCATAGAACTGCCTACTCCGCAGGATATCTGGGAACAAAGCACCGTTATTGTTTTTGATCCGCTGAAAAATCCTTTGTTCGTAAATTTACACAAAGACACTGCCCAGTTGGAACAGTACATTCAAGCTAAATAATCAGATAAGCATTGCCAATCGTACAACACATCAGACTTACCGTAGATGCGGTGGTTTTTGGATATATTCCTAAAGAGGGTATAGTGGTACTGCTCATCAAACGTACCATAGAACCTTACCTGCACAGCTGGGCGCTGCCCGGAGGATTTGTGCTCGATGATGAAGACCTGGAATCAGCTGTTACCCGGGAACTGCTTACCGAAGCAGGCGTTAATATCAATTATCTCGAACAATTATACACTTTCGGTCAGCCTCCCCGCGATCCACGCGGCAGGGTAGTATCTGTAGCCTATTTCGGTCTTGTAAATCCAACTAACTTCAAACTGGCCGCCAGCTCCGACGCAGAAGATGCCAAATGGTTCAACATCAAGGAACTCCCTTCCCTGGCCTTTGACCATGCCGATATCATCGATATCGCCGTGCAACGCCTGCGTAACAAAATCCGCTACGAACCTATCGGCTTCGAACTGCTGGATAAAAAATTCCCGATTGCCGATCTGGAAAAACTGTATGAAACCCTGCTCGACCGGCCGATCGACCGCCGCAACTTCCAGAAAAAAATCAATCACCTCGGCATACTCGTGGCGCATAACGAAAAACAAAAACAGGTGTCGCAAGGACGGCCCGCCAAACTCTTCAGCTTCGATGAAGAACGCTACTTCAAACTGAAAAAAGAAGGAATGGTATTCGAAATATAGCCGTAAATCCGAGCCCCAATCAATACCGTAGCCAATCTTCCCACAATCTACCTGTCTGCCGGAATTATTTTGTGTATTTTTTACATAAAATATTTTGCAGTTTCGAAATCCCGCTCTATATTTGTGTCATAAATACACAAAACAGCACGGACATGCAAAACACAAAGCCCACAGGCGTAATTATAGCCCGCTTTCAGACACCTTCCCTTCACGAAGGGCATCTGGAACTGATCAGGCAGGTGAAACAGAAACACAACCGTGTGCTCATCATTCTCGGAGTGAGCCCTGTAAGAGGCAGCAGAAAGAATCCGCTGGATTATTATACCCGGGAAAGGATGATCAAGCAACAGTTCCCGGAAATAGTAGTACTGCCACTGAGCGATCAGAAAAGCGACCGGGTATGGTCTCAGAAACTGGATGAGCTCCTGCATACAAATTTCCCTCATGAAACGTTCCTGCTTTACGGCAGCCGCAACAGCTTCATGGATACTTATTCCGGAAAATATACCACCGAAGCATTGCCTCCCGTGAAAGACTATAATGCCACCGCACTGCGGGAAGCAGTATCCGATAAAGTATTTGATACAGAAGAATTCAGGGCTGGTATTATCTACAATACTTATAATCTCTTTCCATCTGTATACGCTACAGTAGACATTGCATTGTTCCGTAACAACAGGAAAGAAATACTCCTCGGTCGTAAGCCAGCCGAAACTACCTGGCGGTTGCCTGGCGGATTTTCCGACCCAACCGATGACAATTTCGAAATGGCCGCGGCCAGGGAGTTAAAAGAAGAATGTGGCGATGTGGAAACAAGTCATATGGAATACGTGGCTTCTCTCCGGGTAAACGACTGGCGGTATCGCGATGAAGTAAACAAAATCATCACAACGCTGTTCTGTACCGACCTGGTGTATGGAGAACCCAGCGCAGGCGACGACCTGGCTGAAGTCCGCTGGGTATTGCTGGCTGATATTCCTGCACTCACCGCCAAAGGAGAAATCAACGATACACATATTCCGCTACTGGCGAAACTGACTGAAAAATATTCTAACTAAGACTAAAACTTCGAGATATGACAAAGGAAAATCTCATCCTCCTGGCCGATGCTTATAAATATTCCCACCATAAACTGTATGTTCCCGGCACCCAATTCATTTACTCCTACCTCGAAAGCCGGGGCGGCAAATTCGATGAAACTGTTTTCTATGGATTACAATATTTCCTGAAAGAATACCTGGCAGGAGAGGTGTTCACCAAAGAAAAGCTGGATGAAGCGGAAAGCTTACTGGCGGAAGTCTTTGGCCGCAAAGATGTTTTCGACCGCAGCCGTTTCGAATATATTATCCGGAAACATGGAGGCAGGTTACCCGTACGTATCAAAGCGGTAGCAGAAGGCACGGTAGTGCCTGTACGAAATGTGCTGATGACTATTGAGAATACAGATCCTGAATGCTTCTGGCTGACCAACTTCCTGGAAACCCTGCTGATGCAGGTATGGTACCCCTGTACCGTAGCATCTGTGTCGAGGGAGATTAAGAAAGTAGTAAAGAAATATTATGAAGATACCGCCAGTGCCGCCGCTTTTGCAGGAATCGATTTTGTGCTGAACGACTTCGGGTTCCGCGGCGCCAGCTCTGTGGAAAGTGCCGGTATAGGCGGAAGTGCCCATTTGGTGAGCTTTGCAGGCAGTGACACCATCCCGGGTTCCATCTTTGCAAAAAAATATTACCACGCTGCTACCGCTCCCGGCCTGTCTATTCCCGCTACTGAGCACTCCGTATGTACACTGCTGGGAGAAGAAGGAGAGCTGGAAATTTTCAAACACATCCTCAATACTTATCCTACCGGTACCATCGCCTGTGTATCTGATTCTTACAACATCTTCCGCGCCTGTGAAGAATACTGGGGTGGTGAATTGAGAGAACAGATATTAAAGAGAGATGGCACCCTGGTAATCCGCCCCGACAGTGGCGATCCGGTGCAAACACTGCTGAAGATATTTGGTATCCTCATGGATAAATTCGGATACACCGTCAACGAAAAAGGCTATAAAGTATTACCTCCCCAGGTGCGTGTTATCCAGGGCGATGGCATCAGCTATTCTTCTATTCCCGGTATCTTCGAAGCCCTGAAACAAGCCGGTATCAGTGCCGAAAACCTGGTGCTGGGTATGGGCGGCGCCCTCCTCCAGCGCGTGAACCGCGATACGCAGGAATTTGCACTGAAATGTGCTTATGCCGAGGTAAACGGCGCTAAGATCAACGTACAGAAAATGCCCGTGGAAATGGACGCCAATGGCCAGCTCCGGACATCTTTCAAAAAATCCAAAGCTGGTAAACTCCGGCTGATCAGGAAAGACAACGGCTTTGCCACCGTTGCAGAAAGCGAAGCTACGGATGCAGACGATCTGCTTCGTACCGTATTTGAAAACGGAGAAGTAGTGCACAGCTATCATTTCGAAGAAGTCAGAAAAACTGCCGCTATATAAACGGATTATTTCTTCCATAAAATGTTCCCCCAGGGTGTATCCATAATGCACCCTCATTTTCTTTTTACTAACTTCACCATATGTTTTTACTCATACCCGGACGGCATCACCTGCTGACAGATTTCCAGTTCAAATACCTGAATCGCCTGATCAAATGCAAGCTGGAAGGCGAAAAAGATGTATACGGCGCCCCCATGGCAGAGGCTTCGATAGAAGGCGTGATATTCGCCGTTACTTCGGCCAACCACCTGGGCACCAAACGCAACCCGGTGCCGTTTTACCTGCGCGCTATGATCATCCAGGAATTCTCTAACTCCCTGGATGTTCCCGTTTTCGTATATGGTATCGACGATGTGGGGGTGATCAACGATTTCTCGGAATACACGCTGAAAACCATTAAGCATTCCAGCGAAGGGCTCCACCATCTGACCCCGGAAAACACCGTGGTCATCTGCTCTACCGCAGTGAAAGACATGTACCTCGCGCGGCAGTTCCGGGTACTGCCGGCTGAATGGGACCATGTGAGCCGGCAATTCACGCAGCCAATGCCCTGGGATGTTGTAAAACTGATCGCCCAAACGCCCGACTGGCGGCGGAACCGCACGATACTTGATCAGATGCATCCGGCCTCATTCAAGATATGGTCGCTTTACCGCATCGGGGAAAAAGTGCAGCATATCCTGAAAGATCCTATCATCGGAGCCGACGGTGACCTTACTGCTACCCGCGATTATAATGTATATGTGAAACAGATGGATGATATTGCGGTAGATAAATACCGCGAAACCGCCCCTTATATACAACCTGGCAACATAGGTGATATTGGTTGTGCTGTTGGTTCCTGGATTAAAATAGCCAGCGAAGACGAACGCCTCCATGAATGTGATTTTTATGGCATTGAAGTATCCAGGCACCTGTACGACATCTGCCTGCAACGTAAACACAATGGTGAGTTTGCCAATCCTTCGGTATTCTTTTCTCAAAAAAATGCCGTTACCAGCCTGGTTTTTGAAGCCGGCAGTATGAATACAATACATACTTCCTCCCTGACACACGAAATAGAATCGTACGGCAACAGAGACGATCTGTTTAAGTTTATCCGTAACCGTTATCAGGAACTCGTTCCTGGTGGCGTGTGGATTAACCGCGATGTGGTTGGCCCGGAAAACAAAGACGAAATCATACTGTTATGGCTCAACGAAGAAGATGGGGAAAATGATTTGCCTGTGCCGGAAAACGCCGGCACACACGAGCTGGCCACCTGGCTGGGTAAACTCTCTACCAAAGCCCTGTTCAAACAATTTGCTCACGATTTCCGCCATGAGGAAGGATTCAGATTACCTCATGAATGGGTGAATATGAACGGAAAAACCTATGCGCAACTCAGCATGCAACATGCCTGTGAGTTTTTATTTAAAAAAGACTACCACGATAACTGGCTCAGTGAAATGCATGAAACATTTTGTTTCTGGAATTATAACGACTGGAAACAGGCGCTGGAAGAGGCCGGATTCAGGCTCGATAATCTTTCCACCACCTGGAGAAATGAGTGGATCGTGAAAAACAGGTTGGAAGGAAAGGTGCAACTGATGCGCCCGTGCAAAAATGAAGCACCTTTACCAATTCCATTTCCCGTGTCACATATGTTATTTTTAGCCCGTAAATAAAACGGTTATAGCTTCAGTGTTTTCAACGGCTGTACCTTCAGCTGGTTATCCAGCATCTGCGGGATCAGCAGTGTGCGCTTGTTGGCTCCGAGTGCAATATCGGCCGGCGAACGTTCGGTGGCCACACTGGTGCTTTGATGACTATTGAGATCATATACCCACAGCCTGCCTGCTGTTGGTTCTTTCACGGTAATCCAGTCAGATGCCAGCAGGCGGTGCCCGTCGAGTAACACGAGCCCGTCAAAAAGACCGGTGGGAGAGTTCTCCAGCTGAGCGAATGCAGCGTCTGCATCATGCAGCTTCTTTCCGAATAATTTGCCGGATCCATCCATCCCCGCACCCATAGAACACAGGTATACCATATCGGTAGTGGCATCATAGGCAATGCCATTAGCCGCATCCACATTACCTTTCAGTGAAGTATATGCTGCAGTACGGGTATTAACCAGCAATACATCTCCTTTAAAGGAATCTGATACTACCAGCGCGCTGTCGCTCACTTTCGTCAGATCATTCAACAGACCAGCTTTCCCCTCCAGGTTCAGGTCAAATACTTTTTTCTTTGTAGCAATGTCGTAGCCTTTAAGATGATCTATATCTGCTACATACAATGTATTACCGATAACTTCCAGGCCCTTGGGGGCATTGAGTACGTCTTCAAAATAATGGGTTGTTTCCAGCTTGCCTTTATCAGTGATCCAGGCAATGGAACCATCCCCGTCCTTCGCCATCGGATCCAGCTTCGGACCAATGTTAGATACAAAATAACCATTCCTGTACGCTACCACACTCTCCGGGTTGGCAAGGCCTCCTGTTACCTGCTGGGCATGAAGAAGAACGGGAGCAAATAAGAAGGTTAAAATGGGGAAGTAATTTCTCATAAGATGAATTTGAGAACAAAAATAATTCGCCGCCGGCGATCAGAAAATGTGAAAACGAAAGAATGACTTGTTAATATCAAAGTTCGGGTACAAAAAAACCGGAGTAAGAATACTCCGGCTATTACCTAAACCTACAACTGTTACACTGTTAGTAACGTATTTTAATTTACATGAACTTCATTGAGTGGGATCTCTTCGTAAGAAGCCACCATACGCTGTCTGATGTAGCGTTTGGCAGACAGCTTACCAATACCAAATTTCGCCATGATCTTATCCACAATCATATATACCACCGGTACTACAATCAGCGTCAGGAACATGGAGCTGATCAGTCCTCCGATGATCACCCAGGCCATACCATTCTTAATGGAGCCTACACCACCGGTTGCCAATGCAATCGGCAACATACCAATCACCATCGCAATGGTTGTCATCAGGATGGGACGCAAACGTGCATTGTTAGCGTGTATCAATGCCATGTAAGTACTTTGCCCCTGTTCTTTCATCTGGTTGGTAAAGTCGACCAGGATGATCGCATTCTTTGCCACCAGGCCAATCAGCATGATGATACCCAATATGGTAAAGATGTTCAGCGTGTTATTTGTCAGCGCCAGTGCCAGCAATGCTCCAATGATCGCCAGCGGAATAGAGAACAATACCACAAACGGATAGATGTAGTTATCGTACAACGCCACCATGATCAGGTACACCATTACAATAGAGATCAGTAATGCCGCACCCAGCGTGCCAAAGGAATCGCCCTGATTTTCGGCATCTCCGCCAAATACATAGCTGATACCTGTTGGTTTGCTCATTTTTGTCAGCTTATCTGCAAACTCCTGCGTTACCGTACCCGATGGGCGACCCATTACCTGGGCCTGTACAGATACCGAAGTATTCTTATCCCTTCTTTCGAGATGGCTGGGGCCGGAACCTTCTGTAATCGTCGCAAACTGCGATAATTTGATCAGCTGGCCTTTGTCGTTGATGAACTGGATATTGGAAACATCCTGCAGGTTCTTACGATTGAAATCATCAAAACGAATGTTGATATCGTACTCATAATCCCCCTGACGGAATTTTACTTTCGAGTCATCAGCAGTACCACTGAAGGCAGTTTGCATAGTTCCACCCACCGCATCGAGGGTAAGTCCCAGCGCGGCCATCTTATCACGATCTACCTGCACATTGATCTCGGGGTTACCATCTTCTACGGAAAGCTTTATTTCTGTAGCGCCGCTGATGGTTTTCAGTGTATCCATTGCTACTTTGGCAAAGCGCATCACACTGTCCATTTCAGAACCCATTACTATCAGCTCAATTGGCGCTCTTTCCGCGGTACCAAGTATGCTCACATCAGTTGTCTTCACTTTAACACCTGGTAAAATTCCTCTCAGCTCTTTCTTAATCTTTGCAGCATATATATCTGATGCGTCTTTACGTTTCTCCGGATCTACCAGCATCACGGTGATCTCTGATTTATACGCAGTTGATTGAGATGTACCAAAACCATCTTCACTCGTTTGTCCTACCGTAGTAATCAGACGCGTGATTTCCGGTTTCTTGTTGAGGTATTGTTCTGCTGTGCGGGTAGCAAGGTTACTCTGTGCAACCGACGCATCCTTTGGCATTTCCAGCATCACAATGAACTGTCCGCGGTCACCTTTCGGGATAAATTCACCACCGATATAACCTTTACCAATCAGCATGAAAGAGGCAAACAGTAATCCAATCGCTACAACGAGGGTAATGGCTTTATGCCCTAACGCCCATTTCAGGATATCTGTCATCCAGCGGGTGAATTTAGACAGCTGCCCTTCGAACCAGAGGATGAATTTCTCAAACAGGTTCTTACCGGTAATATGTTCCAGCTTACCGAAGCGGGATGACAACAACGGTACAATCATGAACGACGACAACAAACTCAGCATCGTAGAGATCATTACCACCACACAGAATTCCCTGAGGATCTTTGACACCAGTTCATTTGTCAAAGAGATAGGCAGGAACACCACTACAATTACCAGTGTGATAGACGTTACGGTAAACCCGATCTCTTTCACCCCATCGAACGCAGCACGCACCCTGTTCTTTCCCATCTCCATATGACGGTAAATATTTTCCAGCACCACAATAGCATCATCCACGAGGATACCTACCACCAGCGATAAGCCCAGCAACGACATCAGGTTGAGGGAGAAGCCCATTACCTTCATACCAATGAAAGTAGCGATCAGAGAAGCCGGAATGGAGATCATTACGAATATGGCACTACGGATACTATGCAGGAACAACAGCATCACTACCGCCACCAGCGCCACGGCCAGTATCAGGTCATGTATTACAGAATCTGCAGATTCCAGGGTAAAGTCGGATGAGTCGTTCGCCACCAGTAGCTTCAGCTTATCCGCCGCATAATCTGTTTCAATACGCTGAATCGCTTTTTTCATTTCTTCACTCACCGTAACGGCGTTGGCATCTGTTTGTTTCTGCACCTGCAGGGCAATCGCATTCACACCATCTACGCGGGCAATACGCTCTGCATCTTTCTGGGCATCCTGCACATCCGCTACATCACTCAAACGCACCTGTGTACCATCTGCTGTTGTTTTCAGCACCAGGTTACGCAGTTGATCTACGTTCTTGTACTTACCAGCCAGGCGGATCAGGATCTGCTCATTTGCAGTTTTCACTTTACCGGTGGGGAAGTCGAGGTTCGCATTGGTGATCAGCTGACGCACCTGCATAATGGACAAATTAAATGCCTGCAGTTTCTTCGGATCCACGTTCACCTGGATTTCGCGCTCCTGGCCCCCAATCAGGGATACCTGGGCAACGCCCGGCAAACGGGAAAGGGTTGGCTGCAGTTTCTTATCTACCAGATCATAAAACTTTTTGTCGTCCATATTTGCAGTGGCAGACAAGGTCATGATCGGCAGGTCGTCCAGCGAAAACTTATTGAGAGAAGGTGGCTTGGCGTCTCCCGGCAGATCGGCCAGGATGGCGTTCACCTTACGTTGCGCATCCTGCAATGCGATATCCACGTTCGCGTCGTTATTCAGCTCAACGGTAATAACGGAAAGGCTTTCAGAAGATTTAGAAGTGATCTTCTTGATCTTTTCCATAGATGCAATCGCATCCTCTATCTTCTTTGTAATCGTACTCTCCACCTCGTTAGGCGATGCACCCGGATATACAGTGGAGATAGTTACGATAGGGGAGCTGAACTTCGGCAACAGCTCATAATTCAGCGTTTTATAGCTCATCACGCCCAGCAGGGTGAGGATGGTAAATACCACCACCACTATAGTCGGACGTTTAATTGATACTTCTGTGATCTTCATGATTCAAAAATTTGGTCAGACACCAGATACATTTCTTCGCTTACTTGTTACCAGCCTGGATGGCAACAGCAGCGCCATCTGTCAGGTTGATCTGGCCGCTGGTGATCACCGTTTCACCTTCGTTCAGCCCTTCCCGTATTTCTACCTGGTCGCCTACAATACGACCGGCTACTACTTTACGTTTCTTTGCTTTGTTACCTTCCAGCACATAGATCTCGTTGCTGTTCACGCCGCCAACAAATGCAGTGCGGGCAATGAAGATGGTTTGTGCCGCCTGCGGATCTACGAAGTGGGCAGTACCATACATACCGGCTTTCAGATCTTTACCGGCGATATTGCTTACTTCCATTTCCACCGGGTAATTCAGGGAATTATCACCTTTGGGAGCAATGAAAGTAATGGTGCCTTCGTATTGAGTTTCAGGGAAAACGTTAGACGTAACGGATACTTTCTGACCTTTCTTCAGCGATACTACCTGACCTTCCGGAACAGATACCGCCAGTTTCAGGCGGGACACATCCACGATATCGAACATTTTATTTCCTACAGAAAGATAGGCGCCCTGTTCTATGTATTTTTTATTAATGATACCGGAGATAGGCGCTTTCACATAAGTATCGCTTACACGGCGGCTGGCTGCTTCGAACTTGGATTTCGCCAGGTCGTACTGCAGTTTGGCATCTTCCATTTGTTGCCGGGTAACACCGCCTGTCTGGAAAGCACTTTCGTATCTTTCCTTATCTATTTTCAGCTGGTTGAGGTTTGCTTTTGCAGATACCAGGTCTGTACTTATAATTTCTCCATCGATATAGGCGATCGCCTGTCCTTGTTTCACTACACTGCCTTCATCTACCAGCAGTTTGGTGATACGGCCGGCAGTTTCCGCGAGGTAAGATAATTCCCGGATAGGCGCGAAGTTACCGTTGGCCAGAAACCCCTGGGAGAAATCTGTGCGCGATACTTTCTGTACCAGCACCGGTATATCCCCGATATTACTCTGCTTTACGAATTCGGTTTTGGCCTCATTGGCTTTTTTATTAGCGTTGAGTTTCCACATGATCAGCACCACAGCTCCAATTGTTACCACGCCCCAGATTATGAACTTTTTCATCTGTAAAATAAGTTTGTATGTTGTAAGCTTTATTTATACGATTAGTTAAGAAGATCTCTCAGCGAACCTTTGCTCCTGATGATATCCAGTTCAGCAAGTTTGTATTGAAGCAGTGCTTCATTATAGCTGTTCTGTGCATCCGTAAGAGAAGTTTCAGCATTGAGCAGGTCTGTCAGCCCTGCCAGTCCGAGTTTGTAATTATTTTCTGTTGAATAATACACTTCGTTGGCCAGGTCAACATTCTCCTTCTGGGTGCCGATGGTAGACAGGTTGTTACGTACATTCAGCTTGGCATTTTCGTATTCGGTATTGAGCGACAGTTCTGTGTCTTCAATCTGTTTGCTCAGCTGACGCAGTGTTACGTTTGCCTGGCTTACCCTGGAGCGGCGGCCGAAACCGTCGAAAATGGGGATCTTCAGCGACAGGCCTATTGAAGAAGCGCTAAACCAGTTGGTAGCGTTATCGGGATTATTTTTATTAAACAACCAGTTCTGGCTCATTCCATTGTATGAATAGCGGCCGAAGAGAGATAAAGACGGATAGTATTGCGCCTGGTATGCTTTCTTCTGTAATGTTTGCAGCTCTTCCTGCTTTTTGAGCATTTTATATTCAGTTCTGTTGCTGAGGTTCATATCGTCGTACTGCAGTACGCCGGCAGCTTTATTTTCGATTTCCTTCAGCGAAGCAGCCGGCAGCAGGAACATCGACTGCAACGGCATTCCCATTGTCCTTTTCAGGTTGTTGGTTTGCATGGCATACTGGTTCAATAACTGGCTGCGCTGGGTGAGGGAATTTGTAAGCGTTACCTTGATGCGATCCAGATCGATCTTCTTGGCAAGCCCGTTATCGAATTGCGATTTGGTAGCACCTACCAGCTGAGAAAGCTTTTCGATATTGCTGTTGATAGTAGTGATTTTTTCCTGTATCACCTGCAACTGGTAATATAGCTGAGATACGTTATAGATCACGGTTTCCTCAGACTGTTGGGTTTGCAGTTTGTAATACTGCTCTCCTGATTTCGTAGCTTTCAGGCCGGTGAACACTGCCTGGTTGAAGATCTGCTGGCTCAGCTCAGCCCCAACGCTGGCGTTGTATTTCACACCAAAAGCAACGAGGATGGAACTATCCGGTTTGCCGAAAACCGCGCCGGGAATCAATGATTTCTGTAGCTGCAGGTTATCTGTATACGAGGCACTACCATCGAGCTGAGGCAAAGCCTGGGAGCGGGCTTCCTGGGTTTTGAATTTCCCCATTTCTTCATCGAGCCGGGTTTTCGCCAGCTGCTTGTTGTTGTTCAGTGCAAACTTCAGCGCTTCCTGTAAACTCAGTTGCGCCTGGGCATAGCCATGGTAGACCCCTATCCCCATGAGGAGGACAAGCGTTAACTTTAATCGCTTCATAAATTAATCTGTTAACGAAGTAGTTTTATTCTTCTTCTTTAATTTGCAGGTACTGGTTAACCAGCTTATGTCCTTTGATGGTAGCAATTCCCAGTATAAAATGGGCTGTTACCTGTTCCATTACCAGTGGCATTTCAAACAGATCTGCCGGGTATTGTATCGGGTCGAATGCTGCCTCCAGCTGCAGCTGGCGCATACGAGCCACAATATCGATGTGGAGGTTCTGACGGTATAGGCCTTCCGCCATGCCTCTCTTTAAATTTTCTTTGATGTTGCCGAGAATACCATCTGATTTAAAACTTTCGATGCTACGCCAGGTATCCGGATGATACTTTTGAATCTCGTGTAACATCACCGGGTTAAGGGTTTTGGCGATGTTAACCACATACTTCATATTGCGGATCATTTCTTCAATAGCATTGTCTGTGTTCTGCAGACTTTCATTGAAGTACGCAATATGACTATTAAGCAACTGCTGCATCCCTTCGTCTATCAACGCCTGTTTATCTACAAAATGTTCATACACCGTTTTCTTGGATACTCCGCAATCACGTGCAATATCAAACATCGTCACACCTTTCACCCCGTAGGTTCTGAACATTTTCAGTGCTGTTTCCAGTATACGTTCTTTCGCGACCATAATTCCAGTTTAAGAAGCCTTAATTCCTTTAATGAAGATCTTCAGCAGTTGCTTTTGTTTCTTTACTATCCGTTCGAATGTTTCCTCATCTACCTCCATATCCTCCCGGATCTGATCCGGTATGGAAAACCGTAACCCCATCAGGGCATATACAAACAGTTCAGCTTTTTCAGCCGGATCATCCATTTCAAACTCACCCTCTGCGATGCCCGATTCAAAAATCCGGGTATGCATTTCTATTTCCCGCCGCTTGGCGTTCCGTTTTTCTTCCAGGAAAAGCGTTGAATGATCCTGTATGATCTTAAAAAGCTCCAGGCGGCAAAATTTTGCTATGAATGTCTGCCTGACATCTATCAATGTATATAAAGCCTTGCTGGCTGGTTTAACCTCGTCGGCAACACGCTCCATTTCCTGGAAGTAAGTTTCTGCTATCTTCGTCAGTACTGCGATGTGCATTGCTCTCTTGTCAGGAAAGTAATAATACAGCGATGCTTTCGAGCAATGCAGATCGTCCGCAATCTCGTTCATCGTTGTTTTTGAAGCGCCATAATGAGTAAAACGCTTCAGAGCCGCCTCCAGGATCTTATCCCTCATCTCATCTTTTGCCTCTGTATGCATTAACTTTTTGACTTTTTTAGTTACAAGGTCAAAATTAGACACTTTTTTCGAAATCGTCGTAAAAGTTGTCCTTTTAACGGTTATTTAACTTTTTGATTACAAAAGTCAAAAAGTCAAGAAATAAAATTAAGAAATTGAAAATCAATCGGTAAGGCATAAAAGGCGAGGGCCTGAGCGGATATTGTCATCCACTCAGGCCCTCGCCTTTTATGCTTTATTCTTTATTAGCTCAATTTTTCCAGAGCGGCCTGCAGTTTCTCAAACATAGCGGGGATCTCTTCTTTCACGCAGGTACCTACGCTAAGGCGGTACCAGGGAGAGGTTTTCGCAGAACCGAAAGCGTAGAATGGCACCAGTGCCAGTTTGGCTTCGTTGAGAATATAAGAAGTAACTGCTGCCTGATCGGCCAGTACAGTACCATCTGCTGTTTTCTTACCTACCAGGTCGAATTTTATAGTGAGATAGATAGCAGCCTGCGGAGCAATAGCTTCCACACGATGTCCGGCTTTCTTCAGCCGATCGAAGCCCTGATAGATCTTTACCAGTCGCTCTTCGATTTCTCCTTTGAAGTGTTTCAGATAAGCATCTACCTGCTCTTTCTGAACGAGGTAGCGTGCAGCAGCCTTCTGCTCGGCCATTGGGCTCCAGGCGCCCACATGGGAGAGGATGGATTTCATTTTGCCAATCACATGAGCAGGACCGAGGGCCCAGCCTACTCTCACACCGGTAGCAGCAAATGCTTTACTCATACCATCGATGAAAACGGTATAGTCCTTCATTTCAGGACGGAGGCTAACCGGGTTGTAGTGGTGGGTTTCACCAAAGGTCAGCACCCAGTACATCTGGTCGAACAGTACGTAGAGCGGTTTTTCACCAGCGCCACGGGATTTGTTTTCAGCGAGTACCAGGTCGCATATTTCTTCCAGCTGCTGCTTGCCAAATGTAGTACCGGTTGGGTTCTGCGGAGAGCAGATCGCCAGCAGGGTAGCACCCTTCAGCAAAGGTTTCAGTTCAGCCGCCGTAGGCATGAAAAAGTTTTCCGGTGTGGTTTCCAGTACCACGTGCTCTGCTTCGAGGAAGTGAGTATAGTGGTTATTGTTCCAGGAAGGAGTAGCGTAAACGATCTTCTCACCACGGTCTACAATGGTCCGGAAAGTAGCGTAGATAATAGGACGGCCGCCGCAGGAAATCACGATTTCTTTGGCAGGATCATAAGTAAGGCCTTCCCGTTCAGCAATAAAGCCGCTCACCGCCTGTCTTAACTCTGCAATACCATCTGCTGGCGGGTAATTGGTCAGGTGCTCCTTATAGGCTGTTATGATCTCCTGTTCAAATTCAACCGGGATAGGAAATACCTTAGGGTCAAAATCGCCGATGGTGAAATTGTATATCTTCTCACCCTTGGCCTGCTTCTCCTTTATTTCAGCTGCTAACTTAATGATTTCGGATCCAATCAGTGTTTCGGCTAAATGAGACAGTTTCATAACCTGCTTTTTTTGTTGTTTGAAATAATTTTTTCAGCGCGGCAAAAGTAACCGATTTGTAGATAATTTAAAAGATCTGGCTTATTCTTTTCATAATCTTCAATAATTGGCAGCTTTTGTCAAATCACATCTAATAAAACGGCTCTTTTTTAATACATCTCCCTTCCTTTATATTAAAAATAAATATATGAAGGACTCCCGATTACTGTGTAAAACCATGTTATCTTACGTGTATAAGATGTGATGAAATTAGGGAGAATGACAAAACTTTCTATCTTTGTTTACAGTACATTTGACCTTTTATGGGAGGTAACAGGTGGATTGGGGCGGGCCCTCAGATAGTTACCCTACACTAAAAAATGATAAGCAAACTTATATAGACCATGAAATTTATTGTTTCTTCCTCTACTTTATTAAAACAATTACAACAGATCAGCGGGGTTATCAATTCGAATACAGTATTGCCTATACTGGAGGATTTTCTGTTCCTGATTGACAAAAACGAGCTGACCGTAGTTGCGACCGATCTGGAAACTGTTATGCGGGTGAAGCTGGAGGTGGAAGCCAAGGAAAGCGGAAGGATCTGTATTCCGGCGAAGATTCTGATGGATTCTCTCAAAAACCTGCCGGACCAGCCGCTGACTTTCCACATTGATGTGAATTCCTATGCAGTAGAAATCACTTCAGACAATGGTAAGTATAAGGTGATGGGTGAAAACCCGGAAAACTTCCCGAAAGAACCGGCGGCCGACGACACAACTTCCTTTACCATGACCTCCACCGGCCTGGTAACCGCTATCAATAAAACATTGTTCGCGGTAAGTAACGACGATCTGCGCCCGGCAATGACAGGCGTATTCTTTGAACTGTCGCCCGAAAGCCTGACTTTCGTAGCTACCGACGCTCACCGCCTCGTTAAATACGTAAGAACAGATGTAAAATGCCCTAAATCCGACAGCTTCATCGTGCCTAAAAAGCCGCTGAACCTGCTGAAATCAGCGTTGCCCGACAACGATTCTGAAATAAAGATCTCTTATAGCCAAAATCACTTCTTTGTACAGCATGATGGCGCACAAATGATCTGCCGCCTGATCGATGCCCGGTTCCCGGATTACAAGGTAGTGATCCCGAAAGATAATCCTTACCGGCTGACAGTAGTGAAAAGCGACTTCCAGAACGCCCTCAAACGCGTAGGTGTTTTTGCCAACAAGAGCACCAATCAGGTAGCACTGAACATTACCGGCAGTGAACTGCAGTTGTCTGCTCAGGATGTGGATTTCTCTTTCGAGGGTAATGAACGCATGAACTGCCAGTACACCGGCGATGACATGCAGATTGCTTTCAACGCGAAATTTCTTATCGAGATGCTGAACGCAGCAGAAGGAGATGAAATCGCTGTTGACCTGGCCACCGCCACCAAAGCAGGTATCCTCAGACCTTCCGAAAAAGAAGAAAACGAAGACCTGCTGATGCTGGTAATGCCGCTCATGTTGAACAATTAATTGCTGATAGCAAAAGACTATTTAATATATAAAGCAATCTCTGCAAAGAGGTTGCTTTTTTCTTTACAGACAGCGCCTGAGAACCTTTATTTATTCCCCAAATAGTCGTAATTTTTGAGTGGAACTTTTAACCCTATATCTTGTTTGCAGAGAAATGTTGGCCTGATCCGGAGAACCAAACTATAGCATAGCGTATCACAACTTTACTTGAATATAATATACTGTATCTGAAAGTTTTTACCTGTGTATGGTCAGCTTTTTTGAACATATCCCGTCGGTATATCGTACCGCTATATTGATCAGCGGCCTACTCCTTCTCTGGATCATTGAAGGAATGGCACCTCGTTTTCACTTCCGCAGCAACAAGTATAAACATGCGGGCACTAACCTCTTCTTTACACTCACCACTGTGGTTGTAAATACCGGGCTGGCTTTCCTCATTGTAAAAGCTTCCCTGTGGACCAGTGAACACCGTTTCGGGGCGCTTTATCTGGCTCCGCTGCCGTTATGGCTACATACTATTCTCGCGTTGCTGATGCTCGATTTTATCGGCTCCTGGCTGATACATTGGGTGCAGCATAAAACAGCCTGGATGTGGCAGTTCCATAAGATACATCATATCGATACGCAGATTGATGCTACCACCGCGTTGCGGCATCATCCGGTAGAAAGCCTGTTCAGGATAGTGGCATTATTCGTTGCTATTCTTACCATGGGAGTTCCTTTCTGGATGGTGATGTTCTATCAGAGCCTGTCCGCTTTCATGTCGCAGTTCAATCATGCCAATATCCATCTTCCTAAATGGCTGGATAATGCCATGAGCTGGGTTATCGTATCTCCGGATATGCATAAGGTTCATCATAGCCGTTACCAGCCGGAAACTGACGCCAATTATGCCAATATATTTTCTATATGGGACCGCGTATTCGGCACTTTTATAAAAGTGCCTGATACCTTAGCTATTCAGTATGGATTGGATGAATACCGGGATCCCAGATACCAGGAAATCGGTCCCCTCCTCAGGGTTCCCTGGGAACCACATCCCGTGAAAGAAACGCAGCAATCGGCTTAGTGCAGACGTAGAAGACCAACGATAAAAAAATTATTCCGTTCCTGTATTAAAACTCCGAACAGATATGCAACATTCAACAACATTAACAAAAACAGCCTGTATATCAGCGCTTGTTATCGGCGTGTTGTCAGCGGCTTTCGCATTCGCTACACATACGCCCGCCTACGCAGTAACAGCCGGGGCGGTATCTATCATCATAGGTCTTGTATCCCTGTTCATCGGAAGAAAAAATATAGACGATATGCAAATGGCGGCTGCCGGTATTTTCATGTCGGTGGTAGCCTGCCTGGTAGGATTATGGCAGATGTATAACTGATCAGTTCTGTCGGCGGTATCTCTCCATATAGCCCTCTGCAGCTTTAACAGGAAACAGTACCAGCGATGTATCCGACAGTTCCCTGATAATGGTGGTATCTATAATAGTGGAAGTATCTTTCACTCCTTCTGAATGATTCCATAACAGCAGGGTATCGTGAGTTAGTTGCCATTTTTCGTATACCAGCGTATACATGTTAATTGATTTGGCAGTTCCGTTTTTCCTCAGTTGAAAACCCTGCATTTCCTTGTCCAGGCCGGCTACCGGCTGTATCCATTTACCTATGAGTCTGGCTGCATCAATATGCAGCGTATCTGCAACAGCAGTGGTGCTGTCGGTAATGCGGGCATTACTGCTGTCTGCGATACTTACCAGACTGCTATCCTGCTGTAACTCTTCCTTCTCTGCCTTCTTCCCCGTATTCCGGCAGGCAACGGCCAGTATCAATAAACCCACTAAACTGATTCTTACCATGAACTAAAAATACGTAATTCATCTTTTGTAATACAATTTTTAAATTTTTCCATTACTTTTACACCAACACTTTAGGGGTGTTTATTCAATAGGCAACTATATGGATAAACTGAGATGATACCCTCAGTACCTGAAGCAGCTCATACTGCCGTAGGGAAAAGTAACTGAACCTTTCTCATCTTCCACATCCTTAAAGTTTATTGTTTCACCTTAAATTCCAAACTACATGGAAATTCATGTAAACAATAAACTTTATGCGGTGCAGCCGGGAACAACTATCGCTGCACTCTTACAGTTTATTCAGCTCTCCGCTCAAAAAGGCATCGCAGTAGCCATCAACAATCAGGTGGTTCCCAGAGCGCTATGGGAACAACAGTCACTATCCGCAGCTGATAATATTACCATTATCCGCGCTACACAGGGAGGTTAATTTCCCGTTTTGGTATTTGTTCGTATACCCATCCCCGTAGTATAACTACGGAACGGGCCATCTCATCTCAAAAAAACGCTAAACTATGCATCAACAATCCGCAGCACTCAACTGCTCACCTTTCCCTGCGTCGGAAAAATTTTATGTACCAGGTAATATTCATCCTATCAGAGTAGGCATGAGGAAGATAACGTTAACGGATACACGCCTACATGGAAAGAACGGCGCAGCCACCCCTAACCCTCCGGTAATAGTATACGATACCAGCGGAGCTTTCACCGATCCGGCTGTACATATCGACGTCACCACCGGCATTCCGAGGATCCGGGAAGAATGGATCCGCAGCAGGAATAATGTGGAAGAACTACCGGAATACTTCAGCCCTTACGTCAGGCAGCTGATGACCCAGGGAGATAAAATGCCCCGGATGAGCCTCACCCATAAACCACTCCGTGCCAGCGCCGGCGCCAACATCACTCAGCTTTACTATGCTCAACAGGGAATTATCACACCGGAGATGGAGTATGTTGCCATACGGGAAAACCAGTATGCCGATAAACTTCACGAACAGCACAATGCCTTGTGGCAACAACATCCGGGCAACAGCTTTGGCGCCAATACCCCTGCCAGGTTCATTACGCCGGAATTTGTGCGCGATGAAATAGCCGCCGGCAGAGCCATTATTCCGTCCAATATCAATCACCCGGAAAGTGAGCCCATGATCATAGGCCGTAATTTCCTTGTAAAGGTAAACGCCAACATCGGCAACTCCGCTGTAACTTCCAGCATTGAGGAAGAAGTAGACAAAGCAGTGTGGGCCTGTCGCTGGGGAGCCGATACTATTATGGATCTGAGTACCGGAAAAAATATTCACGAAACCAGGGAATGGATCATCCGCAATGCTCCGGTTCCCATTGGTACCGTTCCTATTTATCAGGCACTGGAAAAAGTAAACGGCAAAGCAGAAGCCCTAACCTGGGAAATCTTCCGGGATACACTGATAGAACAGGCGGAACAGGGTGTTGATTACTTCACCATTCACGCAGGAGTACTGCTGAGATATATTCCGCTCACTGCACGCAGGGTTACAGGAATCGTATCACGCGGTGGCTCTATTATGGCCAAGTGGTGCCTGGCGCATCACCAGGAAAACTTCCTGTATACGCATTTCGAAGAGATCTGTGAGATCATGAAAGCCTATGATGTATCCTTTTCGCTGGGAGATGGCCTGCGCCCGGGTAGTATTGCAGATGCCAACGATGCCGCACAGTTCGCGGAACTGGAAACATTAGGAGAACTAACCAAAATTGCATGGAAGCATCATGTACAGGTAATGATAGAAGGACCAGGGCATGTTCCTATGCATCTGATCAAAGCCAATATGGACAAGCAGTTACAACACTGTCATGAAGCGCCGTTTTATACACTGGGCCCACTCACCACCGATATCGCTCCGGGATACGACCATATCACTTCCGGCATAGGTGCTGCGATGATTGGCTGGTTTGGCACGGCCATGCTCTGTTATGTAACGCCCAAGGAACACCTGGGATTGCCGAACAAGGAAGATGTAAGGCAGGGAGTGATCACTTATAAACTGGCAGCACATGCCGCCGACCTCGCCAAAGGCCATCCGGGAGCACAGCACAGAGACAATGCCCTCAGCAAAGCCCGCTTCGAGTTCCGGTGGGAAGATCAGTTCAACCTTTCCCTGGATCCGGAAACGGCCCGTTCCTATCACGATGAAACGCTGCCCGCAGATGGCGCCAAAGTAGCGCATTTCTGCTCGATGTGCGGACCTAATTTCTGCTCGATGAAAATCACCCAGGAGGTCCGGGATTTTGCCGCAGAAAAAGGGATGGAAACATATGCAGCCGTGGAAGAAGGTATGAAGGAAAAAGCAGCAGCGTTTGCTGCACAGGGTGGAGAGATTTACCTGTAATAATTCATACTTTCAGTGTAGCGTCCGGAATATTCCGGCGCAGCACACAAGTAAATACTGGCACCTTGATCTGGATTATCACGTTCCCGGAAGCACTGCGCGAAGAAGCACAAACTATCAAAGCCCTGCTGGATGCAGGCGCCTCACGGATAGTGCTGAGAAAACCCGGATGGACTATTCCGCAATATGAGCAGCTCATCCGGGAAATTGATCCTGCCTGCTATAACCGGATACTTATCGGTGATTTGCAGCAACTGGCTTCCCGTTACCGGCTGGCAGGCGTTCACTGGAGTGGGGCTGAACGGGTACGGGTGGCTTCCTCCGAAAGCAGGAAAGTATTTACGCCTGCATTCAAACGCATGTCGCCGGAGGAACTGGCCCGGGAAAACAGTACCGGCATCCATTCTATGGAAGAGATAACGCAAACGGATCAACGATACAGTACATTGCTGCTGAGCCCTGTATTTGACAGTATCTCGAAACCAGGCTACCAGGGCAAACATTCAGGGCCGTTATCTGAACAGTATAACAGGAAAATACTCGGACTGGGAGGAATAGATCATACTAATATTCATTTACTAAAACACTGGCACTTTGATGGCGCAGCCCTGCTGGGAGCCATTTGGAAAGTGCCCGCAAAAGCGGTGGATAATTACTGCCGCATCCAGGAAATATGGAACAGGAACGACCATACGTAATGAGCTTCGCCGGGCTGGATCCCAGTGGGGGAGCCGGACTGCTGGCAGACATTAAAACCTTTGAACAGCACCGGGTATACGGGATGGGGGTTTGCACGGCTATCACTACTCAAACACCCCATCAGTTCATTTCAGCAGAGTGGCTACCGGTAACGCATATACTGGCACAGGCCAAACCACTGCTGGCGGAAAATCCTCCGGCCTGGTGCAAGATAGGAATCATGCCGGATGTACAATCAATACTGGAGCTGGTTCGCCAGATCAGGATACTCTCACCCGGAACACAGATTATTCTTGACCCCGTTCTGAAAGCTTCTGCCGGATTTACTTTTCATAACAACTTTCAACTGCAGGCGTGGCGAGAAGTACTGCAGGAACTATACCTGCTCACACCGAATTACAACGAGGCCATGCTGCTGTCCGGGCTCGGCAACGGGGAAGCCGCCGCACAGCAATTATCTGAATATTGCCCCGTACTGCTGAAAGGCGGGCACCGTACCAGCCAGTTAGGATGCGATACCTTATACGCAGACGGCAACATACAAACATTCTACCCCAACACGCAGGAAGTATTTCCCAAACACGGGTCGGGTTGTGTACTGTCTGCCGCCATTACAGCCAATCTGGCAAAAGGATTTTCACTGAGTAAAGCCTGTGCTAACGCCAAGGCCTATACGGAAAAAATGCTGGCCAGTCATTCATCATTAACAGGATATCATCACATATGATCAGCAAACTTCATTATATCTCGCAAACGCCACATACCGAAAACATCAGGGCCGCCTGCGATGCCGGTTGCCAGTGGATACAACTGCGGGTAAAACAGCAATCAGAAGAAGAAATACTACGCCTGGCGGAAGCAGCCAAAACGATCTGCGACCAGTATAAGGCCAGACTCATTATTAATGATCATCCGCAGATCGCCGTAAAAGCGGGCGCCGACGGTGTACACGTAGGCAAGCTGGACATGAGTGTAGCTGCAGCCCGCGCCATTACCGGTCCGGATATGATTGTTGGCGGTACTGCCAATACGGTAGCTGATATTCTCCGCCATGTGGAAGATGGAGCGAACTATGTTGGGGTAGGGCCCTACCGGTTCACTACCACCAAGGAAAACCTCAGTCCCATCCTCGGGCTTAGCGGTTACCTGGCCATCCTTCAGCAATTGCAGGACCAGCATATCAGCATTCCCGTAATCGCAATCGGCGGTATCCTGGCAACAGATATTCCTCCGCTGATGGCCGCCGGTGTTCATGGTATTGCAGTGAGCGGACTGATCTCTCAGGCGACCAACAAACAACAGACAGTACAGGATATTCATCACCATTTAAACCAGGTATACTCATGGAACCTTTAGTTATCGCCGACAGGCAGTTTACTTCCCGTTTGTTTACCGGTACAGGAAAATTTTCTTCCACTGAAATAATGGAAAGGGCGCTGCTGGCCTCAGGCAGTGAACTGGTAACAGTGGCACTAAAGCGGGTGGATACGCACAACCAGGCGGATGACATGTTACGGCATCTTCAGCATCCGCGCATCCAGCTACTGCCCAATACCTCTGGTGTTCGCACGGCCAAAGAAGCCGTTTTTGCGGCGCAGCTGGCGCGGGAAGCTCTGGAAACGAACTGGATCAAGCTGGAAATACATCCGGATCCACGCTACCTGATGCCAGATCCCGTGGAAACACTGGCTGCCGCAGAAGCGCTGGTGAAAATGGGTTTCGTGGTGTTGCCATATGTGCACGCTGATCCGGTGCTTTGCAAACGACTGGAAGAAGTGGGTACTGCCGCAGTAATGCCACTCGGATCTCCCATCGGGAGTAACAAAGGGCTGAAAACCGCTGATTTCCTGGAAATTATCATCGCACAAAGTAACATACCCGTTATCGTGGATGCCGGTATCGGCAGTCCTTCGCATGCCGCGCAGGCGATGGAAATGGGTGCCAGCGCCGTATTGGTGAATACAGCCATTGCTGTGGCCCTTCATCCAGTACAGATGGCCGCGGCCTTCAAAGCCGGGGTGGAAGCAGGGAGAATGGCGTTTGAAGCAGGATTGCCTGGCAGCAGTCGCCATGCGGTTGCTTCCAGTCCGCTGATATCGTTCCTGGATGAGGCATAGCCGTGTTAGTCTATCTTCTCACTAAAATCTTACGTATGTTCAAAAGCATATTTGATCAATATGAATGGGATGCTGTTAAGGAAAGTATTTATGCTAAAACATCCCGGGATGTGGAAGAGGCCCTGCATAAACAGCGCCGCTCCCTCAACGATTTCGCGGCACTCATTTCTCCCGCCGCAGCTCCTTATCTCAGCCAGATGGCGGCTATCAGCCATGAGCTGACGCTGCAGCGATTCGGCAATACCATGCAGATGTATATTCCCATGTACCTGTCCAACGAGTGCCAGAACATATGCACCTACTGCGGGTTCAGTCTTGATAACAAAATCCGCCGCAGAACGCTTTCTGCGACAGAAATATTAATGGAAACTGCCGTTATCCGGGAAATGGGCTTCGATCATGTGTTACTGGTGACGGGAGAAGCCAGCCAGATAGTTGGCACCGACTACTTCAAAAAAACGATACAATTACTCCGGCCACATTTTGCCAACATTTCCATGGAAGTACAGCCACTGGAAGAAGAAGATTACCGGGAATTAGCCTTGTTAGGACTGCATGCAGTACTGGTATATCAGGAGACCTACCATCAGAGCGACTATAAAAAACACCATCCCAGGGGGCGCAAGTCGAATTTCGAATACCGGCTGCATACCCCCGACCGGCTGGGCAGGGCTGGCATACATAAGATGGGACTGGGGGTACTTATCGGATTGGAAGACTGGCGTACCGACAGCTTTTTCACTGCGTTACATCTTTCTTACCTGGAAAAAACTTACTGGCAAACCAAGTACAGCATTTCGTTCCCCCGGCTACGACCCTTTTCCGGCGGACTGACACCTAAAGTAGTCATGGACGACCGGGAGCTGGTACAACTGATCTGTGCCTACCGGCTATTTAATCAGGAAGTGGAGCTGAGCATTTCCACCCGGGAAGAAGAGAAGTTCAGGGATAATATTGTGCGGCTGGGAATAACCTCTATGAGCGCGGCTTCGAAGACCAACCCTGGAGGGTATACTGTGGACCCTCAATCGCTTGAACAATTTGAGATTTCGGATGAACGAAGTGCTGTGGTGATAGCGGCCATGCTGAAAAAACAGGGATATGAACCGGTATGGAAAGATTGGGATTCCTCCCTTTCCTGAAAAAGAAAGGTGGCTGGTTAGACCACCTACTCGGTTATTGTTTGTTTTTCATGGGGAGGTTAAAAGTCATACAAGAGAAACTTCTCTCAATCAGATTAAAATTAACACATGAGATCCAAAATCTTTAGGCGGATCTCTAAACTGAACAAAATGAACAGCAACTCAGCCATTGAACAACACAGACCTGATCGGGCCTTGCCATAAGATGAAGTTAGACTAAAAATCTACTGTTACAACATAAAAAATGGGCTGCTCCAAATCATATGAAGCAGCCCTGTACCGAAAATCCCGTAGTTGCCATATTACTTATCAATATAAGTATGATTGGAATTTCTCTTATCCAAAAATAATATGGCTATAGTGAACAACCGCTTTACTGGTTGATTTGAACAAAAAGAACAGACTGAAGGAGAATGCACAAAATGCTACTGGCCCACCACATCCCGGTAACTTTTTATTGTTTCATGTGCTTCCTTAACACTTTCCCGTTGTTTGGCGATCAGATCTCTCAAAGCAAGCGGCATGGGCACATCTATACTTAATGCGTCTGCGTAGGCGCGTTGTACCGCATCATCTCCGTATTCGCAGGAGGAAAAAAGGGAATACCTGTCTGTTCCCGTGAACCTGGTCTTAATCGCCGTCCAGGCATCGTAAATTCTTCCTCCCATAGTAGTTGCTGCAGACATCCCCAGTAGTTCGAGCTGCTGATTAAGCGCAGCAATATGTTTCAGGCTGTCGTTGACCATATGTTGGAACAACGCTTTCAGATCCACATCTTCGGTAGCCATTTTTGCCTGTTTGTATCCTTCAATCCTGTCGTTATTGATCTTTACCAGGTCGCTAAGGACCGTGGTTAATTTTTCATCCCCGGACATGATCAAATATTTATGGTTAAAAAATGTCTGTTACCTCCTGTACACGATTCAAAAACCCATCCACTCTCCAAACCCCCTCTCACAAGGGCTTTGGGGCGGACGGTCCATTTGTATCCGTCCTTTTTTTTCACGTATGGTGGAGAAGGTTCCACATCCGGCGGAAGGTATTAATGCGGAGACAGCCGTTAGATGCGGGTCTTCTGATTGGCATAAATTTTCCGGTATTTTTGGTTCAAGGAATGAATCTATTCGCGAATCTAAAACCTTAACGACATGAACAGCCTGCTTTATCTGATTGCCGTCATCCTAATCATAGGGTGGATATTAGGTTTCTTCGTTTATTCTGCCGGTGCGTTGATACACGCTTTATTGATACTGGCCATTATTGCCATTTTAGTAAATATAATCAGGGGACGGGCACTGTAATATCAGGCCGTTTTCACCATTTTTCCCGTTTTGTATGTACTGCGCAACATATTGAATGGGATTTTTTATGCCCTCTGCAAAGGAAGTAAAACATCAGGCTACCTGTTGGTTTAGCTGCACTCCGCATTGGCAGGTTACGGCTATGTTATATCATACCTGTTCGTCCAGGTATTCTGCAGATTTCCTAACTTGGCATCATGAAAAGAAACCTGCTTTTAGTTATTACCCCTTTGCTGCTGGCCCTTTTCAGCTGCAGCACTTCCCGCAAAACCGGTTCTACCCCTAACAACTTCGGGCAACTGAAATTTATTGGCCAGGTAAATGTGCCGTACAATATGCCATATAATGGCACCGTCGTAGGCGGACTCTCAGGCATAGATTACGACCCGTCGGTGGACAGGTATTATCTTATTTCCGACGATCGCTCCGCAATCAACCCTGCCAGGTTCTATACCGCGCGGCTTTATTTCTCGGATAAGTCGTTCGATAGTGTAAAGTTCACTGCTGTCACCACCCTGCTGCAGGCAAACGGACAGGCATATCCAGATAGCAAAACCAATGCAGCGCTCACGCCCGATCCGGAAGCACTTCGCTACAATCCCGCCAAACAATGCCTGGTATGGAGTAGTGAAGGAGAACGGATTGTGAACGAGAAGGATACTGTTCTGACCAATCCGGGTGTTTACGAAATCCGTATGAACGGGCAGTACATCGATTCATTTGCCCTTCCGGCCCAATTCAGGATGCAGGCCACCGACAATGGCCCCCGCAGAAACGGCGTTTTTGAAGGACTTGGCTTTACCCCCGGCTATAAATATATGTTCGTAAGTCTGGAGGAACCACGCTATGAAGATGGACCCAGAGCAGATGTTCGGGATACTACTGCGTTTACCCGGCTCATTAAATTTGATAATCAGTCGCGGCAACCCGTGGCGCAATACGCCTATAAGCTGGAACCGGTTGCCTTTCCTCCCAGTCCGGCCAATGCTTTCAGCGTAAACGGAATTGCTGATATCATGGTCCTGTCTGACCAACAGATGCTTACACTGGAAAGATCCTTCTCCACAGGAGTAAAAGATTGCACTATCAAGGTATTCCTGACAGACGTAGGCAATGCCACGGATATCAGCCGGGTAAACTCCCTGCAGCAGGATACCCGCTTTAAACCTGCTACTAAAACCCTGGTGTTCAATTTCGCCAGCCTGGGCCGGTATATTGATAACATAGAGGGAGTGACCTACGGCCCGGTATTGCCCAATGGGCATAAAAGTCTGGTATTTGTGGCGGATAATAACTTTTCAGATAAAGAAGAAACCCAGTTTTTTCTTTTTGAGATTATCCCCTGAAAACCAACACTATTCATTGATTGTTAATTACAAAAACCTGCTTTATGAAACATCTGTCGCTGTTATTGTTATCAACTGCCTTCATTGCCTGCCAGCATTCCGGCAAATCGACCGGTATGGCGGATAGCACCGCCAATAATGATATGAACGTTGATACCGCCGCCTGGGCAACTTATTCAGGTACATTACCCTGTGCCGACTGCGAAGGTATTGTTACAGAGTTGTCGCTTGAGCGGAAGCAAGACCATCATTTTAACCTGAAAGAAACTTATCTCGGTAAAAACCTCACATTTCCGAGTGAGGGCATCTACAATATTGTACATGGCAGCCCGGCAGATCCAGGCGCCACGGTCATCCAGTTGAATCCTGACAAAGACAGGAACCTGCAGCGCTTTTTTCAGCAGATCGATAACCGGGAACTAAAACTGCTGGACGCCAATCAGAAAACGATAGAGGGAAATCGTAATTACTCTTTGAAAAGGGTGATTTAGGAGCGCTTGTAGTCTTTAGTTATTCATCTTTAGTAAAATGCAGTGGAGATAATCTTCGCTGCATTTTGCTAAAAGCTAAAACACACTTTTACAAAAAAGTCTCTTAAATTTAGCGGTGACCTGTGATTATTCATTATTCAATCGTGCTATGAACCGTTTCCTGAGCAAATTGATTTTATGCTTATTGCTCTCTTTCAATATATATGGCAGCACTCCAACGGATAGTTTACTCCGGGAGCTGAACAAGGCTATGGCCAGGTCGGCGTCTTACGACGCCGTTAAACTGCACGGAATAGATAGTATCAAGCGGAACCGGCCGGCAGCGGGCGATTCGCCGGATAAGCAATTCCAATATTGCCTGCAGCTTTATCACGCTTATCACGTTTTCAACTTTGATTCAGCCTTCATTTATGCCCGGCAAATGGAACACTGGGCACTTCAGCTTCAGGATCCTGACAAAATATTGCTCTCCCGGATCAAGATGGGCTACCTGTTATTGTCGTCTGGTATGTTCACCGAAGCAATGACGTTTATTAATACCCTCAATATCAATACGGCACCGGATAGTATAAAAGTTGATTTTTACCTGTTGAAAAGCAGATTGTATTACGATCTTGCTGATTATAACCAGGACCATTATTACACGCCGAGCTATATCAGAACCGGAGGCGCCTATACCGATTCTGCTTTACAGCTAATGGATCCCGCATCTTTTGAGTATAAGCGCAACAGGGCTTTGCAGTTGTTTAAATCCGGTAATATCCCCGGTGCGTTGGCAGTTTATCCCAACATCGACCGACCGGAAATCAACGACCGGCAGCTGGCGATGGCGGCCTGCAGCCTGGGTGGTATTTACACCGAAGTACACAGGAAAGACACCGCCATTCAACTGCTGATAAAATCGGCCCTTGCCGATATCAGGAGCTCCACTAAAGAAACGATGGCTTCTTATATGCTTGCTACCCTGCTTTTTGAAAAAGGAGATATCAGGAATGCTTCGCATTGCGTCGAAAAAGCCATCTCGGAGGCTGTTTTTTATGGAGCCCGGCAGCGCAAGGTGATGGTAAGCAGTATTTTACCAATCATTGAAGATGAAAGGATCAATACAGCTGAAGACAGGAACAAGTCGCTGCTGATCTATGCTTCCATTGTTACCCTGCTGCTTATTGCAGTGATAATACTGGCAGTTACTGTATTCCGGCAGGTCAGGCAGTTAAAAACCGCCCAGCAGATCATCACCGCAGCGCATCAGCAGCAACAGGTGATCAATCACCAGTTAATGGAAGCCAATAAGATCAAAGAAGAATATGTTGGCTACTGCTTTAATATCAATGCCGGTTATATCAGCAAGATTGAAAAACTAAAGCAGCAACTGGAGCAAAAGATAGCTGATAACAAACCATCAGAACTGCGTTTCGTTGTAAACAATATCAATATCAGGCAGGAAAGGGAGGAGCTGTTTACCAGCTTCGACCGGATATTCCTGAAGATCTTTCCTCATTTCGTAGCGGAATTCAATGCCTTGTTTGACAAGGAGAACCAGATCCTGTTAAAAGACAATGAGCTGCTGAATACGGATATACGGATTTTTGCGTTGATTCGCCTGGGAATTACCGATAACGAAAAAATTGCACGCATACTTGAATACTCAGTGAATACCATCTACACTTATAAAACCCGGATAAAAAAACGTTCCATTGTACCACCTGAAGAGTTTGAAAACCGGATTATGGATATAAAAGCACTCTGACGGGATTCATATGTGATTTATATATATTCGTATATAACAAATTGATTTTAAACACACTACTAAAGAAACAGCCGCCTGAGTTGTTTATATTTTTGATATTTCCATTGTAGAAATTGTCCTCAAGATGATTGATAGGTTACTTTGGCTCAACACCGGGGCTGTGGTCCACGTTAATGTATAGTAATTAAACTCCCCATCCGGTGTTAAACAATCAATCTTTCGGCGTCAGTATTCCAGATGCTGTACTCCGGGAAATCCATCTTCCTAAAAATATGTTTATGATCAATTCGCATTGCACCTATCATGCGATAAAGGCGGTTATTCGTACAGGCTTACTGTTGTTGCTGTTCTATTCCTCTGCACGGGCTCAGCAGGTAAAAAAGATCGGTAAAGTAAACACCGTAAATATTTCCGGACAACAGATCAGGATCAATGCAGAAAACGCCTATGTGGAGATTACCGCATACAGTCCGTCTGTGATCAGAGTGCGCATGGATCAACATCCGCTGGGCGCCGACTTTTCCTATGCAGTAACTGCAAAGCCGCAGCCTACGCGGATACAGACCACTCAGAATAGCCAGGAGATTGTTGTCACTACCGATTCCCTGCAGCTGCATATCGGCCGCGACCCGTTTTCAGTGCGATTCCTGACACCTTCCGGGGAGGTGATTAACGAAGATGAGACCGGGCTGACGACCTCGTGGATAGGTAATGAAGTCACCACCTACAAGAAAATGCAGGAGAACGAGCGGTTTATCGGGTTAGGTGAAAAAACCGGGAACCTTGATCGCAGAGGGGAGGGGTATACCAACTGGAACTCTGATAAATTCGGTTATGCCACCAACCAGGATCCTATTTATGCGACCATCCCGTTTTACATCGGCATACATCACCATATCAATTACGGAATATTCTTCGACAATACCTTTCAGAGTGATTTTAACTTCGGTGCGAGCAACAACCGTTTTTCATCTTTTGGTGCCAGGGGCGGTGAAATGAATTATTACTTCATTTACCACCCTCAGGTAGCAGATATCATTGCGTCTTATACATTCCTGACCGGCCGTATACATATGCCGCCAATGTGGAGTTTGGGCTACCAGCAGAACCGGTATAGCTATTACCCTGATACCGAAGTGCTGCGGATTGCACAAACACTAAGGGAGAAAAAGATACCGGCAGATGGTATCACCCTGGATATTCATTACATGGATGCTTATAAGCTTTTCACCTGGAACCGTGAGCGTTTTCCACATCCCGGTCAGTTAAGCAGGCAATTGGATAAAATGGGCTTTAAACTGACGGTGATTGTAGATCCGGGTATCAGGGTAGAGGAGGGCTATCCTGCTTACGAAAGTGGTAAAAAGGAAAACATCTTTATCAAATACAGCGATGGTCAGAATTATACCGGCCAGGTGTGGCCCGGCTGGTGCCATTTCCCGGACTTCACCAGCGTCAAAGGCCGGGAGTGGTGGAAAGGCCAGGTAAAATCGTATGTACATGACGGTATCCGCGGTATCTGGAACGATATGAATGAAATTGCCACCTGGGGCCAGAAAATGCCTAACAATGTGTTGTTCGACTACGAAGGGCATCCGGTTACTCATCTGCAGGCGCATAATATTTACGGATTGCAGATGGTGCGCGCGAGTTACGAAGGCACCCGAGAAGAATTGAAAAAACGTCCTTTTCTGCTGACCCGTGCCGCCTATGCCGGTTCTCAGCGCTATAGCGCTATCTGGACAGGCGATAACCGTGCAGAAGAAGATCACATGCTGTTGGGTGTTCGCCTGCTGAACAGCCTGGGCCTAAGCGGAATGCCCTTCGCCGGCATGGACATCGGCGGATTCACCGGCAACCCGACCGTCAGTTTATATGCCCGCTGGATGCAGATTGGTGCATTTATCCCTTATTTCCGTAATCACACAGGAGTAAATACTAAATCGTCCGAACCATGGGCATACGGAGAAGAAGTTTTGGAAATCGCCCGCAATTATATCAACCTGCGCTACAGGTTACTTCCTTATCTGTATAGTTCCATGAATGAAGCTGCCCGCACAGGCATGCCCGTGATGCGTACCCTGGCTATTGAGCATACATTCGATCCCAACATCTATGATACCCGCTATCAAAACCAATACGAGTATGGCAATGCGTTTATGATAGCTCCTTTCGAAAGCACCAAAGAATTTGGACAAATCTATTTCCCCGAAGGGAAATGGTACAACCTTTACAATGATACTATTACCTCCGGGGGACAGGCAGTTATTTCCCCGTTAAGTGTCAAATCATTGCCGGTGTTTGTGAAAGAAAGCAGTATCATTCCCATGCAGTCACTTATACAAAATACGGCTGAAAAACCATCCGACACCCTCGTCCTTCATATCTACAAAGGCAGTCGCGCTAATACCTTCGTTTACTATGAAGATGACGGGGAGAGCTTCGATAACGAAAACGGTGGCTATTATCAACGGGCTATTACCTATCAACCTGCCAATAAGAAAATCACATTGGAAAAACCAACCGGTAACTATACTTCTCAGTTCCGGTATATTTCCCTGGTTCTTCACGGGTTTGATACACAGAAAAATATATCCGTAAACGGAAACAGCATATCAGTACAAGCCGGCAATTATGCTTTCCTTTCTGCCATTTCCCGTTTCGATCCGCAGGGATTCGTTAGTCAGGCAGAACAATGCGCCGTACAGCAAATAACATTCACCAATAGTAATCAGCTTCTTAACGTGGATTTTTGATATCAGGTAAACGGTCCTCCGGATTCTCCGGAGGATCTTTGCTATATCAGATAATCCTGTTTAGCAACTGACTCATCAAATTTAGATGGCTGGTACGCATTGGATCTGCGTGCTGTTAAATCTTTCGGCAGGTAACACATTCTTAACATTATATTCATCATAACTTAACAGCAATATTAACAAAGCTTTCACACCTTGATATAGCTTTGTTCTAAATGTATTCGCGTTTTATCATACTAATTACGCTTCTCTTCTTCAGGGTATTCTTTACCCCGGTATGGTATAGCTTTAACATTAATCACTTAACGAATCCGGCCGGCACTTTTGAACATATCCGTGTTCATAAAAGACGCTCTGGTTTTACAGACGATATCTCTGTCACCGAAGCAATGGTGGCTGAAAGTCAGCAGGAAGAACAAAAACTCCTGCGGCAGGTACTTCGTCTGATTAAAAGACTACTGTTTCCCGACATCACTAAAGAAGAAACACTAAGCTGTTTCCATTCTACCGCTGGTACTTCTCCACTGTTCCTCAGGCACTGCGTCCTGCGAATCTGATTTGCGACATATACCCGATGATTGTTCAGTTTCCATGCTACTGAACACATCACTCATGCCATTGGCATGCCTCATAACAGTTCGTTTATGAGCAATAACTATTTGTGTATTTGTCCTTTCAAACAAATCAGCATTATGCGAAAGCTTTCCTCTTTATTATTTATTTCATCGCTATTCCTTATACTGTTAAATTCTTCCACTATCCTGGCACAGAGCACCAGGGCCGTTAGCGGTAAAGTAGAAGATGCCGAAGACCATTCGCCCATTATAGGCGCTGTAGTAACGCTCAAGAACTCAAGCAAAGGTGCAGTTACTGATGCAGAGGGTAACTTCACCATCAATGCCGGAAGCGATGGAGTACTCAATATCAACTTCTTAGGGTATAAACAAATTACTGTCAACATCGGTAGCCAGGCCAACCTGACCATTCTGCTGCAGAAAGATAATAAAGCGTTGAATGAAGTAGTGGTTACCGCACTGGGTATCAGCAAACAGGCCAAGGCGCTGGGTTACGCTGTGCAAACCGTTAACTCAAAACAACTCACCCAGGCACCCGATCCAAACCTGATCAATAACCTCGGCGGTAAGGTTGCCGGTGTAATCGTTACCAATGGCGGTGCTGGTGTGGGTTCCACTTCCCGTATCGTGATCAGGGGAGAGAATTCCTTCAATGGTACCAATCAGCCACTGTTTGTAGTAGATGGTGTTCCCATCAATAACGAAACATTCTTCAACAATGCTATCGAAAACTCTTCCAATCAGGGTACCTGGGCCGAAGTGGATTGGGGTAATGGCGCTGCAGAAATCAATCCTAACAACATCTCCAAGATCACTGTACTGAAAGGTTCTACAGCAGCTGCGCTGTACGGCTCCCGGGCTGCTAACGGCGCCGTGGTACTGACAACACAGAAAGGAACTTCTGAAAAAGGAAAGCTCGGCGTATCCTTCAATACTACCACTACTTTTGAATCTCCGCTGAAACTGCCACGCCTCCAAAATGAATATGGAGCCGGTGTAAATGGCTATCCTTCAAGCGGTACTCCTAATACTTATCAATTTGCAAATGGCGGCGGAGCCAGTGAGAACAACATTCCTAACTGGGGTTTGAAATTTGATCCGTCGTTGAAGGTAATTCAGTTCGACAGTCCAGCCGGTGACGGCTACCAGGCTGGCGACCTCGTTGCCCGCGGCATCAATCCCGGTTTAACAGTTACACCTACTCCCTGGGTGGGTCACGCAGACCATTTCCGCAAGTTCCTCCAAACAGGTTTAACCACGCAGAACAGTCTTGGTTTCGGTGGTACTACTGATAAAGGCAGCTATCACTTCTCTGTAGATCAGCTGTATAACAAAGGTATACTTCCAGGTACAGACCTGAGGCGTTATGGACTGGCTTTACGCGCTGATCACCACTTCAACGACAAACTTACTTCCGACTTCTTCATTAATTATATCAATAGCAGCAGCAGCAATCGCCCGAATATCGGTTACGGTTCTGAAAGCGTGATGTATACTTTCTTCGGCGTGTATGGCATGCCTATCAATATTGATATCAATTCTCTGAAGAAACAATGGCAAACAGGCAGGGATCAGCAAAACCAGTTCCGGTACTGGAATAACCACGATAATCCATACGTAACCCTGTATGACAACGTGAACAGCTTCAATAAAAACCGGATAATAGGAAATGCTTCACTGAAATATGCCATCAATTCACAGTGGGATGTAATGCTGAGAACAGGGTCTGATTTCTATGCCGACAACAGGGAAGGCCATCGTGCATTTACTTCTGTACGTTTCCCTACCGGAGGTTTCAGGACAGACAATGTGAACTATTTTGAGAATAACACCGACTTCCTCGTATCGTATCACAAAAAGCCAAGTCACCTTTTCAATGCCAGTGCATCTCTTGGTGGTAACCGCTTTATGCAGAACATTACTTATACACGTGATATCGCCAACTCTTTGATTACTCCGGGGCTCTACAATTTTTCAAATGCACAAAACCAGCTGCCGACACTGTATGAGAAGTTCGAAAAGATTGTGTACAGCTTATATGCATTTGCCGATTTTGACTACCGGAACCTCGTGTTCCTGAATGTTACCGGACGTAACGACCGCTCCAGTACACTGCCTTCAGGAAATAATTCCTACTTCTATCCATCTGCTTCATTGAGTGGTATCATCTCTGATATGGTTCATATGCCTTCTGCTATTTCCTTCCTGAAAGTGCGGGTTTCCGCCGCTCAGGTAGGTCGCGATGCCGATCCATATTCCATCAACAATACTTACATCACCAACACACCATTCAACACTTATCCGCTGACAACCGGCAATAATATATTAGCCAACAGTCATCTCAAACCGTCATCTACCACTACTACAGAAGCCGGCGTTGAAATCAGGTTCCTTCACAACAGACTCGGACTCGATGTAACTGTTTATCAGTCTAATACAAAAGACGAAGTGGTACAGCTTCCGATCGCCGTTTCATCAGGCTATACCAACGCTTATGTTAACGGTGGTAAGATCAACAACAAAGGGGTGGAGATCATGTTAACAGCTACGCCATTCCGCTCATCGCATCCTGATGGCTTCAACTGGGATATGAATTTCAACTTCAATCATAACGTAGGTAAAGTAGAATCGCTGCCTGATGGCATCAATACTTATGTATATGCACAGGTTACCCAGTACGATCGTTACTACAGAGCTATCCAGTACGATGCTAAAGTAGGGCAGCGGCTTGGGAACATGTATGGCAATGCCTTTGTAAGGGATCCTCAGGGAAATATTGTCTACAAAAATGGTATTCCTCAATTCACTACCACACAAAATTCACTGCTGGGTAACTATAACCCCGACTTCATCCTGGCCTGGTCTAATGAGCTGAGCTATAAGAACTTCAATATGAGCATCCTCTGGGACTGGCATCAGGGCGGTAAATTCTTCTCTTATACAGAGCTGGGGGTACTTGCAGGTGGTATGTCTGTTGAAACCCTTCCGGGAAGAGAAACCGGTGTTGTCGGAAAAGGTGTGATGCTGGATGGATCCGGCAAATATGTGCCCAATACAATTAAGGTGGATGCTGCCACCTATTACAATGGCTACTACAATGCTTCCAACAACGAAGCATTCATGTATGACGCTACCTACCTCAAACTCAGGGAACTTCGTATAGGCTACACCTTTAAAAACATCTTCGGTAATGCTTCCGGAGCAAAGCTTAATTTCTCGCTGGTGGCAAGGAATATCCTGGAATTTACCAAAAACAAGGATGTGGATCCGGAAACGCTTGCATTGCGCGGACAGCAGATCCTTCCTGGTACTGAGTTCCTGAGCATTCCGTCTACAAAGAGCATGGGCTTTTCTCTCGGTCTTAATTTCTAATGCAATTACCTAATTGAAAATCATGAAAAAGAACATATATATCATTGCGACGACCGTTATCAGTATCACACTGGGTGCCTGTTCAAAAGAACTCACCAATGTGAATAAAAATCCTAACTCGCTGGAGAAACCAGATCCAACAACATTGCTGTCCAATACGATCGTTACAGAGTTTTATAACAACGCCAATAACGTATGGACATTAGGAAACGGCTACAATCAATACATGACGTTCAGCCAGTCGTACTACGACCAGCCGACCCGTTATTCCCCGGTTACCAACGAGCCATACTGGATCCCCATGTATGAAGCAGCCCGTGATGCCAATACATTGTATTCACTGGCTCAGGCCAAGGGCAATCCGTTACTGCAGGCTGCCGCGCTCACATTGCGGTCTTATGCTTTTGCACAGCTGACTGAACTTTGGGGCGACATCCCATTCCTGCAGGCACTGAAAGGTAACACCGGCGTATATACGCCAGCATACGATCCGCAACAGACGGTTTATATGGATCCGGATCAGGGTATATTATCCAGCCTGAGAAGAGCCGACAGTCTGCTGAAGGCAAATCCATCGGGCCTCATGGAAGGGGATATGTTATTCTCCTCCAACACCGGTTTGTGGAGAAGCTTCATCAATGCACTGCGGTTACGTTACCTGCTTCGCGTATCTTCAAAAATGGACGTAAGCGCGGAAATGCAATCTATCGCAGGAAGTGCGGCAGTGATGCAAAATGCAGCACAAAGTGGTGCACTGGCACTGCCAACCGTTACGCCATATAATTTTGTGAGCCTTACTGAGCGTTCAGGTGATTTTGCAGTTAAATACATGAACAGTACTTTGTACAATCAGTTTGTAACCACCGGCGACAGCGTTCGTATTGCTGCTTATTTTACAGTTAACGCCAATACCCCTGCCGGCGCACCTTTCAGCTTCAACAATTATGGTGGTATGCCGATGGTGATAGATGCCACGGCAACGCAAAGTGCCCAGTCATCTAACTTTAACAGCAGCTTTACCAAAGGAAATAATCCGGCACTCATCAAAGCAAGGATTATCACTTATGCAGAACAGGAATTCATCCTGGCAGAAGCTGCATTGAAAGGTTATATCAGCGGAGGCACCGCTGCTGCTGCCACACACTATAACAACGGTGTAACCGGCGCCTTTGCCGAAATAGGATTAAGCGCAGCTAATGCAGCCAGCTATCTTACTCATGCGACTGTTGCATTTGATGGCTCTACTCAAAACTCCGCATTGCGTCAGATCATTACCCAGAAATGGCTGATAAACATCAATAACGGATTTGAAGGATGGATCGAATTCAGACGTACCGGTTATCCTGACCTGCAAACAGGCGGTGCTGCAAATATGAACAATGGCGCTATCCCTACCCGGTTCCTGTATCCTACTTCCGAACAAACCATCAACAGCAGCAACTATGCAGCAGAAGTGACCAGAATGGGCGGAAAAGAGAACACTGTTTACAAAGCCTGGTGGGAAAAATAAATTAATCCCCCAAACACCGGAGTAGTTGCTACTCCGGTGTTTCCCCTGATAAATACACTATACTATGGCTTACACACAGGCAGAGATACAGGAGCTTTCTATAAAGTTCAATGGGTTTACCAGGTATGAAGACAAACTCAAATTCTACGATCAGCAATTCAATATACTGCCATTCACTTTACCCGCTTTCGAAACAAACCTTTTCAATTTCTTCTCAGAAGAAAATCTGCGGCGATTTGAGGCTATATTACGGGAAGAAAGGAACAGTGGCATTGCAACTCATCGGTGCTTTTTCTTTGATAAAGAACAATATATTTTCAGCGTCAGGCCGGTAAACTCGAACTACCTCGTGTTCAACAATTATCTTATCAACAGGTTCCTGCAAACAGGCGCTTATATAAAGGCAACCATCAAGCAGGAAGCGGATCTCATACAGGAAAGCAGATCTCCGCTGGCAATTATGCTGGCATCTGCCAAAGAAATGGTAAACCTGCTGGAAAGACGAGTGGCGATGGATCCCCGCAGAAATGCCCTCACACAGTTTGCCACCGTTTTCTTTAAGGGCCTGTCGGATTTCAGGGCCTGGAAAGTCCCTGCCATTTCTTCTAAGAGGAAGAAGATCATTGAGCTATATCTCTATACTTTAGGATTTGTTTATGGTGAATACATGCATGCGCTGCAATTTCATCATGCCAGTCAATACGCCAATGAAACACCCGTTGATATTCAGGGGAAGATATTATTGCTGAAGGAATTCGGATTTATTGACGCTATCAGAAGCCGTTATCCCTTTTTAAACAAAACCGATCTGGATCGTAAGATAGAAGATATCATTTATCTGATTACGGGAGAAAGAATGTCAGTTAGTTTTCTTCGTCAATAAAGTCACCATCCTTTCTGCCACTTACGCGCTATTTTCACCGCTGTTTCGAGCATATGCGGTGCCCATTTCTCAATTTGCCATTCGGATACAGCAAGGGACGAACTACCCAATGCAGTCATTGCCTCTTCGTAATCTGAGGACGATTCCAGTATAGTTGCAAGCTCCCGTTGTTGCTGGTATAACTTTTCATCTTCTATGGCCTTACCGGCAAGCGAGAATGATTTCGGAAGAAATTGATGCGGAGAGACACTTCTGCATTCACCCATCTCCCTAACTATATCCTTCATACGCAGGAAATCGCTACGGAACAAGTGACGACTTTCTTCCGTGGAAAGCGCATTCCCCAGCTGTTCCATTACTACGTACTTCAGATGCGGGCATTGGTGGATGGCCTGTTCCAGCAATCTGAATACATCTTCCGGCACGGCATCATCATGGGTATCACGACGTACCTTTCTGACAGATCCTGCAAGCGGCTCATCCCAGCTCCCTCCGGAAATATGTATTTCCCTGACCCGGTGAAGCGGGTATAGCATCATCATCTCTTCAAACGTCAGTTCAAAATTATGCAGCTGACAATAGAGATTATGAAGATCCAGGATGATAAAACCATTTACCGGCTCCAGCAATTTATCCAGGAATTCTCCATGACGCTTTACTTCTTCAAGAGAATAGGAAAAAGCGAGGTTCTCAAGTCCTACGGGGCAACGGCAAGCATCATAAATGCGCTTTAACCTGTCTGTTCCAATGCAGAGCGTAACGGTAGTATAAGGGATACTCAGCGGGGCTCCCTGGTGGAAGTCTTTCCCCGTCATAAAACCAAAATGTTCCGTAATGTGATCGAACTGAAAACGGGTACAGGTCTGCTTTAGTTGTTGCAGCCACTGCTCCTGTTCAGGCAGCCATTTTCCGGAGAAAAGCGAAAAGAAAACACCGTGTCCGACAAGGCGTCCTTCATGGCTGAAAGCAGTCAGCAGTTCCATGAACCAGGGCGGCATTTCATTCACTTTAAACAGCGTGTCGAACGACCATTCTATCGCATCTATCTTTGATTCTTCCAGCAGAGGAAGGCAGGCAGCAAGCAGGTGGTTATCGAGATTACAGGCAACGGTTGATAATATTTTCTGCATCTCCCAGGCGTTGAATTTTACAGATCATCCCATTCCGCAGGCAGGACATCCATCGGGCATTTGTTGCTTAGGTCCTTTTGCTTCTTTCTTTTTAGGGTCTGTCTGGTTGTCCTTTTTACAGGAGGTAACAGTAGTTTGTACTGCAATGCCAATGAGAATAGCGCTAAGTAGAGATTTAGATAATTTCATGTTTTCATATTTAACGTGAAAGGATAAATTGTGCTTTGCACACTTGTTAAACGAGGAGCTTTTATAAAGGTTACAGCGAAAAATTATCAAGTTGATAATTTACGCAACAGACGGGAACAGGGCTTTCTGTGCTCTTAGAGAAAGCCCTGTTAATATGTTTATTGCTGCTTTTTTCTCATAGCCGCATTCTCCTTTTCCAGCTGGAGCACACGCTGTTGAACGCTTTCCAGTTTCTTCTCCTGAGATATAAGATAGAGTGTTAATTCTTCTACCTTTTGCAATAACTTCCTGTTCATATCTCCCAGGTCAATTCCATCCTCTTTTACTTCTTTTTCAGACGGGATATCGGGGAGGTGGTTATTGCTGGCAATATAATCAGCAACATATTGCAGGGTAGGCAGTTTGTATTCCGGATGAAAAACGAAATCAGCCCATGTGCTTTGTTCCACTCTTACTTTCCGGGCTCCGATGGTGCCGTTTACCGCCAGTTTGTAACCGTTGTTAAATGCTGTTCCGATACTTACATTTCCTCCTCCTTTTGCTATGATAACATTACCGGAAGAAGCGAAATTCATATAAAGATTTTTGTCAGAACCAGCAGTATTAGTTTCCAGGTCAAGATATCCTTCATTGCTGCCTCTGATTTTGCCACCGGAAAGCGCTCCGAAATACGTCCAGTCGTTATAGGCATTTCCTAAAATAGCGGCAGCGCGTTCGCCATTACTTTGTACTACCACTTTCGCAACATGCAATCCGGCAAGCGGATCTTCTGTACCTACTCCCACATTTCCACTGGTGGTGATGGTCATGACATCTTGCCAGACTGCGGAGTTACTCCTGGCTGCAATCCGCAGGTCAGTTCTGCCGCCGGGGTCTGTAGAATAGATTCTGTGCCCGAATCCACTACCATAAGGAGAAGTATTCCAGACGATACTTTTGTTAATGCCTGCACTATAAAGGCTGTCGAATTGCTGCGCTACAGCTTTACCAGTAAAGAATATACAGCATAGGAACAGATGGGATAAGGTTTTTTGCTTCATTGTTAAATAATTTAATTGTTGTGCGGTAACGGTCCAGGATTTTTTTATCAGACAGAATCAGGGATCACCTGTCAGGTAAAGGTTAAACAAAGATTTTATGTAAGATAATCTATTTCTCTAAAGAGGTGGAGGAAAGAAAAATTTAGTGTAGATTTATTTTCTATCATTAAAAAACTCAGGTTGTTCAAAACAATATAACCCTAAATTCAGGCTGTTAATTTCCTCCTGACGACTTTGAATACCCGTGATAGGCCCAATAGAGTAATTCCTATATTTTATTCATTTTAAACCCGGATTTATCTATGAAAAAAACATCCATTACGTTGCTTAGTCTTTTTATGACCTTATTACAGCAAATATCTGCACAGGTGCAGGATTTAAAATACGTAACCTCGTTAGGCAATGCAACAAATACGCTGATACGGGTAGAGGGCGCGGATAACATCCCCAATACAGGAGCTGGCCTTGAACTGTACTATTCAAACAACCAGGGCTACCTTCAAAGCCGCAACAGAACCGGAAATGTAAATACAATACTGAATCTTGCCGGTGCTGCTATCAATACCACTTCGAGAACCCTGATTAATTTTGCGCAGGACGATGGCAACACCGCATTACAGGTAAATGGTGGTATCAAAACTACCGGCTCTAACTACCGGATATTTACCGGTAACATTCTCTATGGCTACGGCACGATTGATCTTTCAGAAAATGGTAGTCGCAGGGTCTTTATGGGTTATAATGCAGCACCCACTACTAACTCGTACGCTACTTTTGGCGTTGTTGGTGATGATGGTACGGAAAGAGGAATCTATATACAGCGGGCTTCCGGTAATGTGGGTATCGGCACTCCAACCCCCAAGGCAACACTGGCAGTGAACGGAGATCTTTTTGCGAAAAAAGTGAGGGTAACACTTAGTGACTGGCCCGACTATGTTTTCCAGGACAATTACCAGCTCCCTTCATTACAGGCAATTGAAAAATACATTAATGAACACAAACATCTGCCGGATATGCCATCCGCAAAAAAGGTGATAGCAGATGGGCTCGATGTCGGGGAAATGAACAAAAAACTCCTGCAGAAAGTAGAAGAACTCACATTACATCTGATTCAACAACAGAAAGAAATTGAGGAACTAAAGGCCTGGAAGAACAGTATAAAAGATGAACAATTCCATAAGTAAGTTTTTGTTTAAAACAGGCCAGGGTCGGGAAATATAGACGCTAACTGGAATTGGCATAATCAAACAGTTTCGGTACACTGCCACAACCTGCCCCAAAAGCGGACGGCCGGTGTACCGAAAATGAACAATTCCCCATTCATCAAAAGCTGTAAATCAACCTCTTATCCATCGGCACCCTTTTTGGCCCCGGTTTTCCCTCAATATTTCCTGTTATTTATTTTATACCGACAGCCATGATAAGAAACTTCTTCAAAGTCGCTTACCGCAACCTGATGCGGAACAAGGGTTTTTCCTTCATTAATATCATGGGATTAGCTATTGGCATGGTTGCCGCAATGCTTATTATACTTTGGATACAGGACGAATTGCAATTTGATGAATTCCATAAGAACAAAGACAGGATATATGAGGTTTGGAACCGTGTGCCGATGGAAGGTAAAGTGCAATGCTGGAATGCAGTATCTGCTTTAACCGCGCGAGCACTGGAAAAAGACCTGCCTGAGATCGAACGCGCCGTACGGGTGACAAATGACAAAGCGCTCTTTTCCGTTGATGAGAAAAAAACGATCAGGGAAGGAAACATCGTCGATACTGGTTTCCTGCAGATGTTCAGCTTTCCGATGATAGCCGGCAATCCGGCCACAGCGCTGAATGACGTACACTCCGTGGTACTGACAGAAAATACAGCCAGGATCTTATTCGGCCATGAAGATCCACTTGGAAAAATCGTTAAAATAGAAAACGATGGCAGTTTTACGGTTACCGGCGTGGTGAAAGATCCACCGGGTAATACAAGGTTCAAATTCGATTATCTGTTACCCTGGTCTCATCTGAAACAAAAGGGCACCGACTTTGGCTGGAGCGACAATAGCACGCCTACTTACGTAATGCTAAAGCCCAATACCAGCATGGCCGTTGTAGCCGCTAAAGTAAAAAGCCTCAAGCAGCAGTACAGCGATGAAGCTAAAACCATGAAGTGGGAATTATTTATCTATCCTCTCAGCCGGTGGCGGCTGTATTCCAGCTTCACCAATGGCGTTGAAGACAACGGAGGCCGCATCACTTTCATAAAACTGTTTGGAATCATCGCCGGGTTCATCATACTGATTGCCTGCATCAATTTTATGAACCTTAGCACCGCCAGAAGCGAAAAGCGGGCTAAAGAAGTCGGGGTCCGGAAAGTAGTGGGTGCCCAGAAAGGTTCGCTGATCTGCCAGTTTATCGGAGAATCCATTTTCCTCGTTTTCCTGGCTGCAGTTGTAGCGATCATTATTGTTTATTTCTGTCTGCCTGCTTATAATCAACTTACCTACAAACAACTTTCAATCAATTTCGGTGACGGCTATACGTGGGCATCATTTGCCGCTTTTATCCTGTTCACTGGTTTATTGGCCGGTGGCTATCCGGCGTTTTTCCTATCTTCCTTCCGGCCTATTAAAGTATTGAAAGGAACCTATAAGAACGTCAATGCCTTGGTAACACCCAGGAAAATATTGGTAGTCTTACAATTCACGTTCGCCATTACACTGATCATCTGTACCATCGTCGTTAAACAACAAATAGACTACGGCCGCAACCGGGAAACCGGGTATAACAAAGACAACGTCATTTATCACTTCATGACGGGCGACTTGCCGAAAAATTACGAACTGCTCAAAAGGGATCTGCTGGCATCCGGCATTGCAAAATCCGTCACCAAAACAAACTCGCCACTCACCGAGCGGTGGAGCAATGGCTGGGGGCAAAACTGGGAGGGAAAAGCTCCTGACAACAAAACATCCTTCGACCGCTATCTGGCCGATGAGGGACTTGGCGCTACAGCGGGGTTACAATTTGTGCAAGGCCGGGACTTCGATCTGAAAAAATTCCCTACGGACTCAACAGGGCTGATCATTAATGAATCTGCGCTGAAAGTCATGCAGTTTAAAGATCCAATTGGTAAAACCGTAGGCGACCTGGGTATAAACTGGCATATTGTGGGAGTGATCAAAGACTTCATTCTGACCAGCCCTTATGAACCCACGCAGCCGCTGCTGATATGCGGTGCCAGGAGTAATTTTCTCCAGTTTAATGTGATACATGTCAAACTAAACGGGAGCAACAGCACCGCGGCAAATCTTAAAAAAATGGCCGCTATCTTCCAGCAATACAACCCTGATTATCCTTTCGATATCAAATTCGTAGATGCGGAATATGCCCGGAAGTTCGAAGACGAAACCCTTCAGGGCAAACTTGCCGGCCTGTTCGCGGGGCTTACTATATTTATTTCGTGCCTCGGCTTATTCGGGCTCGCTACTTATATGGCCGAGAACCGGATAAAAGAAATCGGACTGCGTAAAATATTAGGCGCCTCTGTGGCGAACATTACTACCTTACTCTCCGGGGATTTTGTGAAACTGGTAGGTATCTCTTTCCTTATAGCCGCGCCATTGGCCTGGTGGGGCATGTATAAATGGCTGCAGAATTATTCGTATAGAGTAGATATTGCCTGGTGGGTATTCGTTTTAGCAGGTGCATTGTCTGTGATGATTGCATTACTGACGGTCAGTTATCAGTCGATCAGGGCTGCAATGGCGAATCCGGTGAAGAGTTTGAAAGCGGAGTAGGGGGGATTATGGATTGGAGGCTTTAAATCATTTATAGGAAGAAATAATTATTCAAAGCAAATATCTACTTAAGATCCAACCTCTCTGCCCGCTCTCTAATGATTTTCTTATATTCAGCTTTGTCTCCTCTATTTAGAAAGCTAATGTCTATTAAATCATTTGCGTTAGATATAAATCGCTTTGCTCTTCTAAATAAGTTACCTATCTGACTATCATTCAGCAGGGCTGTTTTAAATGCAATTTCGAAATCTTTCTTTTTAATTTTCTTCTTTTTAGCATTCAATGTCAGCGCCAGATCTTCGTCATCTTCCGGCATTACCAATGCCGTAGAAACCATGTCATAAGTAGGAGAGAGCACGTAGCCCCCCCGCTCAGCTATATTTATTAGGGAGAAATTTTTTAGATGCATATCGGCATTCCCGGTAATGAAGCAGAAAAGTACCTGCTCAAAAAAATTTACTATATCCAATCCAGGTGCTTCTGAAAATTTTGAAATTACGCGCGCAACCTGTTCGTACGAACCCTTGTATTTATCCTCTGTTAAACGTTCCGATAACTGGCACATATCTTCCATATGGATTTTCTGCCCGTTCTTTCTGTCAATTCGTCTGGTAATATAAGCCAGGTTTCCCGACTTCATCCTAATAAGGCTATGCGGAACGGTTGCCATTCCCCAGAGCATTGCCAGATGCATCGTCAGATCTTCCACTATTGGAAGCGTTGGGAATCTTTCCATATGCGGCTTGAGGATATATTCACCACCAAGCGAGCCTATAATAGTGAGACGTTCATTTCCTGAATTATCATCCTCCATCAAACCCAGAGATAACTTCGGTTGTACTCCTGTTACTCCTATGTGACTATTTATGACTTTTTGAGCCAGCTCTTTCAGCTGATTTTCCGTATATGGCAATTCAGGAGGCTTAGAACTTCCAAAAATAAGTCTGCTGCAACGCGAATGAAAATCACCTTCGGAGCCTGATAATTCCTGATAGCAATAAAGACAACGATTAGTTTTCATCTTGTACTCCTGTTACAGGTTTAACACTAACAGCACCTATGCAGTCTTCACAACAAGCCAGCAATAAGCCCATCCTATCTCTAGCATTTAGTTTGAAATTTTTCTCTGCTATACTCAACAGCCATCCTTCCGGTATCAATCCATCAAAGAATGGAAACATTATCGTGCTGAAAAATGGGCGCTGCTGCAACGGTAATGTCTTACTAACAGATTCACTCTGTGGGCCAGACAGGTAAAGCTCATCATAAACAAACTCATATCCGCTTTCCGTTTCAAACAACCAACCTACCAATTGGTCATGCATATATATTTCCGCTTTTCTCATGATCTGGCTATTTGTACTGGCCCTAAAGAGTAACCAAATAATTTCAGTACCTGATTGACCTTATCAATACGTAAGGTATCCTTCTCGCCACCCTCAAGTTCCCGGATAAATCGTAACCCTACACCGGCCTTAAATGCTAACTCTTCCTGAGTCAGTCTCATTTGCCTGCGCTTTTCCCTTACAAACTGCGATGTTGTTGCCGGCAGCCCGTCAGTTGTATCACCATCAGTAATCTGCGCACCAATTGCATTTCTCATTACAGATTGAATTCCTCTGTCTCTGCCTTCCACAGTATCATACATCTCACTCACGCCGATAACCTGATCGTTTGTACCCTTCAGGTGGAAAAAATATTGACCGCTGGATGCCTTTAAAGATTCATACCGTTCCTTACGAGGACTATTGGCAATTACTGAATTTATCCCGTTAGATACAGCTGCCTTTGTAGAAAAGCTCTCACTGCTAAGTAAATGCTCTCCGTTACCCGCCTTGAGGATGAATTGATAACTGCCATTATATCTCTTCGTAATTACAAAATTGCCCATGGAATTTAGATCGTTATAATAAACCTCCTAAATTTAACGAAAACATTTTATACCCGTTCGGGTTTATTTTTCGACATTCCAATAAAAAATATACCCGTTCGGGTACAAGTAGATATAGATAACCATCAGACTAAATACGCAACTGCCTAAAATAACAGCTGGGATAATCTCAAATGTCGCCACTTTAAGTTATCACAGCTGTCATATTAAATCGTAATTATCCAAAGTATGTAATTACATACCTCTTGCCCTTTTTTAATTACAAACAATTATTCACCTTATTATGAATATCATCAATCCGGGCCTAGTTGTCGCAGCTCACTTCCTCAATTCCAGCGGTTTGTCCAACCACATCAGCTTTTGAGAGTTCGCGATCGCATAGATTCGGATAATATTTGAAATACCCGTGACAACTTATATGGCCAGGCATATACGACGATTCTCGTGCAAAGCGGTGCTACACTGAAGCTGACTGGCGCAAATTCAGGCCATCAGAGTTTGGTGCTCAAAAACCATCTCTAAAAAACTCCTCCATCGTCATCCCAAAAGCAGTCACCACTCTCACCAGGCTACTAAACCTCAAATCTTTTCCTTGCTCATATCTCCCAAACTGCGGATCAATAATCTGGGAATGTTAGTAGCAGATCTCATAGAATTTAATCAATCCGTTTTGAGGCCTATTGTATGCAAATGAAAAAAGGCTTTCCGCGTTAATCCGCTGAAAGCCTCTTTGTGTAGTGTGGTCCCACCAGGGCATGATCCTGGGACCCCCTGATTATGAGTCAGGTGCTCTAACCAACTGAGCTATAGGACCTGTTCCGAAGAACTAAATTTCCCTTTTTCAAGGGACGGCAAAATTAATTATTTTATTGAATTATCCTAAAAAAATTTTTACCCGCTACGCTTACGCCTACACTTAATAAATTTGTTCCCAACTCTGACTATATGCAAAATATCAAAAATATCATCTTCGACCTCGGTGGCGTGATCCTCAACATCAACTACCAGCTCACCAATGATGCCTTCACCAATCTCGGCGTCAAAAATTTTCATGAGCTCTATTCGCTATTCCATGGCTCTAACCTGTTCAACAACCTGGAAACCGGTCACATAACTGCACAGGAATTCGTTGCTGCCATGCACGAGCATCTCCCCGGGAATGTAACCGACGAACAAATCATCAATGCCTGGAATGCCATGCTGCTCGATTTCCCGCTGCAACGTCTGCAACTGCTGCAGCAACTCCGCCAGCATTATAATCTTTATCTGCTGAGCAATACCAACGCCATACACCTCAACGCATTCAATAAAATATTACAGGAAAGCAGGGGCATACCATCCCTTGGAAGCTTTTTCGACAAAGCCTATTACTCCCATCTGATGGGCTGCCGTAAACCGGAGAAGGAATCTTATCTCATGGTAATAAATGAAAACGGGCTGATAGCTGGTGAAACGCTTTTCGTCGATGACCTCCAGGCGAATATCGAAGGAGCTAACGCAGTGGGACTGCAAACCATCCACCTGCAGACGCCCAAAACAATACTGGATATTTTCCGCCCAAAAAATGCGGTATAAAAAAACCGGGCAGTTGCCCGGTCTTTTTTATTTTATTTCTTCAAAATCAATATAATCTCCTTTATCCACATTCTTTTTCGGAGGTGGGGGAGGATCTTGCTGCTGGTATGGCCCAGACTGCGGATCCTGATATTGCTGTCTCATATGTTCCTGCATATCAGTCATCTGCCTGCGCACCTGTTTCGCCACCCGGTATCCTGGTATGATCAGGTCAAACACCAGCTTATACAGCAGCCATGCCAGGAATATGGAAACGATGAATCTTAACATAATAGCACGAAGGTAGCTGAATATAGGTTCCGGGGGCCATAAAAGGGCGTTTTTTTAAGTTTTTTTTAACTTTCCTCTTTTACAGTCCCAGCAGTGCCGCCGATGCCAACGCCTCTTTCTTATTGAATTCCCACGAAAGCTTCCGGTAGTTGACGGCGTCTACAATAGTGCCGATGAAACAAAAACCAAGGGTCAGGAAGTAAATAATCCCCATGCCAATCTGATTCAGCAAGAAACGGTGAACACCGGCAGGTCCCAGAAAACCAATCAGGGCACATATAAGAATAGTTTGCGGATCTTTGCGCCGGCCCTGGTAAATTGTCAGGAATTTCTGCTTGTTCTCTACAGAGTAACCTTTAGTCAGTTCCTGTAACCACAGCATTTCCTCAGGCTGAATGCCCGGAAGCATCGCAAATGAAAAATCGTTCATAGAGTTGGGTTTATATTTGTTTTAAGTCTGTATACTGAAGTCTTGCCAATTGTAAAATCCGGTACAACAATACTACCACCACTACCGGCGACAACCAATGATGCTCAATGGCTGCCGACCATTGGCCATGTAAAAAATAATGAATACCATGTCCCAGACCACAACCCGGACAAAAAGGAATCCCCATCTGTTTCAAAATACACAAACTCCCCGCTTTTGCTTCCGGATTCATTATATATAACAGGGTCAATCCCAGGGGCCACACAATTAATTCTATATTTATTTTTCGAAAGATAGCGGAGCTCACATCAGATATTTTAAAAACACATATGAACGGTGGAGGCCTGTCTCATGTGATTATTTACCTACAAAGTAAAGAAATAGTTTTTCAATCAAAATAAAATCATAATTTTGTGTGAGGAAAAATGATTCAAACGAAGGGGACGAGATATTGTCCCCTTCGCGCTTTTTGTATGGCAAACGAACACGTGATAAAAACGATACGGGAAATTGCAGAAGGACTGCTGGTTGATCATCCCGACAATTTTTTGGTAGATATCAGAATTAAGCCCACTAACAACATAAAGCTCTTTCTGGATGGGGATAAAGGAGTACCAGTTGCCACACTGGTGTCTTTTAACCGTCAGTTATATCCTTTGCTGGAAGCGGCTGCACTGTTCCCCGATAACGATTTCTCCCTCGAGGTATCGTCTCCGGGCCTGGATGAACCGCTGAAACTACACAGACAATACCTCAAAAATATTGGTCGTAAAGTGGAAGTTACCCTGCTGGACGGTTCCGTTAAGGAAGGTACCCTGCTGGCCGTAACCGACGACGCTATCAATATCGAGGAGCTGGTGGGTAAAAAGAAAGAAAAGAAATCAACTGATTTAAAACTTAATGAAATAAAGCACACAAAAGTGTGCATCGTGTTTTAAAATATAACAAATAAACATGGCTAGTATTAACTTAATTGAGTCATTTACCGAGTTCAAGGAGGCGGAAAACATTGACCGTCCTACATTGATGAAGGTTCTGGAAGATGTGTTCAAAACGCTGCTGAGGAAAAAATATGGCTCAGATGAGAATTTTGACGTGATTGTAAATACCGAAAAAGGTGACTTGGAAATATTACGCCGTCGAACCATCGTTAATGATGGAGAAGTAGAAGATGACAACGCACAAATCGCATACTCCCAAGCTATTCTCGTAGAACCAGATTATCAGGTAGGCGAGGATTTATATGAAGAGGTAGAAATCATGGACTTTGGCCGCAGGGCCATCCTGGCTGCCAAACAAACGCTGTCTGCCCGCATTGGCGACCTGAAAAAGAATATCCTGGTTAAGAAATATGCTGATAAAGCCGGCGAAATTGTAACAGGGGAAGTTTACCAGGTTTGGAAAAAAGAAGTTTTATTGCTTGATGATGAAGGGAATGAATTAATTTTGCCTAAATCTGAACAGATCCCTACAGATTATTTCAAAAAAGGGGAAAATGTAAGAGCGGTGGTAAAAAAGGTAGAATTGAAAAACAACGCACCACTCATCATTCTCTCCCGCACACATCCATCCTTCCTTGCTAAATTGCTGGAAATTGAGGTGCCTGAGATCTTTGACGGGCTTATTGTCATCAAGAAAATTGTTCGCGAACCTGGTGAAAGAGCTAAAGTAGCCGTTGAATCGTACGACGACCGTATCGATCCGGTGGGCGCTTGTGTTGGTATGAAAGGTAGCCGCATCCACGGTATCGTGCGTGAACTCAGGAACGAAAACATTGATATCATCAACTTCACTACCAATATCCAGTTGTTAATTCAACGTTCCCTGACTCCTGCAAGGATCAGCCGCATGGAAGTGGATAACGAAAATAAATACGCCTCCGTTTACCTTAACCCTGACCAGGTATCACTGGCCATCGGTAAAAAAGGCGTCAATATCAAACTGGCTTGCGAATTAACCGGTTATGAGATAGATGTTTTCCGTGATGAAGTACAGGAACAGTCCGAATTTGACATCGATCTGGAAGAATTCTCAGATGAAATCGAAGAATGGATCATAGATGAACTTAAGCGAATAGGTTGTGACACTGCCCGCAGCGTATTAGAGCTGACCACTGAAGAACTGGTACGCCGTTCTGATCTGGAAGAAGAGACAGTGCAGGATGTAAGAAGAATATTACAGGAAGAGTTTGACAAAGAATAAAGCCGAGCCACAACCCTTCCCTGGCAAAGGCCTTATTAGAAAGGGAATTGATTTTTTCGAGTTATTGTTTAAACGTAAAAAAACGTCCCGTTTGGAAAAAACGGGAAACAGGGGAGGCCCGATATACGATATGCCTGAAACAACAAACAACACACCACGATTGCTCGCTGCAGCCAAAGAGTTTAATATTGGTAAGGAAACCCTCATCGATTTCCTTAGCAATAAAGGCTTCGATATGGGCGGCTTTGGTTCTCCAAATGCCCGCCTTACGGCTGTTATGTATACAGCTCTGCAGTCGGAGTTCCAGCAGGACAAGGCTAACAAGCGCAAAAGCGACCAGATAGCCCTGCCTAAAGGAAGCGTGTTAGAAACGATGAAGAAGAAAGAGAAGGAGGAAGCGGAAGCGGCGGCTAAGAAAAATACTACTAAAGAAGAAAACGCTGTTCCTGCCCCCTCTGCAGAAGCAGCCCGGCAGGAACCTAAAGCTGAGCCTCAACCGGCTCCTCCTAAAGAAACTGCCAAACAGGAACCTCAGGCGACTGTTGCTCCGGCAACTCCGCCCCCCGCTATGGAGAAAGCTGAACCGAAGCCGGAACCACCCGTTGTTACAGCTCCCCCTGTTGCGGAAGTTCCTAAAGCACCGGCTACGCCTCCACCTGCCGATGAAGTCGTGAAAACTGAAGCGCCTAAAATCAACGGCCCGAAAGTAATCACCACCATCGACCTGGATGCGCTTAACCGCAAAAAGAATGTTGCAAAAAAACCTGAACAGGATGAAACACCGGCCCCGCAGCCGGAAGCTGTCAAACCTCCGGTGAAAGAAGAAAAACCGGCCGTTACCACTGCTCCCGCTGCTGAAAAACAACCGGAACAACCTGCTCCCGTAAAGGATGTAACGCCTCCCGCAGCTGAAAAGCCAGCTGAAAAAGCCGAAACCGTGGCACCAGCCCCTAAAGCTGAAACCACCCCTCCGGCCGAAAAAGTAGCGAAAACAGAAAAAACCGATACGACAGATAACACGGAAAAAGCCGCACCGGTTGAAGATAAACCTGTAGTTAAAAAAGTGGAAGAAGTATTACAAGAGGCAAAACCGGCTGCAGTTAAAGAACCTGCGCAGATTCCTGTTAAACAAGTCGTAAAAACCGACAGCCGTAAACCCGCTACTGCCGAAAACACACCCCCAGCCCCTCCGGCGGCTCAACAGCCCCCCCAGGAAGATGCTGGTCCGGCTGTGATCGAAAACATCCAGGCCGAAAAATTAACCGGCCCGAAAGTAATCGGTAAAATCGAACTGCCTGTTCAATCCGACAGGCGCGATAATAATAAAAACAACTTCAACCGCGACGAAAAGCGTAAACGTAAACGCATCATCGTGGAGAAAAAACCAGAACCCGTTCAGCCGAAAGACTTTAAAGACGGCGACCGGAAAGAAGGTACTCATCAAGGCGAAAATCGTCATGGAAACCGCCCCGGACAACACCAGGGTGGCAAACCAGGTGATAACCGCCAGGATAATCGTCACGGAAACCGCCAGCATGGCGGCTCCAACACCGGCTCCAACCAGGGCGGCGGTAATTTCAATCGCCAGGGTGGACAAGGACAAGGCCAGGGTGGCAATTTCAACCGTCAGGGTGGACAAGGCCAGGGCGGTAATTTCAATCGCCAGGGCGGACAAGGTCAGCAAGGACAAGGCGGTGGTCACAGACAAGGCGGCCAGGGCGGCAACTTCAACCGTCAGGGTGGCGGCCAGGGTGGCCATAACAGACCCGGTCAGGGCGGCAATTTCAACAGGCCAGGCCAGGGCGGCGGATTCAATAGACCCGGCCATGGACACCGCGATGATAAACGCACTCCGGAAGAAAAAGAAATCGATACTAACGAGATCCAGAATAAGATCAAGGAAACAATGGCCAAACTCTCCGGTGGCGGTCGCGGTAAAAACGTGAAAGCTAAACACCGCAGAGAAAAACGTGAGGAAAGAGCCAACCTGAAATCCAACCAGGGCCAGGAAAACAACAAGCTCCAGGTTACAGAATTTGTTTCTGTAAGCGAACTGGCTACCCTGATGGATGTAAGCTTCGCTGAAGTAATCTCCAAATGTATGGGCCTCGGTATCATGGTGTCTATTAACCAACGCCTCGATGCAGAAGTAATTGAGCTCGTTGCCGGTGAATTCGGCTACGAAGTGGAATTCATTGGTCTCGAAGATGCCGAAGAAAGTGATGAGGTAGATGAAGCAGATGATCCGGCGGATCTAGTGCCCCGCGCTCCGATCGTGACTATCATGGGTCACGTAGACCACGGTAAAACCTCTCTGCTCGACTATATCCGCAACGCAAACGTTGTTGCTGGTGAAGCCGGCGGTATTACCCAGCACATCGGTGCTTACCAGGTAACCACTGCCAACGGTAAAAAAATCACCTTCCTCGATACCCCTGGTCACGAAGCGTTTACCGCTATGCGTGCCCGTGGTGCCAAAGCAGCCGATATCGCTGTAATCGTAATCGCTGCCGACGACGCTATTATGCCTCAGACAAGGGAAGCGATCTCCCACTCTCAGGCAGCCGGCCTGCCTATGGTATTCGCCATCAACAAGGTGGATAAAGACGGCGCCAACCCTGAGAAAATCAAAGAACAACTCGCTGGTATGAACCTCCTGGTGGAAGACTGGGGCGGTAAATATCAAAGCCAGGAAATATCTGCTAAGAGTGGACTGAATATCGATGTCCTGCTCGAAAAAATATTGCTGGAAGCTGAACTGCTGGAACTGAAAGCCAACCCGGACCGCGAAGGTGCTGGTAGCATCGTGGAAGCCACCCTCGATAAAGGCCGCGGTTACGTTGCTTCCCTGCTCGTACAAAATGGTACCCTCCGTCAGGGCGATACCATCGTATCAGGCTCCTTCTTCGGTAAGATCAAGGCGATGTTCAACGAACGTGGACAAAGACTCGATGAAGCCGGACCGTCAATGCCGGTACAGGTACTCGGTCTGAATGGTGCACCGCAGGCTGGTGAGAAATTCAAAATGTACCTCGACGAATCTGAAGCCAAGGAAGTGGCTAACCGCAGAGCCCAGATCGTTCGTGAACAAGGTATCCGTACCAAGAAACATATCACACTGGATGAAATCGGCCGCCGTCTGGCGCTGGGTAACTTCAAACAGCTGAACCTGATCATCAAAGCCGACTTTGACGGATCCGTGGAAGCGTTGAGCGACTCCCTCCAGAAACTGTCGACCGAAGAAATCGTTATCAGTATCGTTCACAAAGCCGTAGGTCAGATCACTGAATCCGATGTACTGCTGGCAACCGCTTCTGATGCGATCATCCTCGGATTCCAGGTGCGTCCTTCTTCTCAGGCAGCTAAACTCGCCGAGAAAGAAAATATCGAAATCCGGAACTACTCCATCATCTACGACGCCATCGAAGAAATCAAGAGCGCCATGGAAGGTATGCTGGAACCGAAAATCGAGAAGAAAGTGGTGTGCAACGTACAGGTACGCGAAACCTACAAGTTCGAAAAAGTTACTGTGGCAGGTTGCTTCGTTGTCGATGGCAAGCTGACAAGGAACACCCGCATCAATGTGGTTCGCGACGGTATCGTGGTATTCACAGGAGAGCTCGCTTCCCTGAAACGTTATAAAGACGATGTGAAGGAAGTACCCGCCAACATGGAGTGCGGTCTGAGTGTCCGTAACTTCAGCGACCTCAGGCCTAACGATATGATCGAAGGCTTTGAAGAAGTAGAAGTTAAAAGAACGCTTTAATGTATCCTGATTTAGGATAAAATACACATAGCCCGTAAAAAATATCTTAGAAAACTTTTATGTGTTTTTGAAAGATGTTTTTTACGGGTTTTTATTTTGACACATTCCTCGCAGGCATTTCCCCCGGGAGCGTTCTCTGGCAGTTACTGCCGGAGGTGCCGGGGTTTCATCTAAACTTTTGTTAAATCCGCCGACTTTCTCTATGTCTGTGAGCTTTAAATAATTATTTTTGGTCTTTACGCTTTTGTATGAAGAAACTTTTAGCATTTTCCGCAGGCGCTTTGCTCTTATGGCAGACTTCTTCGGCCCAGCAAAAATTGGTGGCAGATAAGATCATCGGGGTAGTAGGGGATAAGATCATCCTCAAATCCGATATGGATGGTGCCCTCGCTGATCAACAGCATAATTCTCCCGACGGCAACCTGGCTCCCGATGCTGCGTGCAAAACCCTGGAAATGCTGATTTCTCAAAAAGTAATGGTGTTACAGGCAGAACGCGATAGCTTACCTGTAAGCGATGGGGATGTGGAAGCACAGATGGAAAACCGTATCCGTTATTTCGAACAGATGTATGGCGGAAAGGAAAAAATGAAAGAAGTCACAGGATATACCATCTATCAACTGCGCGAACGCTTCCGTCAGCCCATCAAGGAAAACCTGCAGGCCACGGCCATGCGCAATAAGATTATCGAACCTGTGAAGGTAACCCCTTCAGAAGTGAAACGCCTCTTCGACGCCATCCCTAAGGATAGTCTCAAATTCTACGAATCAGAGCTGGAAATAGGTACCCTTGTATTGCAGCCCAAAGCTACCCGCGAAATGGATCAATACGCTATAGACAGGCTGCTGGAATTCAAAAAACGCGTCCAGAACAAGGAATCCGATTTCGGTTCCCTGGCAGTGTTGTACTCTGAAGATCCTGGTGTAAAGGATAACAAGGGAATTTATGTAATGAACCGTAGCGATAAAAACTGGGATCCCGACTTCCTGGCAGCGGCTTTCCGCTTGAAAGAAGGTGAGATCTCCAGCCCGATCAAGACCCAGTTTGGTTACCACCTGATCCAGATGATCAAACGCTCCGGCGATAACGTCACTGTTCAGCACATTCTCGTCAGGGCCGCAGTAACCAAATCCGACCTGGCTGCCAATACCGCTAAACTGGATTCCATCCGCAATCTGATCCTGAACAACAAAATGACCTTCTCTGAAGCCGTTACCAAGTTCAGCGACGCACCGAGCGCCAAATTCGACGGAGGTATGCTCCAGTCTAAAACCGGTGATGGTAGTACCCTCATTACTATCGACCAGCTCGACGATCCGGGTGAAAGAGAAATCGTAATGATGCTCGATACCCTGAAACCAGGTCATATCTCTGCTCCGACTCAGTTCACCGACGAAAACGGCCGCGCTGCGGTACGTATCGTATACCTGAAAACACGCACCCAACCACACAGGGAAAACCTGACCGACGACTACTCCCGCATTCAGCAACGTACATTGGATATCAAACGCGCAGAAGCCATCAATAAATGGCTGGTGGAAAAGATACCAACGTTTTATGTGCATGTGGACGACGAATACAAACAATGTAATCGTATCAGCCGGTGGATGGGAGCGCTGGCCAAACAATAAAGGAACTTCTTTTAATAGTAAAGCGGAGACCAATCGTCTCCGCTTTTTTTATGCGGGTACTTTCTCAACTGCCATCTAAACGCCTGACTCCAGGGGCTTGCAGCTAAACCGGTTTTCCACTTCACTTTTTACCCATTTTTTGGTGTACCTTTGCGACTTCAATTTTCTGCCATGAGTGATGCGATCAAACATGAATGCGGTCTGGCATTTATAAGATTAAGAAAGCCGTTTTCCTACTACCAACAAAAATATGGGAGCGTTTTCTATGGGCTGAACAAATTGTACCTGCTCATGGAAAAACAGCACAACAGGGGCCAGGATGGCGCCGGGCTGGCAACCGTAAAACTGAATACCGAACCGGGGGTTCCCTTTATGCATCGTTTCCGTAGTGCCGCCCCTCAGGCCATCGGCGATATCTTCGGAAAAATCCGCGACGAAATACACGAAATAGAAAGATACCAACCGGAGATCACCAAATACCCGGGCCTCATGAAAGGCCACGTCCGTTTCCTGGGCGAGCTTCTGATGGGCCATCTTCGCTACGCTACACAGGGTAAAAACAATGTTGAACTCTGCCACCCGTTCCTCCGCTATAACACCATCCCGGCCCGGAATCTTGCAATGGCCGGAAACTTCAACCTGGTAAACGCCGACGAACTTTTCAAATTCTCCAAAGCTGAACCAGGCGAAACACACAAAAACAGCGACCTCGCTGCTATGCTGGAAGTGGTACACCATTTCCTCGTAAAAGAAGATAACGACGGCACTTCCGAACTGGACATCAAAAAGATCCTGCAACAGGCATTTTCCATGTTCGACGGAGGCTATCATGCCTGCGGCCTTATCGGCTCCGGCGATGCTTTTGTTATCAGAGATGCTCACGGCATCCGCCCATCTTACTACTATATTAATGAAGACGTCATTGTTGCTGCTTCTGAAAGGGCTGCTATCCGTACCACCTTCAACGTGGGCGAAAATGAAGTACTGGAGCTGATGCCAGGCAATGCCCTCATCGTGAAAAATAACGGCGAATACGCCATAGAACAGATCCTCGAACCCAAAGAACGCAAAGCATGCAGCTTTGAAAGGATCTACTTCTCACGCGGTAACGACGAAAAGATCTATAAAGAACGTACTGCCCTGGGCCGCAATCTTTCAGCCACCGTGCTGAAAGCCATCGATAACGACCTTCGCAATACTATCTTCTCCTTTATCCCGAACACTGCGGAAATAGCCTTCTATGGCTTATTGAAAGGCCTGGAAGACTACCTGAACAAAATAAAAGTGGAGCGTATCCTTTCCTGGGGCAATGATTTCGACGCCGAAAAGCTGTCTGAAATGGTGAATCGCCGCATTCGTATTGATAAAATCGCTATCAAAGACGTAAAAATGCGTACGTTCATCACCGAAGATTCCAGCCGTAACGAGATGGTACAGCACGTGTACGATATCACCTACGGTACTGTAAGACCCGGCATCGACTCCCTTGTTGTAATCGACGACTCTATCGTACGTGGTACCACGCTAAAGGAAAGTATCATAAAGATGCTGGATCGCCTTGGCCCTAAAAAGCTCATCATTGTATCATCAGCCCCGCAAATCCGCTACCCGGACTGCTATGGTATCGATATGAGCAAAATGGGAGATTTCGTGGCATTCCAAGCCGCTATCGCCCTGCTGAAAGATCATGGCAAGGAATATATCCTCCAGGAAGCATATGGTTTATGCAAGGAACTGGCCCGTACCAACACCCTGCACGCCCAGAACGTCGTAAAAAATATCTACAAGCCTTTCACCCCTGAGCAGATTTCCGCCAAAATCGCGGAAATACTCACTCCTAAGGGTATAGGCGCCGAAATAGAACTCATCTATCAATCCATCGAAAGCCTCCACCAGGCATGTCCGAATAACCTGGGCGACTGGTACTTTACCGGTGATTATCCTACCCCGGGCGGTAACAGAGTGGTGAACAAGGCATTCATGAATTATATCGAAGGCAAGAACGAAAGAGGATACTAACGGCTGACCATAAAAAAAATGCAGCGGGGATTATCAGATAATCCTCGCTGCATTTTTTTTATGATTAGCTGCAAAAGGCCAATTGCTAAGTTAATTTTATCTTAAATAAGCCCCATAACTTACACATTATAAGTCTAACAAGTTATCTTCCTGTAAAATCAGTATTTTCGCCTCAGTTAACTATAGGTTTTCAGACCATGAAAACATTACTGCTAATACGTCATGCAAAATCCAGCTGGACGGATCCGGATATGGATGATTTTGACCGGCCACTCAACAAAAGGGGTAAGCAAAATGCTCCGGAAATGGCCAAAAGGCTTATTTCACGCGGTATGGTTCCGGAACTGATCATCTCGAGTCCGGCAAAAAGGGCAAGAACAACTGCCAAAATGATGGCCAGTGAGTGGAAATACCCCAAGCAAGCCATCCTGTTGGAAGAAGAACTCTACCTTTGTTATGCTGCCACCTTCCTGAAAGTAATTACCAAGATAGATGACGATTTTGGCGCAGTTGCCATTTTCGCGCATAATCCGGGAATTACTGATTTTGCCAATTATCTTACTGAAGAGATCAGAATAGACAATGTGCCTACCACCGGCATCTTTGGCATACAGGCCGATACCGATAGCTGGAAAGATTTTGATCTGGCTAAGAAAAAGTTCCTTTTCTTCGAGTACCCCCGGAAAGAGTAGTTCCCCTTTTAGTCCTTGACAATTTTATCGTAAGAGGCTATAATTCCCTTTATCAGTGAAGAACTGAATCCCTGGTGTTCCATCTCATTCAACCCTGCAATTGTACATCCTTTGGGAGTAGTGACCTTATCAATTTCTTCTTCCGGATGACGGTTTTCCCTGATCAGCAACTCTGCCGCTCCTTTCACCGTTTGAGCCGCAATAAGGCTCGCCGTACGCACATCGAACCCAATTTCAATGCCTCCCTGGATATTAGCCCTGATATAACGAAGTGCATAGGCAATACCGCATGCCCCCAGCACGGTGGCCGCATCCATCAGCTTTTCATCGATACTCACCGTAGCTCCCAGCTGATCGAACATGCTCTTTATATACCGGATCTGCTCTTCACTGGCATGCTTATGAGCTATACAGGTAATGGATTCCTGGATAGCGATCGCTGTATTAGGCATAGCCCGCACTACCGGCATACCGGGTACGATATGCTCGAGATCATCTATACTCACCCCTGTTACTACACTGATCAGTATATGCCTGGCCGGATCAAAGGAGCTCTTAAAACTCTGCAGTACCTCCCGCACATTGTACGGCTTTAAGGCTACCACGATCACTTCCGACTCACGGATAGCAATTGCATTATCCGTTTCAACCCTCACCCCGGCTTCTTTCAGCGCTGACAGGGTACTCGTGTTGCGTTTGGTGATAGTGATATCACCGGCCTTTGAAAAACCGCTCTTCAGCAATCCCTGGGCAATGGCCGTTCCCAGATTTCCTCCACCTATAATGGCTATTTTCCTGGTTGACATAAAAAGATAATTACATTATAAATCCTCCGGAAGGTATAACAAATGCCGCATCCATGCAAACGGTAACGATTCATTAACTTGCGGAGATGGAGGCATCACAGACGGCAACCGCGTTTTACGCCAGGATAAGGGAAGCATACCATCTCCCGGATACAGATGAAAAAATCCGTCAATACAGACAGATACTTGAAATCCTTTTCAGGGAGCTTACCCGGAAAGAAAGCCGTTCATTCGGTAACCTGTTTGCGCGGATGCAGTTTTATTTTGATCAGAACGCACTTCCTCCCGATATCCGTCAGCAACTGACAGCCTTAAGCATCCTAACGAATAAGGCTACACGCGGAATGTTCTCCTTGCAGGATACGGAACACCAGCTTTGTATCAGAGCCCTTTCAGAGGCCGTGGCCTGGTGTTTCCAGGTTGCGCCGCCCAACGATCTGCAGGAAATATATGCGCCGGCCGGCCAGCACAAACTATCTGTTACCTGGCAGCACCATTCCGGCACTCTTACCCTGATCAAGTGTATGGTCACTTCCGTTGGTACACTCCAAACCAGTGCCGATGGCCGTTACTCCATGCAGGTGGGCGCCCGGAACGACGAACAGGGTGATTTTCTGCTTTTGCTGGAAGATATGGACCCTGTGGCTATTTTATCACTACACCGGTTGTTACGCCCTTACGATACGATTCATGTGCTTAACTGCCGCCAGCTTAGTTCCGGCGAATATGCCGCTACTGCGGAAAGCCAGGTGGTGCTGGAACCGGACCTGCTGATCGATATCAGTGACCTTGCTGAATGTTTTACGCATAAAGGCCCCAACCGGCTACTGTACCTCGTGAAAAAGCTCACGCCTCAGCAATCCGGTCCGGCAGCATTCAAGGGCAACCTCGTCAATGCGCTGCTGGATGAGATGCTCCGCAACAACAATGTCGATTTCAAAACTTCCTTTGTAGAGGCAGTAGCCGAAAATGTATTGCAGGCAGCCGCCTACGGCCGGGAGGCCATCAATGAAATGTACCGCGATATCCGGCAGCAGCACTGGGGCAATCTGCACAATACTGTGAAAGAACTGCAGCATAAACCTGTGCGCATTGAGCCCACATTTTTTTCTGCATTGTATGGCCTTCAGGGGCGATTGGATCTGATGGCAGAAGACGATGCAGATGAACTCCGCAAGGAAATCTTTGAGCTCAAAAGCGGGAAATGCCCGGATTACAATACCTGGAAAAACCATGAAATGCAGGTGGTAGGCTATAACCTCCTGCTTCGTTCTGCTTTCGGCAGGCACCGGAAAGGTAGCTCTGCTATCCTGTATTCCGCTGCTGCTACCAACCCACTGCGGAACGTCAGCAGTACGCATCACTCGGAAAACGACCTGTTACTGCTACGCAACGAAGTAGTGGCCATGATGTTACGACTGGCTATCGGCGAAACAACCATATTATCCGGCATTACAGCTGCGGCCGCACAAGGCCTGCCTTCCTTCAGCGCTGCACACTTCGCCACATATGAGCAAGCCTGGCAAACAGCGCCACCTCTGGCAAAAGACTACTATCGTGAATTTCTCTCCTTCACACTGAGAGAGTATTTGCAGGCCAAATGTGGCATGTTCTCTGCCGTGGCCAGGGAAGACGATGCAGACGGATTCGCAGGACTATGGCTGCAACAGGAGAAAGACAAACTCCGTCACTTCAACATCATTCCCGGACTAAGGTTCCGGGAATTCGACAATACCAACAGCCTGGTTGTATTCGATATAGTCGTTCCCGTTAGCCACAATTTCCGGCAGGGCGACACCGCCATCATCTATCCCCGAACCAGCACTGAGCTGCAACCCATGCAGCAGCAGTTGCTGAAAGGCAGAATAGAAGACCTCGGCCGGGATCAGCTGAGCTTTTCCCTGAACAACCGGCAGATGACTCTGGATTTTTTCCGCCAGTTCGATGAATGGATCATAGAACATGACATCTATGAATCCAACTACTGGACCGCCGCTGCCGCACTCTTTCATGTCATTTCCCCTCCATACCGGGAAAGAATGAACCTGCTGCTGGGGCTAACTGCTCCCCGCCGGGAACCACTGACGTATGCGTGTCCGGCGATGTTCAACCCCAACCAGGAAATCATTGTACGGCAAGCATTGGAAGCCCGGGATTACTTCCTGTTACAAGGGCCACCCGGTACCGGTAAAACATCTTCCTTACTCACTACCATAGTAGGAGAGATGGTAAAACAAGGACGCAGCGTGGTGTTGGTGGCATTCACCAACAAAGCGGTAGACGAAATATGCCATAAACTCAGCGCCAGGGATATCAGTCATCTGCGGCTGGGCGGGCGTAATTCGGGTGCCTCACAGCTGTTGCGGGAATATTGCCTGAAAGGTTCACTGGATGATGCCCGCAAATTCATCACCGGCCAGCGGGTATTTGTGGCCACTGTAGCCACTATGACCTCGCGTCTGGATCAGCTGCTGATGATGGGTATACCGGCCGATACCCTGATCGTGGATGAAGCCTCGCAACTTACAGAGCCGCAGCTACTGGGGCTGCTGATGCCTTTCCGTAAATTTATCCTGATAGGAGATCAGAACCAGTTACCTCCGGTTGTTGCCCAGGAAGAATATTTTTGTGCCGTGCAGGCAGCATCCCTTCAATCGTTGGGCATCACCGACCTGCGTACAGCGCTCTTTGAGCGGTTGATGCATTGCTGTAAAAACCATCACTGGCACCATGCCTGGGGAATGCTGAACACTCATTTCCGGATGCACGATAATATAGCAGCACTGGTAAATCATTACTACGCCGGACAACTTTCTTCGGGCAGGCCGGAGCAACAGGCGGCATTCGAAATGCCAGCCCATCCAACCACGCAGGGTTGGGAACGTATCCTTTCTCTGGGGAGGAAAGTGTTTATTCCCAGCCCGTACGAAGCTACTTCCAAGATGAACAAAACGGAGGCCCAATGGGTGGCTTCTTTGCTGCAATACCTCAAACGCCGCCATGGGTCCGGTTTTTCGAAAGATACAGTAGGAGTGGTGACGCCATGGAGAACGCAGATCAGCCTGATCCGCACATTGATCGGGGAAGACGACGACCTTGCCAGCATTAATATTGATACCGTGGAACGCTTCCAGGGAGCGGAAAACGACATTATCATCGTTTCACTGGCGGTTTATCATGCTGCACAGGTGAATACCCTGCAATGCCTGGGGCAGTTCAGCTGGGAGGAGAAGAACATTGAGGTCGACAGAAAGCTGCTGGTAACGTTGTCGCGTGCACGAAAACAGGTAATCGTGCTGGGCCATGAGCCGGTTTTACAGCACAGTGCCCACTACCGGAAGATGCTGGGCGAAATGATGAGGGCAGATTTGTAAGGACTGCTACAAATAACTATGGCCATACATATAGCATGGCCATAGTTCAGACAACATCATTTATGATCAGTCCTGGCAAACCAGGCGTTAATCCACTGTTACATGCCCCCAGTTCTCTCCGCTCTTGATGCGGTAAAGCTGCATTTCGCTGATATCGAACTGTTCGGCAATTTGTTTCATTGTTTTCTTGCCTGGTTTATTCAACAGGCGTTTGATACTCTTCACTTTGGTAATGTTCAGCTTCAATCCTTTCAAACGATTGCGCTGCTTTTCTTTATAGGCCAGCTTGGCCGGGCTTTTCTGCTGGTGCTCTTCCATTTCCTCCTTCGTTGCCCATTGAAGGTTGGATGCTTTATTGTTCTTTTTATCGTAGTCGAGGTGGATCACATATTTATGCGACCGCCCTGACCTTTTACTAAAGAGTTTAGCCACTTCCCTGTGCAGGTAGAGTGATTGGTAAGTATCTGCCGGTTTTACGTTCAATACCGTATACCCTTCTACGGTAGAACCCGTGAGTAACTTGCCGTCTTCTGTACTTTCATGATAACTGATCACTCTCCCCATGTTAGAAACAGCGTATTTTTTACGCAGGGCAGATTTGTTTTTAATCTGTAAGTCTTTCCAGACTTCATTTTTCAGATTTTTAAATGTGGTCATGTGAAAGTAATTTTTGTTTTTTTTACGTCCTGGGGTGTATCCGTTTATCCGTAAACGTTACAGCCGGCCATTTCATTATCTGCCGGCAGAAAATCCTGTGCGGCTAACTGGGGAGCAGCTCTTTCGAAAATATGATCCTTGTATTGCAGTACTACCGCATCTAATACGTCCTCTATTTCTGCTAATGTATTTAAAGTTACTAATTGTTGTCGGAATTCCTTTATATGCGGCAAACCTTTGAGATAATTTGTATAATGCCGGCGCATTTCCAGTATACCAACTACTTCCCCTTTCCAGGCAACTGATTGGTGAAGATGCTTTTTACAAACTTCCACTCTTTCTAAAACAGTTGGTAAAGGCAAATGTTCGCCCGTCTTCATAAAATGCTTTATTTCCCTGAAAACCCAGGGATATCCGATAGCTGCGCGGCCGATCATAATGCCATCTACCCCGTATTTCTGTCTGGCGGCTATTGCCTGCTCCGGCGTACATATGTCACCGTTACCAAAGATAGGGATTTGTATGCGTGGATTATTCTTTACTTTTCCGATCAGCGTCCAGTCGGCGCTTCCTTTATACATTTGGGTACGGGTACGGCCGTGAATGGTGAGGGCTTTGATTCCCACATCCTGCAGCCTTTCCGCCACGTCTTCGATATTCTTGGTTTCCTCATCCCAACCCAGGCGGGTTTTAATGGTCACCGGCAGTTTGGTGGCTTTTACTACAGCTGCCGTAAGCTTTACCATCTTGGGAATATCCTTCAATATACCGGCACCGGCTCCCTTACAGGCCACTTTCTTCACCGGACAGCCAAAATTAATATCCAGCAGATCCGGGTTGGTAGCTTCCACAATCTGGGCGGCCAGTGAAAGCGACTCTTCATCCCCGCCAAAGATCTGTATACCAACAGGCCGTTCGTAATCAAAAATATCCAGCTTCTTCCGGCTTTTTATGGCATCACGTATCAGCCCCTCCGAAGATATGAACTCGGTATACATGAGGTCAGCCCCATTATCTTTACATACCGCACGGAATGGCGGATCGCTCACATCTTCCATGGGCGCCAGCAATAAAGGGAATTCTCCTAGTTCAATATTTCCTATCTTCACCATAATTTACATAGCCACAGCGGTTTTCGCTATAGTTATTATTTTTATATTTTATATACTATTTCTATTACAAGCAGGTTTCCTTGCAGTGACAGTCAAATTTACAAGCGGTCCGGATGGTCCGTCAGTAACTGCAAAAACTGAATTTCGCGGTGTAAATTTACGCAAATTTAATACAGTAATTTCTTATGACCGGTTATCTGAAACAGTCTCCCGTTTTAATGCAGTTCGTTACCTTCCTCGGTTTCTTCTTTGGGTTCTTTGCCATATACCTGTTCGCGTTGGGGCTGATCACCCCGGGTATCACCGGTCAAAGCCTGGAAGCCCTCCAAAATGGAGCACTGGTAAATCCTAACTTCATCGGCTATCTGAAAATAACACAATTCTTTTACTCTATTGTAGCATTCTTTGTACCAGCGGCGCTTTTTGCCTACCTGTGGCAACCTTATCCCATGACTTACCTGGGGCTGAAACCTGCCCCCAAAGGCATTCAGGTAGTGCTGGCGCTGGTGGCAATATATGGATGCCTGATAATAGCCAGCCCTCTGGGGGAGTGGAATAAAACCTGGCCGGTTCCGGATGCAGTGAAAGATGCGGCCGCCCTGGCAGAGAAATTACTGGAAGTTTTTCTGAAGATGCCCACCATCACCGACCTCCTCATTAACCTGGTGCTGATCGCCATTGTTCCTGCCATTGCGGAAGAATTCTTTTTCAGGGGCGTATTACAGCGCCTGTTAATCAAGGCCACCCGGAATGTGTGGATCGGTGTATTCATTGCTTCAGTAATATTCAGCGCCATCCATGGGGATATATTGGGCTTTATGCCCAGGCTGCTGCTGGGCATAGGGCTGGGCGCCATCTATGTTTTCAGCGGAAACCTCTGGCTGGCCATATATGCGCATATCCTCGTTAACGGGATGCAGGTATTGATGTTATACCTGTTCCAACATGGGATGCTGAAAGAAGACCCGGCGAAAGACGGAACCGTTGAATGGTATTACGTAGCCCTGGCGATCCCTGTTACTATTGGTGTGTTTTGGGCGTTACGGAAGAAATCCGATCCAATGCCCATGATCGACCCGGTAGAAGCAGCAACAGATAAAGTAGACGAAATTGGGAATAATGACGAGATTTGATCCTTCTAAAGCTAATAGGTATGGAAAAAGACTGGGTTAAAGTTTTTGCAAGTAATAGTCCCTTTGAGGCAGAAGTAGTGAAAGGCATGCTGCTGGAGAACGGAGTAACAGCAGTACTGTTGAACAGGCAGTCATCTTCCTACAATATTGGCCTCCCGGGGCAGGCGGAACTATACGTACATCAGTCGAATGAGCAAACTGCCAAAGACCTGATACACAATCATAACAACCACCCAACCGGCGATGTGACGGGGGATGTGGAATAAACAGCACTTGTTCCGCATGGTTATTTTATCCACTTTTGCGGGTAGCATTCATTAACAGATCAATACAGAATGAAAACTTTTTTCACCCGCACTGCTTCGGCGCTTGTGTTTGTGGCAGTGATGCTGGGCGGTATCTTATGGACGGATGTTAGTTTTTTCCTGCTTTTTTTCCTGATAGGCTGTTTTGCCCTCCAGGAGTACTTTAGGCTGTTGCGTCATATCGATCCCGATTATAACAACATCCCTGTCTGGCACCAATGGGGAGCCACCATTGCGGGTGCAGCCATCCTGCTGACTTTTACCGGTAAGAACTTTCAAATAGCACATCTGCCTACAGGCTTCATTGGCTGGTGGGTGGCCGTTATCTTTTTGCTGGTAATGCCATTGGGAGAAGTATTAATGAGTAAAGACTTTTCTTTAAAGAATCTTGGCTATTCTGCCATCGGGCTGCTGTATGTAACTGTACCATTCGGACTGCTGATTCATATCCGTCTGAATGCTATCAATATACATTATACGGTACTGGATGTAGGCACGGCTCCGGGCTGGCTGATTCCGCTGCTGCTGATCATTTTCATCTGGATCAACGATACCATGGCCTATATCGTGGGCTCGCTGATTGGCCGTACGCCCTTTGCTCCGGCTATTTCGCCCAAGAAAACCATCGAAGGTACGGTGGGAGGAATGATACTGGCTGTGGCTGCCGCCGCTGTATATGGCTATTTCTGGGGCAAACAGTATCTCGCCCTGCAACATTGGATTGTACTGGCCCTGATTGCCGCCGTTTTTGGCACCATTGGCGACCTGATAGAATCGAAGCTGAAACGAATGGCCGGGGTGAAAGACTCAGGCCGGATCATGCCCGGTCATGGCGGTTTCCTCGACCGGTTCGATTCTCTGCTCCTGGCGGCTCCCTTCGCCTGGATCTATGTACAGTTCTTTATGATGGCTTAACAGAACTTTCCTGTTCCGAAAAATCGAATTAAACTAACTTCGCACTACGATTAAACACATAAATCAATAATCTAATAAGAAAACAATGAAGATCCATCGTGAAGGATTTGCTACCATTTCCCTTGTATTCCTGGTACTGGCGTTAATCAACGGAGCAGTATTTTATTGGTTCGGAAGTTCGCCTGCAGTGTGCTGGACTGTATCTGTCATATCCCTGGCTTTCTTCCTGTTCATCGTATCCTTTTTCCGCATTCCTTCCCGGCAATATACAACAGGCGATTCCCTGGTTATTTCTCCCTGCGATGGTAAAGTGGTAGTAATTGAGGAGGTATATGAACCTGAATACTTTAAAGATAAACGTTTACAGGTATCTATATTTATGAGCCCTGCCAATGTACACGTAAACCGCAACCCTATCAGCGGTACCGTGAAGTTATCGCAATACCATGCCGGTAAATACCTGGTGGCCTGGCACCCTAAATCATCCACAGAAAACGAAAGGCACTCTGTTGTGATCGGGAACAATAAGGGCGACATACTTGTACGTCAGATTGCCGGAGCCCTGGCCCGCAGGATTGTGAATTACCTGAAACCAGGTATGGAAGTGGCGCAGAACGATGAGATGGGCTTCATCAAATTCGGTTCCCGGGTAGACCTGTACCTGCCTATTGGCACCGAAGTAGCTGTACAATTACAGCAGGTAGTACAGGGCGGTATTACTGTTGTCGCTAAAATCTAGTATCTTTAAAAGCAAACATTCCCAATATTGTCAGCTATGTTTAAAAAAGCTTTTACTGCCGCCACTGTCATGCTTCTGGTAACTGTTGCAGCATCTGCTCAACAAAAAACCGGTGAAGCCGGGAAACCTGCGCCTAAAACCTGTACGCAGGCAACCTGCAAAACGGCCGACAAAGGTAAAAGCTGCTGTAAACAACCAACAAGGACAATGGCGATGAGGGCTAACAAAAGAATTACGAATTAGGAATTACGAATTACGAAATAGCGGGGAGATAGTAAACGCGAAGATCCACTTCGCTACTATCTCCCCGCTATTTCGTAATTCGTAATTCCTAATTCGTAATTCTTTTCTACAATATATCTTTCAATTCAGCCAGGCTCCCAATCACATAAGTCGGCTGGAAATCCACCGGGGGGTTGGCAGGATTGAAATAGACCTGATCCATTCCTACTCCATGTGCACCCTTGATATCCAGTTCCATTGCGTCGCCGACCATAATGCTCTCTGCTGCAGAGGTACCTGCTTTGCTGATGGCGAAATCGAAAATTTCACGATAAGGTTTCAGGCTGCCGGCTAATTCAGAAGTGATAATATGCGTGAAGTAATGATCAATTCCCGAATTTTTCATCTTCTGTAACTGCGTTTCTTCGAAACCGTTAGTGATCATGTGCATCGGGTAGTTCTTCGCTGCCAGGTAGTCCAGCGTTTCCTTCGTTTCCGGAAAAAGCGCCTTTTTCGTAGGCAATATTTCCAGGAATCCATCAGCCAGTTGCTGCGTCAGTTGCTCATCACCAATCCGGAAATCGATCAGGGTAAGACGGAAGCGTTTGTCGCGCAGGTCTTTACGTGTAATAAAGCCTTTTCTGAAGCGGTCCCACAACCGTTCATTATGCGCTACATAAGAGACGTGAAATGCCTCGAAGGAAGATATGCCCCTGGCGGCTAAGTTATGGCTGCTAAACAGCTCCTGCAAGGTTTCCTGTTCGTTTTTTTCAAAGTCCCACAGCGTATGGTCCAGGTCAAAAAAGAGATGTTTGTATTTCATGTCGGCGCAAAGGTACGAAATCCCCGGGATGGGTCAGGAATGCCATTGTCTTACGTGTAAATTCATTATTTTACCACACTAATCAGAGAATTATGAATGCAGTTATAACAGGCGCCAGCAAGGGAATAGGGAAGGCCATTGCGGAAAAGCTGGCTCAGGAAGGATTTAATGTAGCGATCTGTGCAAGACATACCGACACACTGGAGGCGGCCAAAGCAGGTATTCAGCGGAAAAATCCGGCGGTTTCCGTATTGGCTGAAGCAGTGGATATGGGAGACAAAGCGCAGGTAATGGCCTTCGCTGATAAAGTCAGGGCCACATTCCACCAGGTAGACATATTGGTAAACAACGCCGGGATCTATATTCCAGGTGCCCTCCATCAGGAAGCAGACGGCACGCTCGAAAAGTTGATGGCCGTAAACGTATATAGTGCTTATCATCTTACCCGGACGCTGCTGCCGGATATGATAGCGCAACGAAGTGGCCATATATTCAATATCTGCTCTACCGCCAGCTACCATGCCTATCCTAACGGTGGCTCCTATAGCATCACCAAATACGCGTTGCTGGGATTCACCAAAAATCTCCGTAAAGAATTGCTGCCGCATAATATCAGAGTAACCGCCGTAAGCCCCGGGCCGACACTGACGGCGTCGTGGGATGGGTTCGAAGCGCCACCCGACAGAATGATGCCCCCCGAAGATATCGCCAATGCCATCTGGGGCGCCTGGAATATGGCAAAGCAAACCGTTGTAGAGGAAATCATACTCAGACCTATGTTGGGAGACATTTAAGCCCCCTGTTTCCAAATAAAAAAAAACAACATATTAAAATGTTTTAACTAACTTTTAACGGCGCTTAGCGCGCATCCGGCGCGGCTTTGGTTAAATTTGTTGACATAATGATGAGCTACAGTTTTTGCATAAGGAAGTGTTTTTACTCCATTTTGTTTTGTTTAGGACTGGTTGCCTGTGCATCTGCACAGGAGTTCCGCTTTACAACCACTGTGAGCAATAACACTGTGACGTTGGATGAACCGTTCCAGATTCAGTTTATGCTGGAAAACGGAACAAATGTGACCAGTTTTACTCCTCCCAATTTTAAAGATTTTGATGTATTACAGGGTCCGTCACAGATGCAGGGCCAGACAATTTTCAACGGCAAACGCTCTGAATATGTGGCACTCAGCTATCTGCTTCAGCCTAAACATGTTGGTAGCTTTACCATCGCCGGCGCGCAGGCCAGGGTAAATGGCAACGTCGTTAAATCTAATCCTGTACTGATAGAGGTAAGAAAAGGCAATGCCAGTGCCCAGCAACAACAGCAGAATACTCAGCCATCCGGCGGTTTTCCGCCCGCTCACCGGGGAGCTCAGGGCAGTAGTGATGATATGGAAGGCATCCTGAAAAAAGGAGAGGATCTCAATGAGAAACTGAAGAAGAATATCTTCCTGAAAGTGGACGTTGATAAAACCAATCTGTACGAAGGAGAGCAACTGACTGCCACTTATAAACTTTACACCCGGCTTCCGACGAACTCCAGTGTCACCAAAGTGCCGGCATTCAAAGGATTTTCAGCTAAAGACATTGAACTGCCCAATCCGCCTCAGGCTACAGAAGAACGGATCAACGGTTTGCCCTATAAGGTTTTCACCATTCGTAAAACCCTGCTGTTTCCATTGCAGTCAGGGCAGCTGGAGCTGGATCCGGTGGAGGTAGACAATCAGGTGCGACTGGTGAAACTGGTCAGTGGTAAAAAGGGAAACAAAGGCAAAGATCCTTTCGACGACTTCTTCAATGATCCTGCATTCAAGGATCCTTTCTTCGACGACTTCTTCAACCGTCCGGAAGTGGAATACCAGGATGTGCCTTACAAGATACAGAGCACACCCATCACTATCAATGTAAAACCGGTGCCGGTAGATGGCCGCCCGGCCAGCTACAATGGGGCTGTAGGCCAGTTTAACATGACTGCCGTGGTAGACAAGAACAAGCTTACTACCGACGATGCGCTTACGCTGAAGGTCTCCATCAGCGGAAAGGGTAACGTAAATCTGCTGAACTCCCCTAAGATAGATGCACCCGCAGGCTTTGAAAAATTTGATCCTAAAGTAACCGACGATATAGAGAAAAACAGCAACCCGCTTTCCGGCAGCCGTACATTCGAATATGTGCTGATGCCCCGTGAAGCCGGCGATGTTACCATTCCGGCGGTAGAATTCACGTATTTTGACCCCGCAGCGAACAGTTACAAAACGCTGCGTTCTGCGTCCTTCCCCATCCATATCAATCAGGGCAAACACATCAAACAGGATAAACAGGATTTCAGTACGGGCAAGAATGAGCTGATAGGCAATGACACACGCATCCTCAACTGGAGCAGGCACCATAGCTGGTTTATATTGAGCCCCTGGTTCTATATACTGCTGATACTCCCGTTGTTGCTTGCTGTTGCCGCTGTGCTCTATAAGCGCCGAATGGATTATAAAACCGTTAATGCAGCTGTATTGAAGCACCGCTACGCCAATAAGGTGGCGCTGAAAAGGCTGGAACTTGCTGCCCGCTACCTGCGGGAAGGCAAGGACAAAGCTTTCTACGAAGAAACATCGAGAGCAGTATGGGGCTATCTCAGCTCCAAGCTGAAAATCCCAATGGCCGACCTCAGTAAACAGCTGGTGCAGGACAAGTTAAGTGCCCGCAAAATCAATGGAAGCAATACACACGACCTGTTCGCGCTGATAGACAATTGTGAAGTAGCTTTATATGCTCCGGGGCAGGATAATCACAAAATGCAGGGTACTTATGAGAAAGCGGTCAGCATTATCAGTAACCTCGAAGATGTATTGAAGAACTAATTAACGAAAGGCGAATGCTGAAGTATAAAAATATTCAATTGATCATACTGGCGATCACTTTGCTGCTGGGCGTTACAACGGGCAATGCCCAAAGTCCGCAGCAAAGATTCGATGACGCCAACAAACTCTTTAACCAGAGCAAGTTCACCGAAGCTGCCGGGATTTACCAGCAGCTACTGAACGAGGGCCATCAGCAGAAGGCCGTCTGGTTCAATGCCGGCAATGCCTGGTATAAAGCAGGGAAGACCGGAATGGCCGTTTATGCCTACGAAAAAGCATTGCAGCTGGCACCTGGTGATGCTGCTGTTCAGCATAATCTTGGGCTTGCCAACCAGAAAGTAAATGGGTATATAGGGGAGTTGCCACTGGTATTTTTCCAGCAATGGTGGCTGCAATTACAACATCTTCATAAGCCCAATGGGTGGGCAACAGGAGCGATCATTTTCTTATGGCTCCTGGTGGCAGCTGTGGTAGTAAATACATGGCTTCCCGGATGGAAGAACAAGTTCCTGCGATGGGGTGCCTACGCTTTGGGCGTTTTATTTGCCCTGTATCTGATGATGGCAATAGATACTTACCGCATTTCAAATAATCACCAGCAGGGTATTGTGATGAACAATAACATCAGGGCGAAGACGGCTCCCGACGAAAACAGCAAAGATGCTTTTGAAGTAGGAGAGGGCACGAAGGTACATATTACTGACTCTACCCAGGATTTCTGCAAAATAGAGCTTGCCGATGGCAAAAATGGCTGGATCAGCTGTTCCAATATCAAACGTTTATAACCGCTCTATCCGGAGCAGAAAATCATGCTTTTTTTCGCGTGCCAGCGGAATGCTGAAACCGTTGCACATAATAATTTCCCCACCATCTCCCTTGATGTATTTTTCCATGAAGGAAAGGTTAATCAGAAAACTATTATGAACCCTGAAAAATCCTTTATTCGTCAGCCACTCCTCCATTTCCGGCAATGTGCGTTGTACTGGCAACGGTTGTTCCGGCGCCTGTAAATGTAACCAGGTTTGTGCTCCCGTGGAACGGCAATAGATGATATCCCGGGCTGCCACCATCCTTAATCCATTGGCAGTAGGAAAGGCGCGCCTCTCCTCACAACCGGCTTGTTCACGAAGAAACCGGAGCAGGTTCATTACCTTCCCGGAAGAGTCGCCGGACTGAGAGCCGGCTTTTTTCACCGCTTCTTTCAGCTCCGTCAGATCTACAGGTTTCAGCAAATAGTCCAGCGCGCTATGACGTATTGCCTTCAGGGCATACTGATCATAAGCAGTAATGAAGATCACAGAAAACGCATGTACTTCGCAGGCTTCCAGTATCTGGAAACCATCCATGCCGGGCATTTCCACATCCAGGAATATCAGTTCGGGCCGGAGCTCACGGATAGCTTTGAGGGCTTCATTTCCATTACAGCATTGAGCCAATATAACTACATGTGGGCAATACTTTTCAAGCATCATTTGCAGCACGTCCCGGCTGTGCTTTTCGTCGTCCACGATAATGGTACGCATCTGATATGGTTGTAAGGTGCTCTTTCGCTCTGAAAATCAGGTAGAAATTAAGCAATTACGGGCACTTTACCAATTAACCGGCCAGCGATTGTCTGGTGGCCACATGCTGCATACTAATAATAAGCCGGTTTCCGGCGGGCAGGCGCTTTTCATCGAACAACTGCAAGGCTTTTATGCTGGCTTTCATATGATATTTTTCACTCATCATATAAAGCCGTTCGGCGGCAATATCGATTCCGTTTGTTTGATGTTCTCCGTTGTTAACGGGGATATCTGTAACTGCTATCCCATTATCTTCCAGCTGGATCAGTAACCGGTCTTTTTCCCTGCAGATGACGATCTTGAGGCAACCGCCTGTTTTCTGGGGCCGTAGTAGTATCCGGTGCCAGATAGCATATTGTACATAGGGTTGTATGATGAGAGGAGGGATCTGGGTGAATTGCTTATTCACCCCCGGCAATACCTGGAGTTGATAATTAAACTGTTCTTCAAACCGGAGCTGTTCGAGCTGAATGTATAGTTCCAGGGCATCCAGCTCATCCTGCAGGGAGATCCACTCCTTATTGAAATTACCGATCATCAGGCGCATCAGGCGCGAAAACCGGGTAAGATAGAGGGATGCCATGTCGGTGCTGGTGGTGAGTATATAGTGATGAATGGCATTGAGGCTGTTGAAAATAAAATGCGGGTCCATCTGCGCCTGGAAAGCATGAAGCTCCAGGTGTACCTGCGTATGGTGTTTGGTTATTTCTTTCGCTGAGGCTCTCCTGATTTTTCTTTCCCGCAGGGCAAAAAATAATGTTAGGGTTATGAGACTTAACAAAAAAAACAGCCAGAACGGCCACTCCGCAGTAAAGATCATATTAACATAATAATATGCCACAAATCAGGTTTCTAGGTAGTTGATTCTCCTTAGTTATATAAGCTTAATAAATATCGGCTAATTAATCACCAATGGAAAGGGGGATTTAGTACGAGGTCGGATTTTTAAGGAAAACGGGGAATATGGGGTGAAATCTGGCATGGCACAACCCCGCAATGAAGAAACAAAGCAGCAGTATTCCGTTGCTGGCGATGCTGCTGCCTCGCAATGACACAAGAGAACTTTACGCTTCCGTGAACTTGTATCCCACACCTCTGACAGAGTGGAAATACCTGGAGTTCCGGCTATCTTCCTCAAAATACTTACGGAAGTTGAGTATAAAATTGTCGATGGTTCGGGTAGTAGGATATACGTTATAACCCCATACTACCTGCAATATTTTCTCGCGGGTTACCACTTCACCTTTGTTTTCGATAAGCAACTTCAGCAACATCGCTTCTTTCTTACTTAACTCATAATGTTTACCATCTTTACCAACACATTCCTGGGCGGCAAAATCGATCACATTATCACCGAAGCGGTATACATTAGGCACGCTGTCTTTATCCTGGATCTTCTTGTTCTTAACGATCAGTTTTTCGACTCTCAGCAGGAGCTCCTCCAGGTTAAAGGGTTTGGTCATATAGTCATCGCCGCCTTTCTTGAGGCCCAGCACCCTGTCGGCACTGCTATTTTTAGCGCTCAGGAAAAGGATGGGTATTTCGTTATTCTGAATACGGATGTTTTCACAAACGGCGATGCCATCCATTTCAGGTAACATGATATCCAGTATGATAAGATCAAAATATTCGTTCTTTACTGCTTTCAGCGCAGCAGTACCGTTATCTACTGCAGTAACCTCATATCCTTCCAGCTCCAGGTTCAGCTTTAATGCTTCCTGAAGGTTCTCTTCATCCTCCACCAACAGTATTGATGCCTTTGTCGCTTCCTTCATGTGTTATTGTTTGATTTTACAACGGATCAGTTAATCCATTCTCTAATTTACGCTGTTTGTACGGAATATTCAGGCCATGTTATTTCAAAGCAGCTACCGGTGGGCGTATTATCCTTCACTTCAATACTGCCGCCATGCTGCTCCACTATTTTAGCTGTCAGGAACAGGCCCAGGCCGGAGCCTTTGGCTTTACGGGTGTTTTCGTTGCCTACCCTGTAGAATTTCAGGAAGATGCGTTTCTTCTCCTCCTCCGGCACACCCGGCCCTTCATCTATCACCTGTAATTTCAGCAGCTGCTGGTCTTCGAAGAGCTTCACCAGGATCCTGGTATTCTTCGGGGCATATTTCGCTGCATTCTCCACCAGGTTGCTCAATACTATCTGCAACGTAAGCTTGTCGCCATCCATCCACATATGCGGCTGTATTTCGGCATCGATCTGGTGGGTGCCTATGCGGCCGTCCAGCTCTTTGATGCTGTTCTCCACCAGCGCAGAGAAATCGAGTGCTTCTTTGAACAAACGGTATTTATGTGTTTCCAGCTGGGCAGCCAACAGGATATTATTACAAAGCTGATCGAGCCGGTTGGTTTCGCGAATGGTGTTGTTGAGCAGCTTTAGCTGCTTTTCTTCATCCAGCCGGTGTTTCCGGATGGTTTCGAGGTTCAGTTTTGCCGCAGCGATGGGTGATTTCAATTCATGTGTCACTGCCATCATAAAATTTTGCTGTTGCCGGCTTAGTTTCATGTATTTCCACACGGCCCTGTACACGAAAACCGCGCCCAGCAAGATAATTCCCAGGAATATAATGCCTTCTCCCAGGTATTTGAAGGAGCGCATATGCTCGTCTTTATTGATCCGTTGCAACTCCAGCTGATGTTCCACCGGCCGGGAGAGGCTATCGACCCGCAGATAGAGGTTCTGTCGCTCAAATGTACTGATCTGTTTACTTTGCCTGAACAAGAGGATCCCCCACCATATGAGGGCAGCTATTGTGTAGGCCATTACCAGGAAGTAAATGAGGGAAACGGATTTTCCTTCCTGCATTTTATTGAAAAGCTTTCTCATCATTGCCTGGTACCGGCTTTCTCTATCCGTAGACCAACATTCATTACATTGGGTAGCGGGTTTTGCCGCATATTCTGTTCGAAAGAAAACTTATAGGTCCCCGGTTTATTGAAGATTGCCCGTTCCTGAATAAAGATACGATGTTCGTAAATATCATCCAGCCCTGTTCCCGACCACTTGCCGGTAACATCTGCCAGTGGCAGTTCCACCCGTTGTTGTTTCGGAATACTATCGCCCGGATACTGGGTACCTATCAGTAACCAGATGTTACTGTAGGGATAAGCATCCGTATGACGTATGTTGACACAGATATTGTACAGGTAGGCGGTATCTTCAGGTTGTATTTTTATTTCGAAAGACGGCTTGTAGTCATAGGCCCACTCATGCCCCGGTATTTCCAGGTTTTTCTCATAAGTGTCCATTTTAGGCGGCTTACAGGCCGCAGCCAAAAATAAGCATCCCGCTGTGGCCAGGAAAAGTTTATTCATATGGTTTGCGCCTTACTATAAAACATTTAAAACTTGTTCTTTGGCTTTTTCCAGTTCATCTTTCATCAGCACCACCCATTGCTGGATACCGGCGTCGTTGGCTTTGGAGCCGGTAGTATTGATTTCGCGGCCTATTTCCTGTAACACGAAGCCCAGCTTCTTTCCCTTCGCAGCTTCTCCTTCTTTTAAGATCTCTTTGAAATAACGCAGGTGGTTTTCCAGTCGCGATAACTCTTCAGAAATATCCAGTTTCTCCAGATAAAAGATCAGCTCCTGTTCCAGACGGTTACCGTCTACATTATCTTTCCCTACATGTTCTGCCAGCAAGCCTTCCAGACGCTGGCGGATACGGTCTTTGCGCAGCGGATCCAGTTCCCGGACCTTCTGCATATAATTGTCGATATTATCTATACGCTGCTGCAAATCGGCTTCCAGCATCTGTCCTTCATCGATACGATGATTATCCAGGTCTATCAGGGCCTCTCTGACGGTTTCTTCCACATCTTTCCATTCTTCCGCTGTGATCTGCTCTGTAGCAGGGGTCACCACTTCCGGTAATTTCATCAGCACGTTCAGCATATCGCCCTGTGGAATTTCCAGCTGATTGGCCATCATCGTAATGGATTGGTAATAGTATTTCGCCAGCTCAGTGTTGATCACCACCGGACGGGTAGCCCCGTTCTGGCGGATGTTAATGGTGGCATCCAATGTACCGCGCACCAACATCTGTTGCATAAGTGCCCGGATATCGAATTCATAGGGTTTTAACAAAGGAGAAAACTTCAGATTCACCTCAAACTGCTTCCCATTCAGCGATTTGATCTCCACTACGATACTTGTCTCGCCTCTTGTGCTTTCTGCCCTTCCGAAGCCTGTCATTGATTTCAGCATAATAGAAATTTGTTGGTGACAAACCTAGTTAAAAAAGCTGAAAGCATAAAGCCCAAACCTGCCAGACGGTTAAAACAGGGTATCTGTTTCTTTTTCCTGGTATCAGGCCTGGCGTTTCCCGCTTATCTTCAGCTGACGGTATATCTCCTCCCTGCTCAATTGCCGCATTTCACCGGATTGCATGCTGGCTACTGTCAGTGCTTCAATCCGGTAACGGACAAGCCTCAACGTAGGAAAACCTACGGCAGCGGTCATTCTCCGAACCTGCCTGTTTTTCCCTTCTTCCAATATCATTTTTATCCACGGTGCAGGAATATGCTTCCGGAAACGGATAGGTGGGTTACGAGGTGGCAGCCCCGGTTCGGCAGATAGTATCTCCGCTTTACAGCGGCGGGTCCGGTAAAGCTGCCCGTCTACTTTTATGTCTACTCCTGCCTGCAATTGCTGTATGGCCTCCGGTGTCACCGCCCCATCTACCTGTACCCAATACTCCCGCTCATGGGCATGCCTGGGCAGCAACAACTGCTGGTTCAGGTATTTGTCGTTGGTAAGCACCAGTAACCCTTCGCTATCATAATCCAGACGCCCCACAGGATAAACATCAGAAGGCACCTTAAAGTAATCTGCCAGGCAGGCTTTATTCCCTTCCGGTGTAAAACGGGTCAACACTTCATATGGCTTATAAATAATATAATAATAAAATATCACGAAAGGTTTTACTTTGGTTAAGGAGCCGTAAATTAGTACTTTTGCAAATTGATATGGCTATACCTTTAAACAATCCATCCTGTGTCCATTGCAAGGATCGCTTTATGTCGATATTCTGCAAAGCTGAGCAATGCAATCTCGAAGAGATCGCAGATGCTAAAGTATGCTCGGTGTACAAGAAAGGTCAGGTGATTTTCCATGAAGGAGCCTATCCATTCGGTGTGTATTGTGTGAATAATGGTAAAATAAAGCTGGCACATAGTGGCGATGATGGACGTGAACAGATTATACGCCTCATCAAAGCCGGCGATATCATGGGATATAAAGCCCTCCTGAGCAATGAAAGGTATACGGCTACGGCCATTGCACTGGAAGATTCTTCCGTTTGTTTTATTCCTAAAGACCTGTTCCTCAATATCTTGCAAAAAGACGCATCCCTTTCTTTCGAGATGATGCGCATTTTATCAAGCGAACTCCGTAAAGCTGAGCTGAAGATCACACATCTTGCGCAAAAGCCGGTACGGGAACGCCTTGCCGAAACCCTTCTCTTTATTAAGGAAACTTATGGCGTTGAGCCCGATGGTCAAACACTCAGTGTTCGCCTCTCGCGGGAAGAAATCGCCAACCTTGTCGGTACCGCTACCGAATCCGCTATCCGCCTCCTTTCCGAATTCAAAAAAGATGGTATGATTGAGCTGGAAGGCAAAAAAATACGCCTGCTCGACATGCCCGAAATTATCCGCACTGCTAATCTGCAGGACTAGTACAAATCCTGACAAATATCATATTATGCCTTGATACATGTCATTGGGCCTCCCTGACGCCGCCTCTACTTTTGTAGCGTCATAAAGTTCCATTACATGCTCACTTATTCGATTATTAATTTCCACGAATTAACGCCCGGACATTTATGTCTTGTTATCGCCAATAAATTTCATTGGCCGATCCAGCATCAGGCGGAGCAGGTAATGGCATATTTTAACCTCGACCGGCAGGACGACGGTACCACGCCCCCTGTAGCAGACCTGCAGCAACTATTGTTTTCCAGGATGCACGCCGAAATCAACCAGCTTATCCGTAAAGAAAGCACGTTGTTGTTTCCTGTTATCCGCAACCAATCCGCACTTAAAATGCGTGAAAATATCCAGCCTGTAGTGTACGAAAGCATTCAACAATCTTTTCAGAAAATAACATTGTTGCTTCAGCGACTGCGCCAGGTTTCCGGGAACTACCAGTTACATCCGGAATGGAGTGCCACATATCGTTTATGCATAAACGATATATTTCTGACAGAGCAATTGCTGCATCAATGGATCTACGTAGAGCAGAATATCCTTTATTCTACGGCTGTTCCGGGACATCAACCAGTTGCTCCCCAACAAGATACTGATAACCAAATTATAGACTGATGGCCGTTTCTTCACATACCAGTACACATCTTACCTGCTATCATTGCGGGGAGAACTGTACGGATAACGACATTGCATTGCAGGACAAAGTATTCTGTTGCCAGGGATGTAAAATGGTATATGAGATACTGAATCAGCATCACCTGTGTGAATACTATGACCTGAACCGCCAGCCTGGATTGAATCAGCGGGTAGTAGTACGGAAAGATAAATTTGCTTTCCTGGACGACGATAAAATCGCGCAACAACTTTGCTCGTTTCGGGACGACACGCAAACGCATGTAAATTTCTATATCCCTCAAATCCATTGCAGCTCCTGTTTGTGGCTACTGGAAAATCTCCATAAGCTGGAAAACGGGGTTACCAGGGTTACCGTTAACTTTAGCCGTAAAGAAGCCCTGATCATCTTTTCTAATCAGCAAACCTCGCTGAGAAAAGTAGCAGAAGCACTCACCGCCATAGGTTACGAACCGCATATCAGCCTGCAGGATCTGCAGCATAAAAAGCCGGCAACAAACCGGAAGCTGATCTACCAGCTGGGCGTAGCAGGGTTTTGTTTCGGCAACATCATGTTGCTCAGCTTCCCGGATTACTTCGCCGGTGCGGCCGGACTGGATGAAAACTTCAACCGGCTATTCCGCTATATGAATCTCGTACTGGCGTTACCGGTATTGCTATTCAGTGCACAGGCATTTTACAAATCTGCCTGGGGCGGGCTTAAACACGGATTCCTCAATATTGATGTACCGATTGTACTGGCGATATTCGTGACATTTATACGCAGCCTTACTGAAGTACTGCAGGGTAACGCAGGGTACTTCGACTCTATGACCGGGATCGTTTTCTTTATGCTTGTTGGAAGAATTTTGCAAGACAAAACCTACCAGGGGCTTTCATTTGACAGGGACTATACCGCATATTTTCCTATAGCCGTAAGCGTTATCAGGGACCATGCAGAAGTTCCGACCGCGCTGCCGGAAATTAAAACCGGCGACACCATCCGGGTTCATAACAACGAACTGGTACCGGCAGATGGCATCATTGTACGCGGGCATGCACTGATCGATTATAGTTTCGTTACCGGCGAATCAATACCCGTGCAAAAAGCGGTAGGAGAAATTGTTTATGCGGGCGGACGCCAGCTGGATGGCAACCTTGAGATCCTCACCATTAAAGAAGTAGCGCAAAGTTACCTGACGAGTTTATGGAACAGGGAAGAATTAAAGAACACGGCACCCAAAACGCAGTCATTTATACACCTGCTGAGCCGCTACTTTACCTGGATTGTGTTATTCATCGCAACAGTAACCTCCGTTTGGTGGAGTACCCATGATCCTGTGCGTATCTGGCCGGCCGTAACAGCTATTCTTATTATTGCCTGTCCCTGCGCACTGCTGCTTGCCTCTTCATTTACAAACGGACATATACTCCGGATACTCAGCCGGCATCAGTTATATCTGCGGAATGCCGACGCCATTGAAAGTATGGCGAATGCCACCCACATCGTATTTGATAAAACCGGTACGCTCACCAATAAAACCGGTAGTTCTGTTGTTTACTATGGCAACAAACTCACCGTGGCGCAGGAGATACAAATCGCATCCCTTGCGGCACAGTCGACACATCCGCTGAGCCAGGCCATCATACAATATTGCGGCATGCATGTACGTTTGCCGGTGAATGACTTCCGCGATTTTTCCGGAAAAGGAGTATGTGGTTGGGTAGATGGGTCTTTCATCAGGCTCGGCAATGCTGAATTTGCAGGCGCTCATCGTAAAGAGGATCAGGCAGGAAGTGTGGTATATGTTTCCATCAATGAAAAGCTGGCGGGGCTCTTTACCATCCGCAACAGCTACCGCAGCGGATTGCGGCCGCTGATGAAAGAACTGAATGCCTCTTACCCACTCTCCGTGTTGTCGGGCGATAACAACCACACGATCTTACAGCTCCGGCAGCTGATGGGCAATGATACTGCCTTATTATTCGAACAGCAACCGGCGGATAAACTCGCCTATATCCTGTCGCTTCAGCAACAGGGGAAAAAAGTGATGATGATAGGAGACGGGCTGAACGACGCAGGTGCGTTAAAACAAAGCGATATTGGTATTTCCCTGACAGACGACAGTAACAACTTCACACCGGCCAGCGATGGCATCCTGGCTGCAGAGAAGCTGCCGATGCTACCTCGTTTCATCAGCTTATGCAAAGCCGGCAAACGCATTATCCTGCTCAGCTTCACACTATCTGTCCTGTACAATATCACCGGGCTATACTTCGCCGTACAGGGTATTTTATCTCCCCTGGTAGCGGCGGTGTTAATGCCTGCCAGTTCTATCAGCATTATTATTATTACCTGGGCGTGCAGCGAATGGTACGGCAAAAAGCTTAACAGTAAGGGAATTCAGGAAATGACTGATAAAAATCATATTCCTGATTGAGCAATATCATTGCTGCCGGGTATACCTGTTTTTAACTTTGCTATAACACGAACATACACAGTATAATCTAAGCAACCTCAATTAAACCCGTACGAAATGGGCATGTAAGCAGTCTCTGAAAAGAGGCTGCTTACACGCAGCGGGTGAGGCATGCCGGGAGTGCAGCATCGTATTATACCACAACAACTACCCATGAAAGTAATGAACGTAATGCAGGTAGCAGCAAATGAGAAAGTGAAGAGCTGTGCTATTCTGAAAACAAAAAAATTTGACGCTACGTTGCTGATCATGCAACAGGGACATCAAATCCCGCCTCATACCTCTCCGGCAAATGCTATGATACTGGTATTGGAAGGGAAAATTGCCTTTATGCTGAATGAAGAGATCACCATACTGGAAACAGGAGATATTTTTTCTTTCGCAGCCAATGAAATACACGCATTGCAGGCATTGGAAACAGCACGTTTTATTCTCATTAAATAAAAAGCCATGAGTGTTATCGTCATTTTACTCGGAATCAGCCTGCTGGTAGCAGTGGGATTCCTCGCCGCTTTCATCTGGTCAGTAAAGAACGGACAATTTGATGATGATTTCTCTCCGGCACACCGGATCCTGTTCGACGATGATCTCACTAACGGTAATGAATAAACGTATTCTTCAACACCTTTAAATACCACTATGTCACTCGAAAAATTTTATTACGACAACCGTACGGTAAAATGGTTTGCCTACGCTTGTATGTTCTGGGGATTCATAGGCATGCTGGCCGGTTTATGGGCAGCGCTTGAACTGGTGATCCCAGGCCTTAACATGGGTTTTGCCCCCATTACATTCGGCAGGCTCAGGCCCGTGCACACCAACGCTGTTATTTTTGCCTTTGTGGGTAATGGTATATTCATGGGTGTCTATTATTCCCTGCAGCGCCTGTGTAAAGCCCGCATGTTCAGTGATCTGTTGAGTAAAATCCATTTCTGGGGCTGGCAGGCTATCATTGCCGGTGGCGCATTGACTTTATTCCTCGGTTACACTACCGGAAAAGAATATGCCGAGCTGGAGTGGCCTTTTGATATTGCGATCACCCTCATATGGCTCGTCTTCGGCGCCAACATGCTGGGTACCATTCTTCGCCGGCGTGAATCGCACCTGTATGTGGCCATCTGGTTCTACATCGGTACCTGGGTGGCTATTGCCATGCTTCATATCGTTAACTCTTTCGAATTTCCTTTATCCCTGTTCAAAAGTTACAGCTGGTATGCGGGTGTACAGGATGCCCTGGTTCAGTGGTGGTACGGACACAATGCAGTAGCATTTTTCCTGACTACACCTTACCTGGGGCTGATGTATTTCTTCGTGCCCAAGGCGGCAAACAGACCTGTTTATTCCTACCGGTGGTCTATCATCCACTTCTGGTCGCTGATCTTTATATATATCTGGGCCGGCCCGCATCACCTGCTGTATACCGCGCTCCCCGAATGGGCTCAAACACTCGGTACCGCCTTTAGTGTAATGCTGATTGCACCCTCCTGGGGTGGTATGCTCAATGGTTTGCTGACACTCCGCGGAGCCTGGGACCGGGTAAGGGAAGACGCTATCCTCAAGTTCTTTGTGGTAGCACTGACCTGTTATGGTATGGCAACTTTCGAAGGACCGATGTTGTCATTGAAGAATGTGAATGCTATCAGCCACTACACCGACTGGACCATTGCACACGTTCATGTGGGCGCGCTCGGCTGGAACGGGTTCCTTACATTCGGTATCCTTTACTGGCTCATTCCCCGGATCTTCAGCACACAGCTGTATTCCCGCAAATGGGCCAACACACACTTCTGGATCGGCACTCTGGGTATCATCTTCTATGTGATCCCGCTTTACTGGGCCGCCTTTACCCAAAGTATGATGTGGAAACAGTTTACTGAAGAAGGACAGTTAAAATACCAGTTCCTGGAAACAGTTACCACCATTGTACCGATGTACGCCCTGCGTGCAGTAGGAGGTATGTTATACATCAGCGGACTTATACTGATGGTAGTGAATCTTACCAAAACCATACGCCGTGGCTCTTTTGTTGCCAACGAAGCAGCCGAAGCAGCTCCATTGCCGAAAGTGATCACTACTCATGGTAAAGCCCACTGGCATAACTGGATAGAACGCCGCCCCATACCACTGGTTGTATTCAGCCTGATAGTAGTGGCCATCGGAGGGCTTCTCGAAATGATGCCTACATTCCTTATCCGGAGTAATATCCCTACTATCAGCAGTGTAAAACCATACACGCCGCTGGAATTGCACGGCCGTGATATATACCTGAGAGAAGGCTGTTATAACTGTCACTCCCAGATGATCCGTCCGTTCCGCGATGAAGTTGCCCGTTACGGAGAATATTCCAAAGCCGGTGAATTTGTATATGATCATCCGTTCCAGTGGGGTTCTAAACGTACCGGTCCCGATCTGGCACGTATAGGAGGCAAATACCCTGATTCCTGGCACTTTAACCACATGCTGGATCCAACCTCCATGTCGCCCGGATCTATCATGCCTTCCTATCCCTGGCTATTTGAAGAACGGGTAGATAAAAGCAAAACACCGGCGATGATCAATGTCATGAGAAAGCTGGGTGTGCCCTATGCAACAGGCTATGAATTGCAGGCCAACGCCGACCTTGATAAACAGGCTCAGGAAATTGCAGCCAATCTGCAGAAAGACAAACTTCCGATCAAAGCCGACCGCGAAATCATAGCATTAATAGCTTACCTGCAAAGGATGGGGAAAGACATTAAATCAGCCCCCAAACCGGCACAGGTAGCAGATAAAGAGGACTTATAAATCGTATGTCATGAAGTTCATTAATTACCTGGAATCTATAGCAGGCATCAGCATCTACCCGATGGCATCCCTGCTGCTGTTCACTACCTTTTTTGTTGGCGCAGCCATATGGGCATTCAAGGCGGATAAACGAATGGTGGATCAGATCAGCCGTATTCCCTTAGATAACGACGACGCTAATCCCCTTTAAAAGCACAACGATGAATAAACACTTTATACAATTGCTCACCGCTGGCATCCTCTGCAGCGCCCCGGTATTTGCTGCTGGTAATGCCCCCTCTGAGCTGTCAGATCCTGTAGCTCTCCTGCTGCTGGTAGTGGCAATAGGATTATTACTGGCCATTACTATCCTGGGAAATGCCGTACTGGGCGCCATGGATATTTTCAGGGAAAAGATGAAAAATGATGCCGGCAAAACACTGATCGCAATCGGAATCATAGCGTTGTCGCTATTCAGCAGCAGCGCCTTCGCTGAAACAACTGCCCCGGCAGCCAGCCCTTATTTCACCAATCTTTCACAGACGTCTTTCTACGTATTGATATCCGTTATCCTGCTGGAGCTCCTGGTGGTCATCTGCCTCCTGTTCCTGTTGCGGTACCTGGTTGGTATCAAACGTAAACACAGGCCTGCGAAAGCAGTAGTACCCGGGAAACCCAGCGTTTCCTGGCTGGAAAAACTAAACAACACCAAAACACTGGATGCTGCGGCAGAAGCGGAAGAAGACATGGGCCACGACTTCGACGGCATCCGGGAATTGAATAATCCAACTCCTCCCTGGTGGAAATGGGGCTTCGCGTTTACCATCTGCTTCGGAGTGGTATACTTCTGGCGAACAGAAATAACTCATTCCGCGCCTAACCAGATCGAAGAACTGGCGGCAGCAGAGAAAAAAGCAGCTGTTGCCAAAGAGGAATATCTGAAGAAAGCAGCCAACAATATCGATGAGAATAACGTAAAGCTGCTCACCGATCCCGCTGATATCACAGCCGGACAAAAAATGTTCGTTTCCAATTGCGCTCCCTGCCACGGGCCGCAGGGCCAGGGCGTGGTAGGACCAAACCTCACAGACGATTACTGGCTGCATGGTGGCAAGGTGAATGACGTTTTCAAAACCATCAAGTATGGCGTCGCGGATAAAGGGATGAAATCGTGGCAGGATGATTTTTCTCCTAAACAGCTTGCTCAGCTGGCCAGCTTCATCAAGTCGATCCATGGCAGCAATCCTCCGAATCCGAAAGACCCGCAGGGTCAAAAAGAATAAACAATGACCAGTAACACATTCAGAGATACATTAGCCACAGTTGACGCGCAGGGTAAACGTAAGTGGATATACGCCAAACAGCCGAAAGGCCAATGGTATAATATACGTACTGCGGTAAGCCTGCTCTATTTTAGTGTTTTTTTTAGCCTGCCGTTTATTTCCATAAATGGCAGGCCTTTATTTATGCTGAATGTCGTGGAAGGCAAATTCATCCTGTTTGGCGCCATTTTCTGGCCCCAGGATTTCTTTGTTTTCGGCCTTGCAATGGTGGCCTTTATCCTTTTTGTAGTGCTGTTTACAATGGCCTTCGGACGACTGTTTTGTGGGTGGATGTGCCCACAGACAATTTTTATGGAGATGCTTTTCCGGCGCCTGGAATATTGGATAGAAGGAGATGCTGCCGCTCAAAAAGTCCTGCAGCAGTCGCCCTGGAATACCAATAAAATCATCCGGAAAACAGGCAAACATCTGGCGTTCTTTGCTCTTTCTTTTCTCATCGCAAACATATTCCTGTCTTATATCATCGGAGCCAAAGCATTAGGCAGGATCATTACGGAACCTCTTTCCGAACATGCCGGCGGCTTCAGTGCTATCCTGATTTTTTCCGGTGTGTTCTATGGCGTATTTGCGTTTATGCGTGAACAAATCTGCACCACGGTTTGCCCATACGGAAGACTACAGGGCGTGTTGCTGGACCGTAACTCTCTGCTGGTAGCTTATGACTACAAAAGAGGTGAGCCTCGCGGAAAATTCCGGAAAAATGCGGCGCCGGAGTTGGGCGATTGTATCGATTGTGCCCAATGCGTGAAAGTTTGTCCAACCGGGATCGACATCCGGAATGGCACGCAGCTGGAATGTGTCAACTGTACCGCATGTATCGACGCATGCGATTTTATGATGGAGCAAACCGGCCGGCCGAAAGGACTGATCCGCTATGCCTCCGAAAACGGCATTGCCGAAGGGAAAAAAATCCGGTTCTCCGCCCGCATGAAAGTATATGCGTCTGTACTGGCGCTGCTGCTGGCTGCTATTACCTTTATGCTCACAAGCCGGAAGCCGGTAAGCGGTACCATCATGCGTACAGCCGGTATGCTCTACCAGGAGCGTGGAACAGACAGCGTCAGCAACCTGTATCGCATCAAACTGATCAACAAAACCAATGCGGATATCCCTCTTGAGCTAAAACTGGAAGATGAAGCCGGTAACATCACCATGGTGGGGCAACCGGTTATACATGTCAGGGCAGAAGGACAGGGGGAGGGCACCTTCTTCGTTGTATTGCCGAAAACAGCATTACATCAACGTAAATCAACCCTGTACATAGGTTTGTATGAACACAACAGGAAAATAACCCGTTTACGTACCACCTTTCTCGGGCCAATACAGTAGACGGAACTTTATATCATCGCTTAAAACCGATCATCATGAACTGGGGACATAAGATCATACTTGTTTTTGTGGTATTTGCGGCAGGAATCCTCACACTGGTTACGCATAGCATGCGTACCCGGATTGACATGGTAACACCTGACTACTATGGCGAAGAACTAAAATACCAACAGGTGGTAGATGGCAGACAAAATGCAGCCCTGCTCTCAACGCCGGTCATCATTGAACAACCTGCTGAAGGGGTGAAACTGATCTTTCCGGCGGAAATGAAAGATAAAGCAGTGAAGGGGCAGCTCACCTTTTACCGGCCATCCGATTCCAACAAGGATATACGTCTCCCGCTACAACCTGATTCCGAGGGGCAGCAATTGATAAACAAACAGTTATTCATCAAAGGACTGTACAAGGTAAAGTTACAGTGGACCATGAACAACCGGCCTTTTTACCAGGAACAGTCATTGAATATTTACTGACAGCAGGCTATTCAGCCAGCAAAAAACTTCGATTATGATTGCACCATTTATGCTGGGGTTTATAGGCAGTTTTCACTGCATTGGCATGTGTGGCCCCATTGCGCTGACACTTCCCCTGCAACATCTTTCAGGAGGCCGCAAAGCGGCAGGCATTCTGTTATATAACACCGGGCGTATCAGCGCTTATGCAATACTCGGACTTATTTTCGGGTGGCTTGGACGGCAGTTCTATCTGGGAGGATTGCAGCAATGGTTATCCATTATCACCGGCAGCCTCCTGTTAATGGTCATTTTCATCAGGTATGCCGGCATACGCATCTTCAAAAACCAACCTGTTCCCAATGCCTTTACCAGGCAGATAAAATCGATGCTGGGACGCTTATTGCAACAACAACGTTTCAGCACGTTGTATGCCATCGGATTTCTGAACGGGTTCCTGCCATGCGGACTGGTTTATCTTGGTATTGCCGGTGCGCTTGCTACCGGAGATATCCTGCAGGGCATGTTGTTCATGGCTGCATTTGGTGCAGGAACTTTGCCTGCTATGGCCGGAGTTACCTGGTTCAGTCATCTTATTTCGCTTTCTATCAGAAACAGGATGCGCAGCTTAATCCCTGTTGTTGTAAGTGTAATGGGGGTATTACTCATATTGCGGGGCATGAATCTGGGTATTCCTTATATCAGTCCTGCCATGACTCCCCACAGCGAACAGGTTATCCATAATTGTTGTCATAAATCCTAACACATCATGAGCCTCATCAGTAAATATAACGTTGCCGCCCCCCGATATACCAGTTACCCAACTGTTCCCTACTGGGATGAAAATTCCTTTGATGCCGGCCATTGGGAAGCATTGCTGAAAAAGTCTTTTCAGGAATCAAATGGCAGGGATGGCATCAGCATCTATATACATCTTCCCTTCTGCGAAAGCATGTGTACCTACTGCGGTTGTAACAAGTACATAACCGTTAACCATGGGGTAGAGGAACCTTATATAGAAGCCTTACTGAAAGAATGGCAACTGTATCTTCAAGCCTTTGGCGAGCGGCCCCGTATACGGGAAATTCACCTCGGAGGAGGCACGCCTACTTTCTTCAGTGCCACAAATCTGAACCGCCTGCTGAGTGGCATATACGAGCACGCAACACTACTGCCTGACGCATCTCTGAGCTTTGAAGGACATCCGGGCAATACTACTCCGGAACATCTGCAAACGTTATACGATCTCGGTTTCCGACGGATCAGTTTAGGCATACAGGATTTCGATAAAAAAGTGCAGGAAATCATCAATCGTCTCCAGCCGTTCCAAATGGTAGCCTCCGTAGTAGAGAATGCGAGAAAGATCGGCTATACCTCCATCAACTTCGACCTGATATACGGGCTGCCATTACAGACAACGGAAAGTATGCAGCATACCATCGATAAAGTTATCCGGTTGTTGCCCGACAGGATCTCCTTTTACAGTTATGCACACGTTCCCTGGATCAAGGGTACCGGCCAGCGTCGTTATACGGAAGCAGACCTTCCCCGGGATGAAGAAAAGAGGCAACTGTATGAACTCGGTAAACTGTTGTTTGATAGTAATGGTTATACAGAGATAGGAATGGATCATTTTGCACTGCCCGGCGAAGCTTTGTATAAAGCATTCCGGGAGGGCAGATTACACCGCAATTTCATGGGCTATACAGTTTCACACACCTCCCTGTTAATCGGACTTGGAGCATCTTCTATCGGCGACAACTGGTATGCATATGTACAGAATGAAAAACAAGTGAACGCTTACCAGGAACTGGTGAATAAAGGTCAGTTTCCTATCGTCAGAGGGCATATTCTTACCGAAGAAGATCTGCTGCTGAGAAAGCATATACACCAGCTGATGTGCAACTTTGAAACCACCTGGAAAAAAGCAGACACACAATGCGACGCCATCATCGACGGGTTACAACGACTGCAGGAACTGGAGAAGGATGAACTGGTTCGGGTGCTTCCTCAAAAGGTGGAAGTAACTGAGAAAGGCAAACCTTTTATCCGGAATATTTGTATGGCATTTGACGCCCGGCTATGGCGACAAGTACCACATTCACAACTATTTAGCAACGCTATCTAACAACGGGTTGCAGGGTTTCAGCTGAGCAGTAAGAGACACCTGTTAACATAGTTGGTAAAGAATATCACCTCCAACATCCTTTTTATCCCTTCTTTTCATCCTGCCGGTAAAGTTTTTTCTCCTTCGGGGGTCGTTCTGTTCATCCAAAAGGTAAAAAACCGGCAGGAGCTGTTCCAATCTCGGGATGATAAAACAGGTAAAATATTATTGTAAAAAGTGTGGCAAATTTTTACTCCGTAAAATGATGATCGGCTGTAACCTTCTGTTCATGCAGGTTTCAGAGGCAATAAAAAAAGTCTGACCGTTTAAACAATCAGACTTTCTTGTTATGTGAATGGGTTAGTAAGTACAGGGAAACAAAATTCCCTACACAATATTAAAAAGAATTTCATCACAAAAGAAAAAATTTGCAAAAAAATTTATTCACACCACTAAAATAATTGTGGATAACAGCAGTTAAAAACTTCAACATCTCCTTTTGTCTACCTCCTGAATTTGATCATTACAATCTCTGATTTACTACCTTTGTTGCACTTTAACATTATTCAATAATTCAGATTATATGAAGTTCGAAGCACCTGTTGCAGTAACTGAAATAGCAGCATATATAGGCGCAGAGCTGGTTGGCAATGCTCAACTGATGGCCGGCGGAATCAACGAAATACACAAGGTCACACCCGGCGATATCTCCTTCGTTGACTTTGAAAAATACTACAATGCCAGTTTACAGTCGGCAGCCAGCATCATCATCATTAACAAAAAAGTTACCTGCCCCGAAGGCAAGGCATTATTGGTATTAGAGGATCCTTTCAGCGCTTATGTGAAACTTGTAAAGAGGTTTCGCCCGTTTGAACCTGCTACCAAATCCATCAGCGACAGTGCAGTAATTGGAGAAGGCACAATTGTGCAGCCCAACGTTTTCATCGGTAATCACGTGCGTATTGGTAAGAACTGTCTCATTCACCCCAACGTTACCATTTATGACCACTGTGTGATCGGTGATAATGTAATCATTCATGCAGGAACAGTGCTTGGTGCCGATGCTTTCTACTTCAAAAAAAGAGCAGAACGCGAGGTGATATACGACAAGCTGGAAAGCTGCGGAAGGGTAGTGATTGAAGATGATGTGGAGATCGGTGCAGGATGTACCGTCGATAAGGGAGTTAGCGGTGATACGATCATTGGTCGCGGTACGAAGCTGGACAATATGATCCACATCGGTCACGGTACCATTGTGGGCAGAAACTGTCTCATTGCTGCACAGGTAGGTATTGCCGGTAAGGCGAGGATAGAAGACAACGTAATCCTCTGGGGACAGGTAGGTGTTAATAAAGACCTGACCATAGGTAAGGGCGCTGTAGTGCTTGCGCAAAGTGGTGTACCTTCTTCACTTGAAGGTGGCAAAGTATATTTCGGGTACCCTGCAGAAGATGCCAGGGCCAAGAGAAAAGAAATTGCCTGGATCAAACGTATCCCTGAAATGTGGGAAAAACTGAAAGAAACAAGATAAAACAACCCGGGTATGATCCGGAAACGGATCATACCCCATATTCAAACCACCTGTTTCATGAAATATCTGTTAGCCGCTTTTATCCCATTGCTGCTGTGGAGCTGCAGCACCTCCAAACCTGCCGGAACCGGCAAAAAAACGACCACCAATACACTCTATACCAGCGACCAGGAATGGGCCGTTAAGGTGAAAGACGGCTGGCTTACCGCTAAAACCATTTCTTTTGGCCTTTATTCCACGACTTCCCGTAAAAACGGGGTAGCGGAAGCCACCTTCATCAAAGACCCTAAAAACGCCTTTAATTTCTATCTGAATGGTAACGATGAGCACCTGCTGATACAAACAATGGGCACCACTGCGGTTGCTTTTTCCAACCGTAACCTGCCATCCTGGTTAAACAGTTTGCCCGCAGGAGCAGAGCTTCGTTATACCCTGATCAACGGCACAAAGAACGAGCCGTTGAAACGCTGGGAAATGATCGTTAAATCGCCTCATTACCTGGAGCTGAATGAAAACAAACCGGTGGGCATACTAAGATCTGCTGATACGGATATCCGCGTTACAGCGAATAACCGTTATGGCAAAATGAACTCTTATGAAAATATCTGTTACGAGTTCCAGTATCGCGGGCAATCCGTAGCGGCAGTAATGCCTGGCGAAAAACCCCGGATATGGATGAGCAGGGAAGTTGCTCCGGAATTGTCTAAAACCTTATCTGCAGCAATAGCTGCTTTTATCTTCTGATAACAGGCTGGCATCTTACTGCCCGCTGGTTCTTTCCTGCAGGAAGGCCGCTGCGATATGCTGTATGGTATCTTCCAGTGGCCGGAACCGGAACTCCGGTAACGCATCCAGTAATTTGCGGTTGCTATAGTACACTTTCAACTGGGCTGTCCGGGCTGTTTCTTTTGTTACCACGGAGCGCTTACCGGTAAGCATTCCTTTTACTTTTTCCACCCTCCATACTACTTCGGCCATCCAGGGTTTTGCTGCTATATGAGGCGGCTTTTTCCCAAATGAATGAGCCATCGTTGTGAACAGCTGACGATAGTCCCAGTTATCTGCAGAAAGGATAAAACGCTCGGCCTGAATGTCGCTGTCCATCAGCAGTATCATTGCTTTTACCACATCCTCCACATCCACAAATCCATTCACGCCGGTGGTATAGTAGGGAAACTCTTTCCAGGCATTTTTAAGCAGTGTACCGGAGCCATCATCCCAGAAACCTGCTCCCAGAATAATGGAGGGGTTTACAATCACGGCATCGAGTCCTTCTGCTATTCCTCTCCAGACCTCCATCTCTCCCTGGAACTTGCTGATGGCGTAGCGGGAATTGTTCTTATTATCTTCCCATTCACAGTCTTCGTTTATCTCTGCACCTTCTTTAGCCCTGCCTATAGCAGCCACGGAACTTACATATAGCAGTTTCCTGACTCCGGCATCAAGGGCCATATTTACTACATTAGCTGTTCCTTCGACATTTATTTTCATCAACCGTTCCCGGGCATCTGCCTGAAACGATACCACTGCGGCACAGTGATAAACCTGGGTAACTCCGGCCATGGCATCTTCCAGCGAACATACATCCAGTATGTCGCCCTGTATCCATTCTATTTTGTCGGAGATATCTTCTAACCGTGGAGATGGTTGCTGACGGTAGAGCGCCCTGACAGGTTTGCCTGCAGCCACTAACGCCCGAATTAAATAACTACCTAAAAATCCTGTTCCGCCGGTTACTAAGATCATGAAGTGAATGTTGTTTCTAAAAGCGGCTCAAAAATAACTAAAACCTGCTATTGTTCGTACCGGTAAAAGCCGATTCCTGTTTTGCGCCCCAGTTTACCGTCCTTCACGCGTTGTTCCTGTAACATGTTAGGCTTGAAACGCGGTGCATGGTGAAAGGCATCATACAGGGATTGTGTTACTGCAAGGTTTACATCATTACCGATCAGGTCCATCAGCGCAAACGGCCCCATTCTGAAGCCTGCACTTTCCAGCAAATGATCAATTGTGCTGAAGTCTGCAAGCCCCTGCTCAGCGATATGCATCGCTTCCAGGTAATAGTGCCTTGCCACCCTGTTCACGATAAATCCAGGCGAATCTTTTACCCTGACCGGAACCTTTCCCATCACAAGCGCCAGTTCATACACCACATCCGCCACCTCCGGGTCTGTTTGTTTTCCACTCACCACTTCCACCAGTTTCATCAGATGCGCCGGGTTGAAAAAATGCATTCCCACTACCCGGGAAGGGTTCTTCTCCACCGCCGCTGCAATCTCGGAAACAGAGAGGGAAGAGGTATTCGTCGCAAAAATTGTGTCGGGGGAATTAATGGCGCCCAGTTGGTTAAAGAGCGCTGTTTTGGCGGTTAATTTCTCTACAATGGCTTCTATCACTACATTGGCGATACAGTCATCTATAACGGTGGTAAAACGTATCTGCCGGAGTGTATCTGCTGCTTTTTCAGAAGAGAGCTTACCCTTTTCTACCGCCGTGCTGAGGCTCTTTTCGATCTGGGCCCTTGCTTTGTCCAAACCATCCTCCCGAATGTCGAACAAGATGGTGCTGAATCCGCTGTAAGCTGCTATCTGTGCTATTCCGGCGCCCATGGTACCGGCGCCGCATATGGCAATGGATTGTATCACTATAGGGTGATTTTTGTTATTTATCCGGACGGATGCAGCAGCCTGGACTACTGCATCCGTTCAATGATGCAGGCAGTATCAATATCTAAACCGCCCCCTCGAACTGTTCGAGGAAACGGGTATCATTTTCAGAGAACAAACGAAGATCCTTGATCTGGTACTTGAGCATGGTGATGCGTTCTATCCCCATACCAAAAGCAAATCCGGTGTATTTTTCAGGATCTATACCACAATTCGCCAACACTTTAGGATGTACCATACCGCAACCAAGTATTTCTACCCAGCCGGTTTGCTTACATACCGGGCAGCCAGTACCACCACAGATGAAACATACAATGTCCATCTCTGCACTGGGCTCTGTAAACGGAAAATAAGAGGGACGGAAACGAATGCCGGTATTCTCACCAAACATTTCCTGTACAAAGTGATACAGGGTTTGTTTCAGGTCGGCAAACGATACATTTTCATCTATATACAACCCTTCTACCTGATGGAAAAAGCAATGCGCACGCGCTGAAATGGTTTCATTCCGGTAAACTCTTCCCGGGCTGATGATGCGGATAGGCAGCTTGCCTTCTTCCATCACCCTTACCTGGGCAGAAGAAGTTTGTGTACGCAACAGCCAGTCGGGATTCCTGCTGATGAAAAAGGTATCCTGCATATCGCGGGCAGGGTGGTTCTCCGGCAGGTTTAATGCCGTGAAATTATGCCAGTCGTCCTCTATTTCCGGACCTTCTGCGATCGTAAATCCAAGGCGTTCAAATATTCGGATGATCTTATTCCGCACCAGGCTGATAGGATGCCGGGTACCCAGGCGATGAGGCGCTGCAGGCAGGGTATAGTCGATATCCGCAGCAGCGGCACCGGCATTGTCTTTCAGATCACTGAATTGCTCATAACGTGCTTCTGCGATCTGTTTAAATTCGTTTAAAATCTGTCCAAACTCTTTCTTACGGTCATTAGGCACCTGCTTCATCTCCCCGAAAAGGGCTTTTACAATGCCTTTTGTACCCAGAAATTTAATGCGGTATTGTTCCAGTTCCGCTGCTCCTGTGGGCGTAAAAGCCGCTATTTCTTCCTTATAGGCTGCTATTTGCTGTACTAATTGTTCCATAAACGACAAAGATAAGTCTTTAAGGGGAAACTGCTATTGCGCATATTTTGCCGGAAAAGCCGTATATTTTCATGAGCAAATGTAAGGGGGTATGCCTGTCACTATACACACTGTTGCGCTGTTGTTAGCAACAGCGGGCGCTATGGTTTTCTTTATACTGTTCCTCCATTTTCGTTCCCGGTACCTTGCTGTCAAAGGCAATGAGTCAGCTATGGCTTATCATAGTACCAGTCAGGAAAAAGAAATCCTGCTACTAAGCAAACAACTTTCGGAGCTCAAACTGCTCAGCCTGAAATCCCAGGTCAATCCGCATTTTCAGTTCAATTGTCTCAACGGCATCTACACCGCCCTGATGACCGGTGAGGTAAATCTGGCCAAAGAATACATTTCCGGATTCGCCCTGCTGCTCAGAAAGGTACTGACGCTGGCCGACAAAGATTTCATTCCATTACAGGAAGAAGCCGACATGCTGGAACTTTATCTCAAACTGGAGCAATTACGCACCAATCACGGGTTTGAATACACACTCACTACTGATCCGTCTATCTCGCCTTCAGCCCTGCCTGTACCCTGTATGCTGGTACAACCATTCGTGGAAAATGCTATCTGGCATGGCTTAATGCACAAGACTACCGACCGGCAGCTGCATATTCAGTGGACCAGGTTACATTCCAATATTTATGCCTGTGAGGTGAGAGACAACGGCATTGGCCGTCTTAGGGCGCTGCAGTATCATCACGATGGTCTCAAAAAAAACAATCATCATTCCCGGGGGATGGAAATATGCATGGAAAGGGCTTCACTGTATCGGTCTATGTACCATACCCAGTTTAACATCGAGGTAACCGACCTGCCAGGAAAGGAAAATGATGTGGAAGGCACCAGGGTTTATATTACGTTTGAAGTAGACCCCGCTGCCATGAGCCATTAAAAGATCAGCTTATATCCTACGCCACGGATATTGACGATCTGTACCCGGGAATCATCCTTGAGGTACCGGCGCAGCTTCGTGATGAATACATCCATACTGCGGGCGTTGAAAAAATTATCATCTCCCCAAAGATCCAGTAATACTGCTTTACGCTCCATTACTTCGTTCCGGTTATCATATAAGCGTTTCAGAATAGCTGCCTCCCTGTGGGAAAGAAACTCCGTGGTATTATTACGGGAAAGGGTCTGCTTCGTATAGTTAAAAACATATTGTCCGATAGATACAGCTCCTTCCTCTATTTCCCTTGTTCCGGGGTTATCGCCGAAACGCTTCAGCAGCGCCGTGATCCTAACGATCAGCTCATCCATGCTGAAGGGCTTCTTCAGGTAATCATTACCTCCCAGTTCAAATCCTTTTACCACATCTGCTGTCTGCGACTTGGCTGTCAGGAAAATGATCGGCGTAAATTTATCCTGCCGGCGGATTTCCGCAGTAACGGAAAATCCGTCCATGTTCGGCATCATAATATCCAACACCACTACGTCGGGATGCTCCTGCTGGAAAATGCGCAGCCCTTCCCGGCCATCGGCCGCATATAACATTTCAAAGCCTCTCATCTCCAGACTGTCTTTCACTATTTGTCCGAGCTGAACTTCATCTTCTATCAGTAATACTTTTGCCATAAACCGGTTAAATTAGTTGTTATAAAGCAGATGACGGGATGGTAATAATAAACTCACTGCCCTTGTCGGGCTCGCTGGTAACCTGAATGGTTCCTCCATGCATTTCTACAATCTTCTGTACATAACTCAGCCCCAGTCCGAAGCCTTTTACGTTATGCAGGTTGCCGGTGGGCACCCGGAAAAACTTATCAAAGATACTGTTCTGATAAACTTTGGGAATACCAATCCCGTTATCCTTTACCCGGATCTTCAGTGTACCATTCTCCAGGCTGGTTTGTATGTATAATTGTACCAGGTCACCTGAATACTTGATAGCATTGTCAACCAGGTTGTTAATAGCGTTAGCGAGATGTGTTTTGTCAACGTATACCGTCCTGTCACCGATCTTGTTATCGTACCTGATCTGTAATTGCTTTGTTGCTTTCAGCTGATGATTGGAAAGTATATTATCGATGATCTCATTAAGGTCTGTTTCTTCCCGGTATAACTCTATATCTTCCTTCTCTTCTGCTGCAATATGTAATACTTTTTCTACAAGATCCGACAGCCGCTGCAGTTCATTTTTCGAGATATCCAGGTATGTCTGCGTCTTGCGCTGATCGTTCAGTGCATTGAAATTCTGCAACGCTTCTACTGCTGCAGATACTGTAGCAATGGGAGTTTTCAGCTCATGCGTCATGTTGTTGATAAAGTCGTTCTTTACCTCCGACAGCTTCTTCTGTTTGAGAATAGTCCGCAGCATATACAGGAAGCTTACGGTAGTCAGTACCAGCAGCACCACGGAAGCCAGTAATGTCCAGATCATCTTCTGCAGAATAAACTGCAGGGGAGAATCGAAACTGGCCTGTACAAAAAGGCTGCTGGCCGGATTGAACGGAATTTTTGACGTTCGCCGCGGCTCCCGCCTGCGGAGGCTGTCGCGGAAAGTTTCCCGGGCAAAACCACTATAGCTGATATGAAAAGTATCGAGCCGGTAAGGGGTGTTGATCTGCCGGTTGGTCAGCTCTACCCGGAATACCGAATCCAGCTTCTTCAGGTTGGTACTATCGTTACTTAAATTACTGGTTATGAGGAATTCCGAGATCTGGCGGGCCAGGGTATCGGCATAGTTCCGGGCATGTGAATCACCCGGAAAACCTTCCGGAGGATGCCCCGGACCGGGGAAATGATCGTCCCAGTCGGGCTTTCTTGGCCGGAACCGCTTACCCTTGGGTACCCCGATCTCTTCCAGCTGGTCTGCCAGCCCTTTCATCGTAGGGGATTTCAGAGAATCTTTGTCTTTACCAAAATACCGGATATAACGGCGTACATCGGAAAACTGTTTGTTGAAAACCGCTGTCCGCAACGATTCATTGATCTCTTTGTTGAATTGTTCTTCCCGGAGTTTATAGGAATTGTACAGCCAGTAGCCCTGGAATAAAAATATACCCAGGATACAGACAGACATGAGGATAAGAATATTTCGGATTCGTTGTCGCATGAACTTTTTTAAGATCCTTACAAAACTATCTATTACAGGCTTAATAGCAGCCGATTCCTTAACAGTATTTAACAGTAAATAAGGAAGATTAACGCTTACAGATTGCCCTTAACAATAAATAACAGTAAATAAAGGTTTTTAACCGAAAAAACAGCCCTGATCTGCCACTTTTGTGAAATAAAATTTATCAGGCATGAACCGAACTATCCGTTTACTATTTGCAGCAGCAGCCCTGCTCTCTTCCGGATCTTTATTCGCTCAGCAATCCGGCGTTATTGAATACGAAGTGACTGCCCAAACCGACCCTGAACGTATGCGTGGTTTTCAACGCGGTGGGGGCGAGGGCGATGATTCCCGCCAGATCCCCGATGTGATTACTTTCAAACAAATCTTTACTTTCAACAACAACCTTGGCAAGATTACTACCGAACGTCCTGATTTCGGCGGCCAGGGCGGCAGAAGGCAACGCCCCGATGGCGACACCAGCCGCGGCCCCCGCAGGAACGGTTTCGGCATGAGAGGCAACAACGCACAGTATGTGGACCTCGCCAATAAAAAATACGAACAGGTTTTCACTACGTTCGGCGACGATAAGAAAACTTATTACACCGAGGAAGATTATATCGTTACAGCGAACAGCAAATCTTCTGACAAGACAAAAAAAATCGCCGGCTATATCTGTAAAAAGGCCACTATACAGTTAAAGGACGATACATACACTGTTTGGTACACCACCGAATTACCCTTCAGTTTTTCTCCCATAAACGGGCTGCTGCCTGAAAATAATGCAGTAGTGCTGGCAGCTGAAGGTGGCCGTCGCGCATTCAATGCCACCAGTATAAGCCTTAAACCAGTTACAGATGCCGAGCTGGCATTGCCTGCCGGCGCCGAAAAAGTAACGCCCGAAAAAATGAGAGATATCCGGAGGGAAGAAATGGAGAAATTACGTAAGCGGCAACCACAAATGTAAATTTCATCCTAACTTTCGTTCCGTTAATTTCTACCATGAAGAAACTTTTACAAGTCCTGCTGATACTGGGTTTGGGACTATTGCACGCACAAGCCCAGGCTCAGCAGGGAAAAATCAAAGGCCAGCTGACCGACTCCACTACCAAAGAACCGCTACCGGCAGCAACGGTAGTATTACTGTATGCTAAAGATTCCAGTGTTATAACCACCACGCTCACAGATAACAAAGGGAACTTTGAACTGAATAACATATCCGATGGCGGATACCGTCTGTACGTAACCTTTCTCGGCTATAAAGCCATCAATAAACGACTGCAAATCTCCCCGGATCACAACCAGGTTTCAATGGGCAATATTGCCATGGCACAGAAAGGAGTAACCCTGGGCACGGTGGAAATACTGGATGAAAAACCACCTATTGTTGTCAAGAAAGATACACTGGAGTTCAACGCCGATGCATTCAAAACACGGGAAAACGCAGTGGTGGAAGACCTCCTGAAGAAAATACCCGGCGTTACCGTTGATAAAGATGGTGCCATCACGGCACAGGGCGAAACTGTCACCAAAGTATTTGTTGATGGCAAACCGTTTTTCGGCAGCGATCCAAAGATGGCCACCAAAAACCTCCCTGCCAATATCATCGATAAAGTACAGGTGATAGACCGCAAATCAGATCAGGCACAGTTCACGCAGATCGACGACGGGCAGACGGAGAAAACGATTAATATCACCATAAAGAAAGATAAAAAGAAAGGCATGTTCGGACGCGCAACTGCCGGATACGGCACTGACGACCGTTTCGGATTAAGCATGAGCCTGAACCGTTTCCGTGAAAATCAACAACTGTCGCTGTTGGGCGGAGGCAACAACGTGAATAACCTGGGCTATACGCTTCAGGATCAGATGTCGTTCAACTCCGCCGGAGGTGGCAGGGGAGGAGGAGGCCGTGGCGGGATGCGGATGATGGGCGGAGGCGGCAGTGGCTCCAATAACCCGGGTATCACACGCAACTGGAACACCGGGCTCAATTTCAATCAGGATTTCAATAAAAAACTTATCGTCAATGGCAGCTATTTGTTTAATGATACCAAAACAGATATCGAGCAGAAAACAGCCCGCCAAACATTCTCTGTGATCAAAGGCACGCCGAGTACCACCTACGATAACAGCAATTCTTCTTCCCAGTCGGATAATGCGAACAACCGCTTTGCCGGACGGGTGGAGTATACTATCGATACGCTGCATTCACTGATATTTTCACCTACCGTTTCACTGACTAACGGTAACAGCTATACGGTATCTAACAGCCAAACACTCAACACAGCAAAAGATACCGTCAACAAAGGCACTACGTATAACGACGGACAGGGCATCAATCAGAACGTTGGCGGCACCCTGCTTTTCCGGAAACGGTTCAAAAAAGCAGGGCGTACACTCAGCGCCAATTTCAGCTACAACAACAGCAATAACCAGCAGCAGAACTACATACAATCCAGTATCAAATACTTTGCGGCCGACAGCCTCGTGACCTTTAACCAGAGCAACCAGGTAAACACCGACAGCCGCAATGCAGGCATGAATCTCACTTACACTGAGCCAATCGGAAGGGATCGTTACCTGGAAGCCAATTACGGCATCACCAAATACAATAGTAACAGCACCAAATACACTTTCGATTACGACAATGTCAAGGGAACGTACAGCATCATGAATGATTCGCTGAGTAACCATTTTACTAACAGCACCGTGAATCAACAGGCAGGATTTGCAATAAGAACGAACAAGCTGAAATATGACTACTCCATTGGATTAAACGTGTTGTTCAACAATCTTGATAATACCACCCATTCCTTTTTAACCGGGAAAGACAGCCTTATCCGGCAACATACGGTTAACTTCTCGCCACAGGCATCGTTCAACTACATGTTTGCCAAAAGCAAAAGGCTGCGCATTAACTATAATGGCAGCACTAGTCAGCCCACCGTACAGCAGCTGGCTCCTGTTCCGGACAACAGTAATCCGCTGTATATTCAACTTGGTAACCCGGACCTGAAGCCGTCTTTCACCAATAACCTGAATGTGATGTATAACACATTCAACAACGTTACTTTCCGTGGTATGTTCGCAAGACTGAATGGTTCATTTGTAGTAAACCAGATCATCAATGCCACTACACTGGATACCAGCACCGGTAAACAAACCGTAAAACCGGTGAATGTAAATGGTAACTTCAACCTTTCCGGTATGATACATAATTCCATCCCGCTCTCCAGAACACCAGGCCAGAACCTGAACACAGGTACTTCTGTCAATTATAGCAATAGTATGATAGAGAACAATGGCGTTTCTGGCAGCTCCACAACGCTGACCATCTCACAATCTGTCAATGTGAATTACATGTACAAGGAGCTGTTCGACGCAATGGTTGGCGGCAGCGTTAATTTCAACGCCACCAACTATTCGCACTCGGCAGCCACTGCTGCCGGCAATACCAGGTATTTCGATTATAATGTCAACGCAGACGTAAACTTCAATCTGCCACTCGGATTCATGATAGGCAGCGATGTTACCTGTACCATGAGTCGCGGCAGGCAGGCGGGCTACAATCTGACTTCCACCATGTGGAATGCCAATGTTGCCAAGTATGTATTCCCCAAGAAACAGGGGCTGATCAAAATACAGGGATTTGATCTGCTGAGGCAGCATATCAGCGTATCCCGGGCAGTGGCCGACAACTATATCCAGGACGTGCAGAGCAATGTATTGCAGCAATATTTCATGATCAGCTTCACCTATTTCCTGAACAAGTTCGGAGGTTCCAACCAGCCTAATAAAGGTATGAGAATGGGTATGCCCGGAGGATTCCCTGGCGGAGGATTCAGACAGAGAAATTTTTAAGTAACATCCACCTGTAAGAAAATCCGACACTAAGAAATAACCCGAAGACCTTAGCGATGTGTAATATTTATCTGCTAAAGTCTTCGGGTTATTTCTTAATTCTTTATTCCATATTCTTAATTATGCCGTTGCTGTTCGCCGCCCCTCTGCAATCCGTTTCAGGATCCATGAAATCGTAAACGTGGGAATGAAATCGGTTCCGGGGAATAACTCTTCAACAAAGTTGAATACGCCACCATAAGCACCAAGCGCGCCGCCGAACATGCGATAGAGGATCAGGGCAGAAATGGGAGCCCAAATGACATCACTAAGCTCACCAAGGCCCGGCACAGCGTAGCTGGCACATCCAATCAGATCCATCAGGATGCAGATCCACAAACTGGGGGTATTCTTTTTTTCCATGTCAACCTCCGCTTTTTTCTAAGTTTTAACAAAATACTTACCAAAACACGGCTAATGCAAATTTATCATATTAACGTAGCAAAATGACAGTTATTCTGCCCGAAATGTAAAATCGCTTTTTTCTCCCTGAAAACACCGCTATAGCTTGTATTTGACGATAATTTCGAGTACATTGATGCTTATTAAAGCAATCTAAATTTATGCACCCGGAAAACTCACGCCGCGATATGATAAAAAAAGTAGCCGCTATGGCCTTCGCATCCACCTCGTTAGCTTCTCTCACTTCGAGGGTTGCTGCCCACGACAAGGCGGTCGACGAAAAACTAAAGGGTAAGATCAACCACTCTGTTTGTGCCTGGTGTTACAATATTCCACTGGATGACCTTTGTACCGCTGCGAAACAGATCGGTATCGGGTCCATCGACCTGGTAGATCCCAGGGATTTCAGCATTCTGAAAAAGCATGACATGATCACCGCCATGGTGGCTAGTAATGGCCCGGAATGGGGGATTACCAAAGGATTTAATACCATTGCCCACCACGATCAACTGGAAGAATATTTCAAACACTATATCGATGAAACTGCGAAAGCCGGTTTCACCAATCTCATCTGCTTTTCCGGCAACCGCAATGGCATGAGCGATCAGGAAGGCCTGGAAAACTGTACCAAAGGACTGAAACGCCTTATGGGCTATGCAGAAAAGAAAAAAATAACCCTGGTAATGGAACTGCTGAACAGCAAAGTTGATCACCACGACTATCAGTGCGACCATACCGCCTGGGGGGTAGAACTCTGTAAATCAGTAGGCTCTCCAAATTTTAAGTTGCTGTATGATATTTACCATATGCAGATAATGGAAGGAGATGTAATCCGCAATATCCGTGACCATCACGATTATATCGCCCATTATCACACAGGAGGAGTTCCCGGCCGGCATGAAATCGATGAAACCCAGGAGCTGTACTATCCCGCTATCATGAAAGCGATATATGAAACAGGCTTTAAAGGTCATGTGGCTCAGGAGTTTATACCTGCTCACAAAGACCAGATAGCCTCACTCAGACAGGCTATAAATATCTGCGACGTTGCTTAAATTCATAAATATGTTCTACTTTCGCGGACTAGTCCACTAAAACAGTAGGATATAAGATGGCGCAATACTACAAAAAACCACTGTCATGGCTGCTCAATGAATCAGCCAGTGAAAACAAGAATACATTAAAGCGTTCGCTGAATGGTTTTCAGCTGTTGATGCTGGGTCTGGGGGTTATTATCGGGGCCGGGTTATTCTCCCTTACGGGGCCGGCTGCCGCCAATAACGCCGGCCCGGCAGTAACGCTTTCCTTTATAATAGCCGGTATAGGCTGTGCATTTGCCGGACTTTGCTATGCTGAATTTGCTTCTATGATCCCCGTGGCCGGTAGTGCCTATACCTACGCATATACTACCATGGGAGAACAGCTGGCCTGGATCATTGGCTGGGATCTGGTACTGGAATTTTCCGTGGGAGCTGCCACAGTGGCTATCAGTTGGTCGAACTACCTGGTTACTTTTCTGTCTGCCTATAACATTAATATTCCGCCTCAGTATACTCATTCCCCTTTCGAAACCTTCGTGCTGGCAAATGGCGCCACAGGCCAGGGTTACTTCAACCTGCCGGCAGCCCTGATCATCATTCTGATGTCGGCTATCCTTATGCGGGGCAGCAAAGGATCGGCTTTGTGGAATGCGGTAGTGGTGTCTCTGAAAGTAGGCGTTGTTCTCGTTTTTATAGCCCTGGGCTGGAAGTATATACAGCCGGCCAACCTAACCCCTTATATCCCTCAAAACACCGGCAAATTCGGCGAATTTGGCATTTCCGGAATACTTAGGGGCGCAGGGGTTATTTTCTTCGTTTATCTCGGATTCGATATCGTGAGTACAGCTGCCCAGGAAACCCGCAATCCCAGACGTAATATGCCCATTGGTATACTCGGATCCCTGGCGGTTTGCACCATCCTCTTCATGCTATTCTCCTATGTAATGACAGGACTGGCTCCCTACCAGGAGTTCAAACAAAGCGCGGCTCCCGTGGCCATTGCCATCTCCCACACTCCTTACAAATGGTTAGGACAAATGATCGTACTGGCCATTGTAGTAGGTTATACATCCGTTATCCTTGTAGATTTGTGGGGACAATCGAGGGTGTTTTATTCGATGTCTAAAGATGGATTGCTCCCTAAAATATTTTCAGATGTGCATCCCCGTTACCGCACTCCCTGGAAATCAAATATCCTTTTCTGCATTTTCGTGAGCCTTTTTGCGGCCCTTGTACCAATAAGGGTGGTAGGGGAAATGACCAGTATCGGAACATTGCTGGCGTTTGTAATTGTTTGCGCCGGCGTGTGGATCATGCGTCATACCATGCCTGATGCGCCCCGCGCCTTTAAAACGCCCTGGGTTCCTTTCGTTCCCATTATGGGCATTCTTTCCTGCGTAGTCATGATGGTGTTCCTGCCCTGGGATACCTGGCTACGGCTCATCATCTGGATGGCGCTGGGCATGATTGTCTACTACACTTACGGCCGGAAAAACAGTAAGGTACGCCTGTCGCAGGCGGCTGAAGAGAAGAAGGCGGCTTAATATTTCCAGTCCTGCCGCAGGATACCCATCACCACCATGTCTACATACTGCCCATGCAGCTTGGCACTGTGGCGAAGGATACCTTCTTTCGCAAATCCCAGCTTGATGGGTATCTGGCCACTCCGCTCATTCTGTAAAACGAACCGTATCTCGATCTTGTTCAGGTGAAGCTTTCTGAATACAAAGGATATTAAGCTTTTGCAGGCGCTGGTAACAATGCCTTTCCCCTGGAAGGATTCTCCTATCCAGTAACCTATTTCTGCCTTTTGTAACTGATGGTCCCAGCCGTGCAGATCTATCACTCCGCAGAACTGCTGCTGATACCATATGCCCAGCGCAATAGCATCCTGCTCTTCTGCTTTACGGAGCATCAGTTCTATAAAACGGAGCGAATGCTCTTCATTTGTGTTATAATCTACCCAGGGTAAGAATTTACGCAGACTCTTTCGGGATACATCCAGTTGCTTATATACCAGAGGGGCATCCTGCACCTGTAGTTGCCGCAGGTATATGTTTTCATTAACGAAGATTTCGAACATAGCGGGATTGAAAGGGGGTTAAACATACATTTTATTAGCGGAAAAAACAACGTTCTGAAATTAAAAACAGCTGTCAGCCCCGGCTTTACTACGATGCCGGTACTGACAGCTGCTCTTCCAATATCTTCTGATGGCTTATTGCTTAGCCAGTAATTGTTGTCTGGCCATATCTTTCACCACCTGTTGCGCATACAATACAGCCATCCTTTCCGTTGTTGGCGGATCAAAGGATCTTGACTGAACAGAGTATAACAACTGACCACTCTTCAGATCATACAGATTACCTTCCCACTGATATTTTGTGTTGTAGGTGTAATACCCCGGCGCATACATCCGGTTGTACCACATGGAGTAGTAAGGCCAGAAACCATAATATCCGTAAGGACTATAGTTCGGAACAAATGTTCTTTCCCGTCCTCTGTCGAGCATAACAATAGTCATCACCTGGTTAACATCGCTTCCCTGCAACTGTTGTACTACCTGCTTTTCATTCAGTTTTCCGAATTCTGCAGGACCGTATGTCTGCAGGGCAGAAACAGCATTATATCCCTTTCTCCTCAGTTCTGATACGGTATAATTTTCCATCTGGCTACGCAGGGTACGGTCTTTCTGAGGCACCAGCGCCATTACCATGATCTTGTTATCCCTCTGCAGCTGCGGAGCATTATTCGAACGCCAGGAAGACGTTACTTTGGTGCTCGTACATGCTGCCATGGCCATGAATGCCAATCCAGCCATGATTAAACCCAGCTTTTTCATATTCCCTCCTTTAGTTTGATTAGTTAGTATCTGTTAGACGGATAAAGGAGCTTTTTGTAACATCTTCCTGCCAGTTTTAACATTTGTTTGACGAAAAAAAAGCCCTTAGCGGCTGACTTTCAGGCATTGGTGGTGACCAATACCCGAAGCCGGCAGCTAAGGGCTGTCTTAATATTGTAAGATTCTAATAATTTATTACCTGTTCTTCGATCGCTTCAGGAAGTTCCCGGAAAGTATACAGCTGATTGCGCAGCTGTGGCTCAAATCCGGCTTCACGAATGGCTTCCTGCATAGACCGGTATGTAAAGCGGTGAGGCGCACCTGCGGCGCTTACCACATTTTCCTCGATCATGATAGATCCGAAATCATTGGCTCCGGCGTGTAAACAAAGTTGTGCCACCTGTTTACCTACAGTTAACCAGGACGCCTGTATGTTTTTGACATTAGGCAGCATGATACGGCTCATTGCAATCATACGGATATATTCTTCTGCAGAGGTCATGTTGTGCACTCCGCGGATCCTTGCCAAAAGCGTATCTACGTCCTGGAATGTCCAGGGGATGAATGCCGTAAATCCATAATGTCCTTCCGGCTTCTCACTTTGTACCTGCCTGATGTCGACCAGGTGTTCAAAACGTTCCAGCACCGTTTCCACATGTCCGAACATCATCGTGGCAGAAGAAGCAATATTGAGCTTATGTGCCGCACGCATGATATCCAGCCATTCCTGTGCTCCGCATTTTCCTTTTGAGATCAACCGGCGCACCCGGTCGTTCAGGATTTCCGCGCCCGCACCTGGCAAGCTGTCCATCCCGGCTTCTTTCAGTGCTTTCAGCACTTCTATATGCGTACTTTTCTCCAGTTTGGTAATATGGGCTACTTCCGGCGGCCCTAAGGTATGCAGCCTCAATTCAGGATATAACTGCTTCAGCTGTTTAAAAAGATCTACATAAAAACTGAGCCCCAGGTCCGGGTGATGGCCTCCCTGCAGCAGCAACTGGTCGCCGCCATACCTGAGCGTTTCATCGATTTTCTTCCTATACTCCTCAATCGGCGTAATATAGGCTTCTTTATGACCAGGAATGCGGTAGAAGTTACAGAACTTACAGTTGGCAATGCACACATTGGTGGTGTTCACATTCCTGTCTATCTGCCAGGTAACCTTACCATGTGGCACCTGCTGCTTCCTTAATTCATTCGCTATTTCCATCAGCTCCGTCAGCGGGGCGTGTTCAAACATATAAACACCCTCTTCTGCTGTCAGAAACCCGAAATCCTGCGCCTTTTTGTATAGATCCTGAAGTTTCATATGCTTTGTTTCTGATAACTTTATTAAAAGCTAAAAGCTAAAGGCTAAAAGCTGAAAAACTCCCGCAAAGGTAGCATTTAGGTAGTTAACCCCCTGTAATAAAAATATTTTATACGAACACTTTTTAATGTTAAATTTATAGCAATACATTCCTGCGTCCCGGTATGCTTAAAGCCATTCTGTTACACTTCATACTGCTGCTGGCAGTTACAGGCATATCCGCAAGAGCACTGGCCGGAAATGCCACGTTTGAAAAAGACACCACACGAGCATCTGTGTTGCTTACCCGTTTTCATTTCAAGCAATACTATGGCGGGGTAGTGGTGGTGCAGGCGCTCGTCAGCAACTATCCGGATACTCTCCAGTTTATTCTCGATACCGGCAGCGCCGGTATTTCACTGGATACCACCACCTGCCTGCGGCTCGGCATCCACATGGAGCCCTCTGATATCATCATCAAAGGACTCGGTAGTTCAAAACCGGTATCATACGCCCGCCATCACAGCCTGAAACTTCCCGGCTTAACGGTAGACAGCCTCAATTTTCATATCAACGATTATGAACTGATCAGCCAGGTGTACGGTATACAGGTAGATGGTATTATCGGATTCAGCCTCCTGAGCCGCTATATTGTAACGATAGATTATGATGCCGAAGAGATCCTCATCTATTCAAAAGGAGACTTCAATTACCCGAGAGGCGGCATGCTGCTGCGTCCCTCCCTCACCCAGATCCCGCTGATTGCCGCCCCGTTGAGAAATTCCGTACGTACCATCACCAACCGCTACTACTTTGATACCGGTGCCGGTATGTGCCTGCTCCTTTCCCAGCAGTTTGTCAACGACAGCAGCGTGCTCGAACGCAAAAAAAGGCGCGGCCGGAAAATAATACAAACCGAAGCCCAGGGCCTGGGTGGTAAAATGAGTATGTCGCTTACAACGATCCCCGACTTCCGCGTCGGTAACTATAATTTTCGTAATGTACCTACCTATATCTTCGATGATAAAAGTAACGTGACCGCCTATCCGTTCCTGGGCGGGATGATCGGCAACGACCTGTTGCGACGCTTCAATATCACGCTCAACTACGGCCGGAAAGAGATATACCTGCTGCCCAATACGCATTTCAGGGATATGTTCGATTATTCCTACACCGGTCTTATTATTTATCTTATCAACGGCAGGGTAGAAGTGACAGATATTATCAAAGGCTCTCCCGCTGAAAAAGCAGGCTTCAAAAAAGGAGATATCATTCTGGCGATCAATAATAACATGGGGCCTAATCTCCAGCTTTTCCGCGAAATCCTGAAAAACATCGGCACCAGGGCCGTTTGTCTGATCAGTCGCGATAACGAATTGTTACTGAAAAGATTGCCAATAAAAAGTATACTTTGACGTTATTTGTGTCATGTGGCGTTTCTTATGGACAGTAACCGTGATCACCTGTTTTGCCCTCATCCCTGCCTTTGCCCAGAAGAAAAAACAGGTGGCAGAGGAAACAGGCAGGCATAAACCTGTAGCGGTCATTCCTTTTCAACTGGTCGACAAGCACGTGGTGATTCCCGTGGTCGTATCCGGCAGCACGGATACCCTGCATTTTATTTTCGACAGCGGAGCAGAGGTAACCATCCTGAATATGGCGACTGCTTCAAAACTGCAGCTCAAAAATTCAGGGGAATCTTACCTGACCGGCACCAACAATGCAATGGCCAAAACGGGCGTTGCCACGCTTAATGCGCTTTATCTGAAAGAGTTACGCATGCCATATGTGAAAGTATATCTGGAAGACCTGCACAACCTGGGGCAGATCGATGGTATTATCGGGATAGCGCTGCTGAAAAATTATATCGTTAAAATCGATCATCAGCAAAGGCTGCTCGTGCTGTACAAGTCGGGCAATACCCCCATAGGAAATACCGGCCGCCTGCTTCATTTTCAGCTTAACTTCAGCACCCCCATCATCGATGCCGTTATTCAGCTGCCCAATGGCAGCCGCCTGGCAGGTCATTACCATATCACCTCCGGTGGCGATTATGGAATTTTATTTAACTGGCCTTATGTAGATAAAAACAAGCTTAATACCCTGCTCCCCACAATCAACACAGACAGGGTGCAGGATATGCTGAAAGTGCTATACTATATCAACAGCTCCATTTCCCTCCTGGAAGTGGGTGGCTACTCCATCAAAAATGTACCGGTAAGCTACAGCAAAGACATCGACGACCTCGGCGTATTTACAGAAGTGGCCGGCTCTATTGGATATGATGTCTGGAAAGATTATAACCTCACCATCAATTACGATAAACGGGAGCTATACCTGGAAAGCTTTTGACCCGGCAGCCGGGTCCGGCGGTTATTTTTTTACTTTAACGCCCGGGGTCTAAACGCTAATACCTAAACGCTTTACGGTATTTTCCCTATTTTTACCATATTGACCAACAAAAAGATATGATTCACTATAATAAATTTACGCTGGCAAACGGATTGAGAGTGATTGTTCACGAAGACCATACTACACCCATGGCGGTTATCAACGTACTGTACGACGTAGGTGCAAGAGATGAAGACCCCGCCCAGACCGGATTTGCCCATTTGTTTGAACACCTGATGTTTGGAGGTTCCGTTAATATTCCCGTCTACGATGAACCTCTGCAAATGGCAGGAGGGGAGAACAACGCCTACACCACCAGCGACCTCACTAACTACTACATACAACTGCCTGCCGAGAACATAGAAACAGGGTTCTGGCTGGAAAGCGACCGTATGCTGTCGCTCGCCTTCGGGGAAAAAAGCCTCGACGTACAGCGCAAAGTAGTGTCCGAGGAGTTTAAAGAACACTATATCAATAAGCCTTACGGTGATACCTGGCATAAAATGCGTGAACTGGCTTACACGACCCACCCTTATCGCTGGATGACCATCGGCAAGGAGCTTTCTCATATTGAGAATGCAAAGCTGGAAGATGTAAAAGCCTTTTTCTTCAGGCACTACCGCCCGGTTAATGCCATCCTTTCTGTGGGAGGCAATGTCACTGTTGAGCAGGTGAAAGCCCTGGCAGAAAAGTGGTTTGGCGGCATTCCTTCCGGGGAAAAATACGAGCGTAAGCTGCCCCTGGAACCACCACAGGCTGCAGCCCGCAAAATGGAAGTGAAAGCCAATGTTCCGCTGGATGCGCTTTATAAATGCTATCACATGTATCCCCGTAAAGACAAGCGATACTATGTGGCAGATCTGATCTCCGATATACTTGGTGGTGGCAGCTCTTCCCGCTTGCACCAGGTATTGGTAAAAGAAAAAAAACTATTCAGCAATATCGAGTGTTATCATTTCGGCAGCCTTGATGCCGGTTTGCTGACGATAGAAGGCAAACTCGTAAAAGGGGTAAAAATGAAAGACGCCGAAAAAGCCATACAGCAGGAGTTAGAAAAACTTCAAAAAGAAATCATCCCGGAACGGGAACTTCAAAAAGTAAAAAATCGCGTGGAAAGCCTACTCGCGTTTGAGGACATGAGTTTGTTGAACCGCGCTAACAACCTCGCGTTTTATGAATTACTCGGTGATGCAGCACTGATGAACCGCGAATTTGAAAACTACGAGGACGTCACCTCAGAACAAATCCATCAGGAAGCAAAGCTCCTGTTTGATGAAAAGAATTCAAATACCATTTACTATTACGCAGCGAACTAACGTCGGATACGTTAAAACAACAAATGATGAACAGAACTATTGCCCCTCCCATTAAAGATGCGGTGGACTTTGATATACAATTGAAACCGTATGAAAAGTTCACCCTCGACAACGGCATCCCGGTATATGTGGTGAAATCTGATGAGCAGGATACGTTGCAGCTGGAGCTGATATTTCCGGCCGGCAGCTGGTACGAGAGCGAAAGCCTCGAAGCTACTGCTACTAATTTTCTCATGAGGAATGGTACCAGCAAACATACCGCCCATGAGATCAGCGAAAGCGTTGACTACTACGGCGCTTACCTGAACCGCAATGCCTATCACGAACACGCCACTTATACGCTGCATTGCCTGACCAAGCATGCGGAATCTCTGCTGCCTGTGCTGCAGGAAGTTATTCTTGATCCTGCGTTTCCGGAAGAAGAGCTAAACCTCTACAAACAGAACCAGAAGCAGAAACTGGCCGTAAACCTGCTGAAATGCGACTTCGTGGCAAACCGGCATATCGATAAATATCTCTTCGGAGAATTTCATCCATATGGCCGCGTAAGCACCATGATGGCCTATGATGCGCTACAGCCCGAAACCCTGATGGCGTTCTATAAAAAGCACTATACGTATAATAACTGCAGGATATTCGTGGCCGGGAATTTACCCGCCAATATGATCTCCCTGTTGAATCAATACTTCGGTAACACCCAGTGGAACGGAGATTCCCACCTGCTGAGGCTCGACCTGCCGATACAACCCGCTGAAGAAAAGAAATTCAGGATCTTCAACGATGAAAACGGCGTGCAGGGTGCCGTGAGGGTTGCCCGCCATTTCCCGAACCGCTATCACCCCGACTTCCCTAAGATGCTCGTGCTGAACACCATTCTGGGAGGCTATTTTGGCTCCCGGCTGATGAGCAATATCCGGGAAGAAAAAGGCTACACCTATGGCATTTACTCCCAGCTCTATAACTTCCGCCAGACCAGCGCGCTGAATATACAAACAGAGGCTGGCAGAGACGTTTGTGAAGCCACTATCGATGAAATCTATAAAGAGCTTAAAAGACTGCAGGACGAGCCCGTTCCACAGGAAGAACTGGATCTCGTCCGCAACTATATGATAGGTTCCATCCTGGGCGACCTTGATGGCGCATTTCAGATAATACAACGATGGAAGAATCTGATTCTAAACGATTTAGACGAAAATTATTTTTACAATAATATTCGTACTATTAAAACGATTACTACCGGTGAATTACAACAGCTGGCAAAACAATATTTCACACCGGCCGATTTCTATGAGCTAGTGGTAATCTAGCACCGCTGCTCCGGCCGGAGAGGGTTTGTTGTATGTATTGACCATATAACAAACCCTTTTTTATTGTTTTGACCGGATAATTACCCAACCCCTCACAGGAATTTTTTATCTTTTACCTCAAACATCTGCGATGGAAATAAATCCGGAATATATTGCCGTTAATAAAGAACTCTGGAATAAACGTACGGCCGTTCACGTTAGCTCTGAGTTCTATGATATTCCCGGATTCCTTACCGGAAATACTTCCCTTAAAGAAATAGAGCTGGCATTACTGGAAGATATAAACCGGCAGGAGATTCTGCATCTCCAGTGCCACTTCGGGCAGGACAGCCTTTCGCTGGCCCGTATGGGCGCCCGCGTTACAGGAGTTGACCTGTCTGATACCGCTATCTCAGAAGCAGGAAAACTTGCCCGTCAACTGCAACTGGAAAATCAAACACGGTTTATCTGCTGCGATTTGTATAGCGCGCCCGCCCATCTCAATGATACGTTTGATACCGTATTCACTTCGTATGGTACCATCGGCTGGCTGCCAGACCTGGATAAATGGGCGGCTGTAGTCTGCCACTTCCTGAAACCCGGCGGCCGCTTCATCATGGCCGATTTTCACCCGATGCTATGGATGTTCGACAATGATTTCACCAAAATTACGTACGACTATTTCAATACCGAAACCATCATCGAAGAAACCAGCGGCAGTTACACCGATCGCAGCGCTCCCGTCAGTAATAAAGCATATTCCTGGAATCATCCGCTGAGTGAAATTGTAACTGCGCTCACTGCGCAAGGATTGCAGCTGCAGGTGTTCCGCGAGCATAATTATTCTCCCTACAACTGCTTCAGTAATATGACAGAGAAAGACGGCCGCTTCTATATTCGTGGACTCGAAGAGAAACTGCCAATGGTATATGCATTCAAATTCTTCAAACCGCTATAACATGAAATCACTTTTTGTTTTTCTCTTACTAATCACCGGCAGCATAGCCGCTTTTTCTCAATCACAGGCAGAATTGAACAAACAGGCCAATCAGGAGTATAAAGACGCTGATAAAAAATTGAATGAAATCTACCAGCGTATTCAAAAAGAATATGCCGGCAACAAGAACTTTGTACACAACCTGAAAGATGCGCAACGCATCTGGATTGAGCTGCGGGATGCACAATTAAAAATGATGTATCCGGAATCAGCCAAAAATTACGGTAGCGTTTTCCCGGTGTGTAAAGCCAATTACCTCACCCTGCTGACACAGCAGCGCATTGAAACACTAAGAGCCTGGCTGACGCAGCAACCAAAAGATGGGGATGTTTGCACCGGTTCTGTTGGAGATAAGCAGGATAAACAATAACCTTAAAGAAAGATCAGGAATTATGCATAGGGTAATTCCTGATTTTTTATATTAAATATTATTATATTTGTTGTACACACCCTGTCCTATGCGAAACCTGATCCTTATAGTCATGGTTTTCCTGTGTACCAGTGCCTATTCCCAATCACACCCAACTGCACTCGACACACTTGAAAACCGGTACCAGCAATGTCTTGGTAACAGTCAAAATATATACGACTGTGCAGTCACTTATTATCGCCAGCTCGACAGCCTGCTGAACCGCACCCTGCAACATTTGTATGCCAGTCTTAATACTCACCGGCAGCAACAATTGCAGGCGGAACAGAGTGCCTGGGAAGAAAAGAAATATGAATATTTCAGGAAGATAGATGAAAGAGTAGAGAAGCTCCATAAGCAAACCCTGGCCGGACTGGACGACAACACGATCTCCACCGACAATAAAGCTGCATTTGTCCGATCCCGGCTGGAAGATATACTGGCTGCCAGCCACTAACAGCTAACAGCCAGCAGTTATTTAAAGCCGCTCCTGGTGCCTCAGCCACCTTTCCGGCATTTCATTATTACTTGCCATGAGGTAGTCGTTGTACGCGCAGGGAACGAATTCGCGGTCCGGCAGTTGCATCCACCAGCGCCCGGTTCTTTTGCTTTTCAGAAAAACAGTTTCTATATCGGAGAAGGCTATATGAAATTCCCAGAAAGCATCCCGGTCGTCGAGCACAGCTTCCTTGTTTTTTACTGCGCGCCCATCCAGGAAGTACCACATCATCTGAGCAATCTGGCGGGCAGTAAGCTGTTCCTTGTCTTTTTCCGGTCGGTAACCATAGATACCGAAGGATGAAAGGCGGCTGCTCATGCCGGCATAGCGGGCAAGAGAGCAGGCTTCTTCGCCGCTGAATCCATTAAGGGAGAGGCTATTGGCGGGAGCATCTGTATGCCGGATGATATTGATATCCAGACTGAACATATCTGAATGGCGCAATACCGGTTCGGCTTCTTCCATATTCTCGCGGATGCGGCCAAGCCGGAAACAGTCGAACCGCAGCTTATCCAGGGTCTCTAACATACGTGGATGTACGAAATAGCTCTGGAAGCCGATATGATTATAATGACGTAAATAATTGGGTTGTTCTGTAAGTATCTCCATCAGAAAGCGTTCATTGCGCTCTCCTGATTCTTCTTTCAGGTCAATCAGTGCATCGGCTACAGTAGCTTCAATAATGAGTTGCTGAGAAGCATAAGCCTTGTATTGCGGATAGGTGAGATCGTGTGAGCCCCCGAGGATGATCACCGTTTTATTGGCAGCCAGTAATTCAGCGAGTACTGTTTTCATGGCAGCATAAGCATCGGCCAGAAATGCGCCCGGTAGCAGGTTACCAACATCCGCGAGCCTGATATCGCGATGCCAGTTATACAGGCCATAAAATTCCTTTCGGATGGCATCCGGTCCGTTGGTATTGGTTTTGCCGGATATGCTGCCTCTTTCTTCACCTACACCCAATAAAATGACGTCGGCCGCATCTATGTCCGGCTGATGATCTACTTCATAAACATCAATGGTACCACCTATCTGATATGGATCGTACTCCTGGTCGTCGTTCAGAAATGCCCTGGAAACAGGCTGCAGGAAATCCTGCAGATGTGAAAAATCTGCCATCACTTATTTGGGTTTGTTTGATGGCAAACGTAAACAAGAATTTAAAAAAAAGCAAAAACAGCTGTTAAGGTAAGCGGGTCAAAGCTACTATAACGGGAATTTTGTAGGTGACGCTACTAGTTCTTGTGAATAATAAATTCGAATGGCTTATGTGACTTACGCGAAATTGCTTTTTCCAGCACCGATCGTTTGCTGGTAATACGGCTCTTGTTACAATCCATCACTTCCATAACTGCACAGAGATAATCCATCGTTTCAATCAGCGAAAGCATCTCGCTGATTTGTCTTACCGCAGACTGTATCTGCTGTTCCGTGTACCTATCTTCATGTAGCAGGATTAATAAATCTCTATCTACAGGTTTCATGAATAAAAAATTTGACTGTTCCCCGAAATATTGTTTGGCCAAGGTATCAAAGGATAGTTCAAAAAGATAAGGCAAAATTGTTCGTCGTTCAGCTTGTTGTCAGTCGCAAAAAATAGATCTTATCAGTGCATTCTTTTTTTATTCATGGTAGGACAACCGCAATCGTTTTTCTTAAAAACTTTACATCCCTCCATTACTAAACATCCGCAAAGAAAAAAGACTACGATCCATTTTATACTTTTCATACTGCAGTTTAATGTACTTAGCTGTTATATTAAAACCTTTCCCGTGTGTTTACCTTTTCTTAACAATGCCCTTTTGTAATTTAAGCTAAATTCGTAAAAAATATTAAAATATTTGTCCACAATTCTTACGTCCCGGAAAATTCTTATAGTTCCCCTTGACTGGGGCCTTGGACATGCCACACGGGATATTCCGCTGATCCGCGAAATGCTAAACGCAGGATGTCAGGTTTTTATTGCAGCCGAAGGCAAGCACGCCGCACTACTCCAGCAGGAATTCCCCCAACTCACGATACTCCCGTTACCTGGCTATCGCATCCGGTACGCTCAAAAAGGACAATTTTTCGGCCTGAAAATCATTCAGCAAATTCCGAAAATCTATCGTACTGTAAAATATGAGCAGCGCTGGCTGAATCGCATAGTAGCTGAATATCAGATCGATGCGGTGATTTCAGATAATCGCTTCGGATTATATCATAAAAAAATACCCTCAGTATTCATCACTCATCAGCTATTAATTAAAACACCTTTTGGAGGGTGGATAGAGCGGGCACTACAGCAGATAAATTATAATTTTATTAATAAGTACAGCGCCTGCTGGATTCCGGATTTTGCCGGTACCAACAATCTCTCCGGCGAACTGGCACATCCCGGCAAGCTTCCGGTTCATACCACCTATATCGGTTGCCTGAGCCGGTTTGAGTCGCGCAGGGATGTACGCAAAAAATATGATCTGCTGGTACTCATTTCAGGACCGGAACCACAACGGACCAACCTGGAAAAAATGGTCATCGATCAGATCCAGTCGTTACATATCACCGCGCTTATCGTTAGCGGCAAACCAGATACTCCCCGGCACGAACAGGTTGCGCCAGGAGTTGTACAGGTGAATCACCTGAACGCCAGCGAGTTAAATGAAGCCATGCTTGCTTCTGATATGGTGCTGAGTCGCTCCGGCTATACAACGCTGATGGACCTTGCCAAACTGAATAAAAAAGCCATCCTGATCCCCACACCCGGACAGTCGGAACAGGAATACCTGGGCGAATACCTGATGGAAAAAGGATACTTTTATTCCGTTTCGCAGGAAAAATTCAACCTGAAAACCGCCCTGGAAGAAGCCGGCCGGTTCGGGTTTAAATCTTTCCATCACGAACAGGACATGAGTCTTTATAAGCAGGTAGTGCATGAGTTTGTGCGAACCCTCGGGTAACCGGCGCTAAATATCTTTAACGTCCGCCCCGATATAAATTTTCTTTCCGACAATCGCCACCGGGCGTTTCAGGAAAGAATATTCCTGGAGAATCAGACTGCGGTAATCTTTTTCCGTCAGCTCTTTCTCATGTAATCCCATTGGCCGGTACAGCTGCGACCTGCGGCTGAACAATGATTCATAGCTGCCGGATAATGCCTTCATCTGATCCAGCTGCTCCGGGGTTATTTTTTCTTTTTTGATGTCCTGTAAGACGAACCCACGATCTTTAGCATTGGTTTCTTCAAGTATTTTTTTACAAGTGCTGCACGTAGACAGATGATAAATTTTGTTCATTTCCTTTCTTTTTTTCAAAGTTACTCCCCCTCGCAATAATATGATAGTTCTATCTTAGTTTTGCAGATTCAAATTAAATCTTGTAGGTTTAACAATGGAGAAAAAATTATTCTTACTGGATGCTATGGCGCTGATCTACCGGGCTTACTACGCCCTGATCAGGAATCCGCGCATTACCAGTGCAGGCAGAAATACCAACGCACAGTTTGGTTTTACTACCACCTTACTGGACCTCCTCAACAAAGAGAAGCCTACCCATATGGCCGTTGCATTTGATACGCACGCGCCTACCGAGCGTCATACAACTTACACCGACTATAAAGCCAACCGGGAAGATGCGCCGGAAGATCTGCTGGATGCTTTACCCGATATCAAGCGCATCATCGACGGCTTTAACATTCCTGTGATAGAACTGGATGGTTACGAGGCAGATGACCTGATCGGTACACTCGCCTGGCAGGCTGCTGATGCAGGTTACACCGTTTATATGGTTACTCCTGATAAAGACTACGGACAACTTGTGAGGGACAACATATTTATCTACAAACCCCCTTACATGGGTAACAAGGAAGAGATCATGGGGCCCAAGGAAGTTTGCGACAAATGGCAGATCAAAGATGTAAAACAGGTAATCGACATTCTGGGGCTGATGGGCGATGCGGTGGATAATATCCCCGGGATTGCCGGCATCGGAGAAAAAACAGCCATGAAACTTCTTGCCCAATATCACTCCCTGGAAAACGTGCTGGATAATGCTGATACTATTGGCGGAAAAATGGGAGAGAAGATCAATGCCGGCCGTGAAAATGCCCTGCTTTCCAAAGAACTGGCCACTATCATCACCAATGTACCCGTCACTTTCCATGAAGAAAATTTTTGCGTAAAGGCAACTGATAAAGAAAAGCTCACCGAAATTTTCACTGAACTGGAATTTAAGACCCTCGGCAAAAGGATACTGGGCGATAGTTTTGGAGGAAGTACTACCAATGCTGCCACCAAAGCCAAGGTAGTGCAAACGGATCTCTTTGGTACAGCGGTAGCAACGGAAGAAGTAGCGGAAACTCCGGAAGAAGAAACGACAGAAGCTCCCAATATCCTGCTGGCTGATAAAAATATTCATAATACGCCGCATCAATACGATGTAATTGATACGCCCGAAAAAAGGGCATCCCTGCTGCAGCAGTTATTACAACAAAAAGAGGTGGCATTTGATACTGAAACAACCGGCACAGATGCCAACGAAGCGGAAATAGTGGGCATGAGCTTCTCTTTCAAAAAAGGCGAAGCATATTACATACCCATGCCGGCTGATCAGGCCGCAGCCCGCGCCATTATACAGGAATTCATCCCGCTGTTCCATCATCAGAGCATTGTACTGATAGGACAAAATATCAAATACGATATGCTGATCCTCAAATGGTATGGTGTAGATGTAACCGCTACTATATTCGATACTATGCTCGCGCACTACCTGATTGAGCCGGAAGGCCGGCGTGGTATGGATGTGCTGAGTGCGCAATACCTCCAGTACGAACCCGTTTCCATCGAAACGCTGATCGGCAAAAAAGGAAAAGGACAGGGCAATATGCGGGATGTGGAGATTGAAAAGATCAAGGAATATGCGTCGGAAGATGCCGATGTTACCCTGCAGCTCAAAGATAAATTCTCTCCCATGTTGCCGGAAAAGGCGGTGGATAAAGTGTTTTATGAGATAGAAAACCCGCTGGTAAAAGTACTCACCGATATGGAGTATGAAGGCATTGCACTGGATATCATGGCACTGGCCGACTACTCCAAAGAGTTAGAGATAGAAATCAAACGGGCAGAAGAAAGTGTATACGAACAGGCCGGCGTCCGCTTTAAACTCGCTTCCCCCAAGCAATTGGGTGAGGTGCTGTTTGAAAAACTCCAGCTGGATCCGAAAGCAAAAAAGACCCGCACAGGGCAGTATGCTACCGGGGAAGATGTACTGCAAAAGCTTTCCGGCAAACACAAAATCGTAGAAGATATCCTCATTTTCCGTGAATTGAGTAAGCTGAAGTCGACCTACGTAGATACGTTACCGTTATTGCTGAACAAACGGACCAACAGGATACACACCTCCTACAATCAGGCGGTAGCTGTAACCGGTCGTCTGAGCTCTAATAATCCGAATCTTCAGAACATCCCGATACGCACGGAAAGAGGCCGGGAAATACGCAAAGCGTTTATTCCCCGCAACGATGAGTACGTGTTGCTTTCTGCTGACTATTCGCAGATAGAGCTGCGCATTATTGCGGCGATCAGCGGCGATAAGGAAATGACTGCTGCATTTACACAAGGGATCGATATTCACGCTGCTACTGCCGCCAAAGTATACAATGTAGCACTCGATGCCGTGACACCGGAAATGCGTCGCAATGCCAAAAGCGTAAACTTCGGAATCATCTATGGTGTGAGCGCATTCGGGCTTTCTGAAAATCTTGGTATTCCGAGAAGCGAAGCCAAAACGCTGATCGATAACTATTTTGCACAGTATCCATCTATTAAGCAATACATGGAAGACCAGGTGAAGTTTGCACAGAAACATGGATATGTACAAACTATTCTTGGCAGAAAGAGATGGTTGAAAGACATCAACTCCTCCAATGCAGTGGTGCGTGGCTTCGCTGAAAGAAACGCCATCAATATGCCTATTCAGGGAACTGCTGCCGATATGATCAAGCTGGCAATGATATCTATTCATAAAGCATTCAAAGCCCATAATTTCAAGTCACGTATGCTGTTGCAGGTACATGACGAATTGGTTTTTGATGCTCACCGTTCTGAACTGGAAGTGATCAAACCCCTTATTTTAGATCTTATGCGGAATGCCCTGCCAATGTCCGTTCCTGTTGAAGCAGAAATGGGCACTGGTAACAACTGGCTGGAAGCACATTAAAAAGCTATTAGCTGCCTGCTACTAAGAGCGGGCAGCTACTTCTTGCTTTTCCCAAAACAGTTTACTAGTTTTCTTATATGATCCAAACACCTCGACTACAATTGTTGCCGTGCTCCCTTGAGCATTTCGAATTGTTGTTACAAGGCAACGACCATCTGGCCGACCTGCTTGGAATTTCAATCCCTGACGGCTGGACAGAATATCCCGAAATGGTCCTGGTTGCATATGATAAATTGCGCAACGACCCGGCGATGCTGGGCTGGTTCTTTTACCTGGTGATCCACCGTGCCGATGAACGGCTGATAGGAGCGGGCGGCTTCAAAGGAAAGCCCAATGGCGATGGCACCGTGGAAATAGGCTACGAAATCACTGCCGATTACAGGGAAAAAGGATTCGGTACAGAAATGGCCGGGGCCCTGATCCGTTTTGCATTCGGCCATTCTTATGTGCATCGAGTCATTGCCCACACGGAAGAAGAATACAACGCCTCGGTTAAAATATTACAAAAAGCAGGAATGCGATTTGTGGGAACAATAAAAAATAAAGAAGGAGAAGATCTCTGGGAATGGGAGATCACCCGGCAACAATATGAATCTAAATAACCTGGTCCTGTTTATCTGTAGCAAAGCCCGCTCATCCATCTTTTAATCGGTCAAATACCTGCTTTCCTTTACATTTGGTGCCTGTTTAAATCTGTCATAACTTATGAAGAAATGGATAATGAGTGCTGCTATGCTTTGCAGCATTGGGGCATTTGCACAAAACACCACCAACGTTGAAGGAAGCCACTACCAGTTTACTGTATTAAAAAATCTGGAAGCCGGCGATGTACAGAACCAGGGTAATACCGGCACCTGCTGGTCTTTTTCCGGCCTGTCTTTTTTTGAGTCAGAACTGCTGCGGAACAGCAAGTACAAAGGGCTAAATCTTAGTGAAATGTATGTTGTCCGCAAGATGTATCCCCTGAAAGCTGCCAACTTCGTGCGTATGCACGGGAAAGCCAACTTCGGTGAAGGCGGCGGATTCCCGGATGACCTGCTGTGCCTTCGCAAATACGGCATGGTGCCACAAAGCGTTTACGATGGCAATAAAGTCAAAACATATAATCACGCAGAAATGGAAGGCCTGCTCGAGGGCATGGTTACCAAAATCGGTAACGCCCAGGGCTCCATCAATCCTGAATGGTCCAAAGCGCTGGATGGCGTGCTGAATGCTTACATGGGAGATGCTCCTGAAAAATTCCAGTACGATGGTAAAACATATACTCCGCAATCATTCGCCAAAGAACTGGGCCTGAATGCTGACGATTATGTAATCATTTCTTCCTTTACTCACCATCCATATTATTCCCAGTTTGTACTGGAAGTACCGGATAACTGGAATTGGGAAAGGGTATATAACGTTCCTCTTGATGAATTCACGAATGTCGCAGAAAATGCCGTTATGAATGGCTACTCTATAGCCTGGGCTGCAGATGTAAGCGAAAAAGGATTCAACTTCAGACAGGGACTGGCGATCGTTCCGGAAAAAGACTGGACTGATATGTCGCCTGATGAAAGGAAAAATGTCTTCCTCGAACCTGGCAAGGAAAAAACTATTACCCCTGAAGTTCGCCAGCTGGCATTCGATAATTACGAAACCCAGGACGATCATGGTATGCATATCGTAGGCCTGGTGAAAGATCAGAACGGAAACAAATACTTCCGTGTCAAGAACTCCTGGGGAACAGAAAATCCGGGCCAGGGCTACTTCTACGCGTCTGTCCCTTACTTCGCATACAAAACCACCTGCTTCATGGTAAACAAGAAAGCACTACCTGCCGATGTTGCGAAGAAATTAGGCGTTAAGTAAAGAATCAGGAATTACGAAATAACGGGGGAGATAGTAGCGAAGTTAATTTTCGCGTTTACTATCTCCCCCGTTATTTCGTAATTCCTAATTCGTCATTCTCCCTACCCGCAACTTCAACGGCATTCCCGTGTGTTTCTCCAGTATCCATTCCTGTTTGCAGAAAAAACCGAAATACTGCTTATAATAGGCATCCGGAGTAGGGCGGAATACCGGGTATACAGAATAAGGAGCGGGTGTAGCCGGTGTTAATGCGCCAACTGGCTTCACAGGGCTGATGGAGAGTGGCAGGAGCTTAAATGGTTTTACAGGCAACAGGGGCTTCCACATCGGCGTCTGCCCCGCCACAATACCGGCGGAGACTAAAATAAAAGCTGATATAAGCACGATGTACCTCATATTTCTTCATCAGGAAATTTCTTCGAAACTGCCCATACCTTCGCGGATTAATACAGGTTCCGGCCCGGTACAATCTACAACCGTGGAAAATCCCATTCCGCCCGGACCTCCGTCTATCACAATATCCACCTGGCTGCCAAACTTCTCATAAATAATCTCCGGATCAGTATATTCTTCTACATAATCTTCTATCGGAAGGGTAGTACTCATAATCGGATTACCCAGTTCCTTTACAATGGTGCGGCAGATATTGTTATCCGGTACCCTGATACCAACTGTATCTTTCTTCGTCTTAAGTAACTTCGGAACCATTCTGCTCGCCGGCAGAATAAATGTATATGGCCCCGGCAGGGCTTTCTTCAGCATTCTGAATACAGGCGTGTCCACACTTTTAGCGTAGTCAGACAAGTGGCTCAGATCGTAGCAGATGAATGAAAACTGCGCTTTCTTCGGATCTATATGCTTGATTCTTGCGATACGCTCTATGGCTTTGTGCTGTGTAATATCACAACCCAGGCCATACACCGTATCCGTCGGGTAAATGATAATCCCTCCTTCCTTCAAACATTCAATAATTGTCTTAATATGCCTGGAATTAGGGTTATCCGGGTGTACGTTCAATAACATACTTTAAAGTTACAAAATATGCCTCAATTGCTTTTTGTATTCAGCTTTACGCTTTCAGCCTTTTTGCCTACCTTTCAGCCCGATTTTTTCTAAACCTACGCGATGAGTTTAAAAGGCATTGTTCCCAGAACGTGGAGGAGACTGAAGAGAGTTTTATTATTTCTAATTGTTGCACAGTTTTTATATATCATCCTGCTAAAATGGGTGAACCCGCCTGTCACTATTACTCAGATCTCCAGCTGGTTCAGCCTTTGGGGCACTGATAAGAAATTACAGAAAACCTGGGTTGGCTACAACGAAATATCCCAACACGCGAAACTGGCGGTTATTGCCAGTGAAGATCAACTGTTCACCGATCACAATGGTTTTGATTTCAAGTCTATCGAAAAGGCGATGAAACATAACCAGGAAAGTAAAAAGATAAAAGGCGCGAGTACCATCAGCCAGCAGGTTGCCAAGAACGTATTCCTCTGGCAGGGCCGCAGCTGGTTCAGAAAAGGGCTGGAAGTATATTTCACCTTTATGATTGAAAAGATCTGGGGGAAACAACGTATCCTTGAAGTATACCTGAATGTTGCCGAGATGGGAGAGGGGATATTTGGGGTGGAAGCCTGCGCCCAGGCAAACTTCCATAAAAATGCAGCCAGCCTCAATCGCGAGGAATCTGCGATGATCGCCGCATGCCTGCCTAACCCTGTCAAATATACGATCAATCCTCCTGCGCGTATCACTGTCTGGCGCCAGCACCGGATCCTCATTCAGATGCGGAACCTTGCACCGGATCCCGACATTATGGAATTAGTTACCGGCCGGAAGTAATGCATTGTTCTACCGCAGCCACAGCCTTTGCCGTACGTTCTTCATAACTTCCTCTGATATCAACCCAGGGTATACCAGTCGAGGAAACGATGTTTCTGTATAGGTCATAGAAGTAGTGCCTCATCTCCGGATCGGGATACTCACGTTGCGGGTCTTCTTCCCAGGGCAGATCAATATAAGTAAGCAGGTACAGGTCGCAATGCTGTACAGATAGCATTTCCAGGATCTCCGGGGCACAATTGCCGTATTTATGCTCGCTCCACACTTTTATTACGTATAGATCCGTATCACAGATCAATACCTGGTTGGCTTGCGGCATCAATTGCCGTTCCCGGGCCACCTGCCCCCTGGCAATCTCCAACAGATCTGACTGTTCATAGGGCCTGTTCAGCTTGTCGATATATTCGCGCGCGTATTCGGGTGTCCACACCGTGTTAAAACGGGCTGCCAGCTGTTCACTCAGCGTACTTTTACCGGTGGATTCCGGCCCTATTACAACTACTTTCTTCATGAATGGAGTGTTTCTCTTTCCCGTACAATTCTTCGCCAGTCGAAATACCCGAAAACAGCAATGATAAACAAAAAGACCGTCAATGCGGCCGTTGGGTAAAGATGCTTATAGGACAGCAGCGGAATGGCTGCCAGATTGGAAATATTCAGGAATATCCAGTTTTCTACCTTTCTCTTTGCCAGCAGCCACATTCCGGCACAGGCGGTGGCGGAAACGAAGGCATCCATCACCGGAACATTGGAGTCGGAAAAGCGGCTTAACAGGAAATAAAAGAGCCCCCATCCGCCCACAGCGATTAATATTGCCGTACCCAGTTCCCGTTTTCCGGCATGCGTCACCGGTGTATGAGGAGTGGACGCCCCCTTTTTGGCCCAATAAATCCAGCCATATACACTCATTACAAGGTAATAGGCATTCAGGATGGCATCTGCGTATAGCTTGAAGTGCGCTCGCGATAAAAGATAGGTGTAAATCCCTGTGCTGATGATACCGGTTGGATAAACCAGGATGTTGTTGTTTTTCTGGAAAATAACAGACAATACTGCGAAGAAAACAGCCACCAATTCCCATCCGGTCATCTCATGTAATCCCTGTAGAAATCCCTGGTATAAATCGTTCATAATGCGAATATGATAAGATTTCCGGGATACAGTAGCTGCATCCCGGAAAATTTGCTATTTCTCACCTATCAGTGTTCCGGATACATTCCAGAAACTCTGGCTGCTTCCTTCCGGCTTTCCCTGCGGAATGGCTACCTGTATGGTATGCCGGCCCGGGGCGATATCAGGGAGCGATATAATCACCGGAGATGTTAGTGTACCCGGGCACCAGTTGGAACGGCTCAGATCCGACGACGATAAACCATTACCGAAATTTCCGGATGCCGGGTTCGATAAGCGGTAGGTAGCACAATCGGTGCGCCAGGGAATAAAGTGATACACTCTTTTCCCATCCACGAAAATCTCGTTTTGCTTAGGATTGAATTCGTCTCCGCCTCCCCAGCCACCATGGCCTGTAGTAAGGAATCGTAACTGCAGATGCCTGATACCCGCCGGGATATCAACCGTTGCTTTCAGGGAATCCTTATCGAACAGGGTAGGATATTCCTGTCCGGCCATTTCCATCAGATTGGTGGTATTAAAGATCGGGTAAACCCAGTTGCCACCAGGCCTATTTTCATCTTCCGGATCTCCGGGATAATATTTCAATCGCAGGCTTACTTTATGTCCGCCTTTATCATAGTTGCCGATATAAACGCCCAACCAGACTTCTCCCTGCAAGCGGCTGTGCAGTTCCGTGATATCCTGCTTATAGATCACTGAATCCGCCCAGTTATAACCGGCAATTTTCACCTGATTGTTAAACTGTCTTACACCGAATGGAGTAAAAAATCTCAGAATTTCCAGGGCTGGCAGGTAATTGTCTGTTGCCACCATTCCCTGATACTTCTTCCCGTTGGCGGCAGTGAATAACGGTAACGCCCCTACGCCTTTCTGCAGGCCATCCAGAAACGATAACTGCTTGTCTGTCGGAATCATAAATACAGCGCCTGTGCGGTCATAGGCATCCCCGTTAGAGTATTGTGTCAGCTCTGCGAACAGGTTCTCTCCTTTACGCGGTGCCGGCAGCTTAACTTTTTTCAGGATGATAGTGCCTCCCGCGTAGTGATAAGTGATTCCTTCCTGCTCTCCTGATGGATTGGGGGTATTGTTGCCCCAGCTGATCTGCTCCTGATCGAATATGGGGATGGTGGTATAACGGCTATCGATCACCTGACGCATGTAAGCAGCATCGTCTGTTAGTGTCCCGGTATTTGCCGGCCAGGCCAGTTCTGCCGGGGTGATTTTCCGGTAAGAAATGCTCTTCGCCAAAGTTTCGCTGTTGCCGTTACGTACTATTTTCAGCACCAGTCCGAGCCCGGGAGCAATACTGATACTGGGAGTTCCTTTCAGCTTAAGGTTGTTGGTATACCATACTTCTATGGTATTGGAACGGATAAAGAGTTTTGCTTTCTTACAAACATAGCCGAGAATGGTAGCAGTATCCGGCAGCAGTTCCGGGGTAGCGTATTCTCCGAATCCCTTCTTCAGCGTGTATACATCTCCGTTATTCAGTGTAAGTACCTGCATGGTAGCCTGTTCGTGTAACTGCAGGTATTGTTGCTCCTGTTGTTTACTCCCGCCAGGTACAATATGGGCCCGCGGGCCATCGATAAATAATTGCAGCCCGTTCCCCGGTACCGGTTTCCCGTTACTGCTGAAGCCATAGGTAACAACAGCAGCAGTGCTGTCGATACCTTTCTTTTGCTGTGCCTGTGCCGGCGTCATGGCAATCGCCAGTCCGGCCATCATCAGTCCGAATCCTTTCATATCAATAATCGCTGTTTTCTTCATCCACAGGGTTGTTAACATGGAAACTGCATGCTAAAAAAAAGCACAGCCAATAAAGACTGTGCTTTCGTTTAACACTATCATTCACTCAACTATGGCTTATTCTGCTTCTGCTACCACTTCTTTCACTTCAGGGATCATGCGCTTCATCATACCTTCGATGCCGGCTTTCAGTGTGATCATGGAAGAAGGACAACCTGAGCAGGAGCCCTGCAGCATCAGCTTCACTGTGCCGTTCTCATAATCCTTAAACTGAATAGCACCGCCATCCATTTCTACAGCTGGTTTCACGTAGTTTTCAAGCAATTCCTTGATACGTTTAACCACATCGGTATCGTCTGCGCTTACTTCGTTGCTGGCAGCAGATTTGGTGACAACCACCTCATCTTCATTGATAATAGGCCGGGAATCTTCCAGATATTCTTTCAGGAAGGCTTTCACGGTGGGGATTATATCGTTCCAGTCGGTATCACTGGTTTTTGTAAGCGTAATAAAGTTAGCCATGATGAACACGCCCCTGATGAATGGGAAGCTGAAGAGTTCCACGGCCAAAGGAGACGGTTTTGCGCTGGCTTCATCCGGGAAATCAATGCTCTTACCGGGATACAACAGCTTGTTTGCCACAAACTTCATTGTTTCCGGGTTAGGTGTCATTTCTGTATATATGCTAATGATCGGATTTCCTGTTTTAATCATTTTATCCTAATTTACTACGGCAAAGGTAACGTTTTTCGGGCAGAAATTCCGGCGCATCCGGAATATAGGCCATCGAAATTAACAATCTCGTTATAAGCAGCAGTGATATCCCTTCTCTGTCTGCATCTTCTTCTAATTATACAAATTTTTCGTCATGTTATTGAAAGAACTATCTCCCAAAATCCAGGATGCCCTCAATCAGCAGGTGGAAATGGAAGCTGCCTCTTCCCAATATTATCTTGCGATGGCTTCCTGGGCAGAAGTACAGGGCTACAATGGTATCGCCCAGTTCCTGTATCGTCATTCAGACGAAGAAAGGATACACATGCTGAAGCTGATAAAGTTCATCAATGAACGGGGCGGCCACGGTCTGGTTCCTGCACTGAAGCAACCCACCCATAATTTCAAAAACATACACTCAATTTTTGAACATGTATTCAGTCATGAATTGCTCGTTTCCAAAGAGATCAATAACCTGGTGGATATATGCCTGAGCGAAAAAGACTACGCCACTCACAACTTTCTGCAATGGTATGTAACCGAGCAGATCGAAGAAGAACGCATGGCCCGGCAGATCCTCGATAAGCTGAAACTCATCGGTGAGGATAAAGGCGGGTTGTATATTTTCGACCGGGATCTGGGTACGCTTGACACAGCTGACAGACATTAAAACATTATAAATTCTCACATTTATTGCGTGTCACTTATTACTTTTGTGCTCAATTATGCAAACAACGAAAGTCCTTAAAGCACGCAAACGTATTGCCCTTATTGCTCATGACCATAAAAAGGCAGAGATGATAGAATGGGCCACGTACAATAAAACAGTGTTAAGTCGCCATGAGCTCTACGGCACGGGTACCACCGGCCAGCTGATCGAACAGGCACTGGATATCCCCGTCAGAAAATTACTGAGCGGCCCCCTGGGCGGCGATCAGCAAATAGGTGCTCTCGTAGCCACCGGCGAGCTGGATGTCATCATCTTCTTCTGGGATCCGATGGAAGCATTACCACACGATCCCGATATCAAGGCTTTATTGCGACTGGGTGTTGTCTGGAATATTCCAATGGCCAGCAACCGGGCATCTGCTGATTTCCTGCTTACATCGCCACTGATGCACGAGGAATACCAGGCTATTCTCCCGGACTATAGCCAATACGCCAGGCGGAAGATATAACTTTCCGGATATCGGCTGCAGGACAGGAATTTTACGTATTTTAAAGGAATGAGATGTTTTTCTTCTATCCTTATCCTGTTGGCGGTGTTCACAGGCATTGCCTGTTGCGCCGTGGCACAGGCAGACAGTAGCCGTCGCACATCCTCCAATGCACAGGCCGATTCACAGCTGGTGCTCACTACCCGGTTACTCCGCGAAAATGATTCCCTCCAGAAAGCTGATGGAGAACAACGACAGGCCCTGGAAGCGCAACTCCGGCAGCTCACACAGGAAAACAACAGCAGGAAGAAAGAACTACAGGAAAAGCTGGTTGCTTTTGAGAAGGCCGATTCCATTAAAAAAGCAGCCTCCCTGCAACGCATTCAGCTGCTCAGAGCCTCCAATGCAGGGATTCCGGTTGCTCCCTTCGGCGATACCCTTTTCTTTGTATATAATAAACTGGGACCATTTCAGCCAAGTGACCGGGCTGCAAACATTGATCATAAAGTAACCCGGCTGGCAGAAGACCCGCTATTCGTTGCCGATTCCGTGGTCGTTGTCCCCAATGAAAGCAACATCGATGTAGTCTATAACGACCTTGTACTCCTGACCATAACAGATGACGACGCGCTATGGCTCAATGAAGATAAGGCCCGGGTGGCACAACAATATGCAGCAGCTATCCGCAAAGCCGTATTGCAGACAAAACAGGAAAACAGTCTGCAACACATCCTCATCAGAATTGCCTGGCTGCTGCTGATCATCGTTGTATTTTCCCTGATTGTATTTGGCATCAACCGCCTGTTTAAACGATTACGGAAAAAAATCGTCCGCAATAAGGATCACTACTTCAAAGGCATCAGGGTAAAGGAGTACGCATTGCTGAACCAGCAAAAGCAGATGGGGCTTATCTTTAATGGGCTGCGCATCCTGAGGATCATTCTTATTCTGTTGGTCTTTTATATCACACTGCCATTTGTTTTCAGCATATTTCCGTGGACAAGAGGCATCGCCGATAAACTCATCTCGTGGACATTAGCTCCGATTAAATCAATATCCCTGAGCTTTGTTCATTATCTCCCTAAACTCCTTACCATACTGGTCATTTATGTGATCACCAGGTATCTTGTTAAGCTGGTAAATTATCTGGCAGAAGAAATTGCAACCGGCAACCTGTCTATTAAAGGATTTTATGCAGACTGGGCACGCCCCACAGGCAGCGGTGTAAAGTTCCTGTTGTATGCATTCATGTTTGTTGTCATTTTCCCTTATCTGCCCGGATCGGATTCCAAAATTTTTCAGGGAGTATCTGTTTTCCTGGGGATCCTTTTCTCCCTTGGTTCGTCATCGGCTATATCCAATGTGATTGCGGGCTTTGTGATTACTTATATGCGCCCTTTTAAGATAGGCGACCGGGTTAAAATAGGGGAGGTTATGGGAGATGTGATAGAAAAGAATTTGCTGGTAACCAGGCTGCGCACAGTCAGGAATGAGGAAGTTACAGTTCCCAATGCCAGTATATTAAGCGGCCACACTATCAACTTTACTACTTCCAGCAAAGAACTCGGCCTGATCCTGCACACGACCGTCACCATAGGATATGATGTTCCCTGGCCGCAGGTACATGAGCTGCTGATAAAGGCCGCACTGGCCACCGACGGGATCCTGGCTGATAAAAAACCGTTCGTACTGCAAACCGCACTGAACGATTTTTCTGTGGCTTATGAATTGAATGTCTATACAGATCATCCGGATCATATGGCCGGCATTTATTCCGGGTTGCATGAAAATATCCAGAACCAGTTCAATGCGGCAGGAGTGGAGATTATGTCGCCCAACTACCATGCACATCGCGATGGCAATACCGTTACTATACCGCCGGATCACCTGCCGAAAGACTATAAGGCACCGGCGTTTAACGTAAATCTGCGGAAAGATTAAATAGCTATCTTCATAAGAATCACATAATTATATCCAACCAGACCTGCTTTTTGCTATTTTCGCATCTTACGTATAAAGTAAGGCAGATGTTGAAGCAATTTATAGCTGGCGCGATATTATGGGTTACCCTGGCACAACAGGCGTGGGCCCAGGTATCGCCCAAAAGGGAACTGCGGGCAGTGTGGATAGCAACAGTAGAGAATATCGACTGGCCATCAAGGCGCGGGCTTAGCACAGAACAACAAAAACAGGAGTTCATCGCTATATTAAACCAGCAGCAGCGCAATGGCATGAATGCCGTGGTGGTACAGATCCGTCCGGCAACCGATGCATTTTACCCTTCGTCATTCGAGCCCTGGTCGGAATACCTGACAGGCGTGCAAGGGCAGCCCCCGAATCCGTATTACGACCCCTTGCAATTCATGATCGATGAAACCCATCGCCGTGGAATGGAATTCCATGCCTGGTTTAATCCTTATCGCGCTGTTTTTAATGTCAGTCGCAGTAGTGTGGCTCCCAACCACATTACCCGTCTGAAACCACAGTGGTTCGTCACCTACGACAACAAAAAATATTTCGATCCGGGCATCCCGGAAGTCCGCGAATACGTGACGAATGTGATAAGGGATGTGGTAAAACGATATGACATCGACGCTGTGCACTTTGACGATTATTTCTATCCTTATCGTGTTCCGGGAAAAGAGTTCCCGGACAACAGTTCTTACCGCCTGTATGGGAACAATATGATGAAGGACGATTGGCGCAGAGCCAATGTTGATGCTATTATACAGCTGCTGAGTGTAGCTATCAAAGCAGAAAAGCCCTGGGTAAAATTTGGTGTCAGCCCATTTGGGGTATGGCGCAATAAAGATAAAGATCCGGAAGGATCCTATACCAAAGGCGGACAAACCAACTACGATGATCTCTATGCTGATATCCTGAAATGGCTGAAGAAAGGCTGGATCGATTATGTGGCGCCCCAGTTGTACTGGGAGCGAGGCCACCGGCTGGCAGACTATGAGATACTGCTGAACTGGTGGAGCCAGCACGGCTACGGACGGCAGGTGTATATCGGGCACGGCGTATACCGCATCGGCAGCAACGCCGCCTGGAAAGACCCTAACGAAATACCGGCCCAGATTGAGGAGGCCCGTACGCTCGGCACCATTCAGGGAAGCATCTTTTACAGTGCTGCCTCCTTCCGCGGTAACCCGCTGGGGCTGGAAGATATCCTGCGCAACCGCGTTTACAAATATCCGGCACTGCGCCCGATCATGAACTGGCTGCCTAAGCAAACACCGGATGCGCCTTATTTTATCGATGCCTTCGAACGGCCCGGTGGCCTGGAAATCCACTGGACCGACGATGATACCAGTGGCCGTACCAAACAGTATGTCCTCTATCGCTTTGAGCAAAATGAGCCCATTAACGTCAATGACCCAACGAAAATACTCTCGATACTGCAGCAGGCCTCTGATCCTGAATACAAGGATATTACCTACGTAAAAGGCCGGATGTACACTTATGTAGTAACTGCGCTGGACAGAATGCAGAATGAAAGCCAGCTTAGTGAGCCATTGAGAATGCAGGTAAAAAATGGGAAGACGGTGTTTTTGTTTGAACCGTAGAAGAGAATTACGAATTAGGAATTACAAATTACGAAAATGCCGGGGAGATAGTAAACGCGAAGATCCACTTCGCTACTATCTCCCCGGCATTTTCGTAATTTGTAATTCCTAATTCGTAATTCTCCCTAAAAAATAAATTCCCCTGTCTCCATATCTATCGCCGTAGCTTCAGGCGACACTTTCAGGGTTGGGAATGCATCAGCGTACTGCAGACCGGTAGATGCGCTCATAATAGCTGCTCCCGTGATCCCTCCGGCTACAGATCCCCAGATGATAGACCTGTTCCGCCTTTTATAATCGGCGATATAGCTGGAAATGACATAGCCGAATCCATCCCGCTCAAGCGGTATAAGACGGCCTTCCTTATACTTGTATACTTCTCCGTTCTTTACTACTCCCCAATATTGCGGCACTTCAGACTTCCCGCCGTCGGAAGCAACAGTGTATACACGGGCACGGACATTTGATCCACTCAGGTCAAACCGGGTGATGGCAGGCTTATTCTGCAGGAAATCTTCATAAGACAAATACACCCCATCATCCATCTTGCTAACTTTCAGCGCCGGGGCTTCCCGCCGGGCGGTGTGTTTCTTGACTACATCGTCATAGGTGATGGCCGGCGCATCAGGCAGAGCAGTATCCAGGTGGGCAACAGACTCCTCGTAGAGCTTTTTGAATGCTTTCGTGATATTACTCTTGTGTTTGTGCGTGACATCCATGCCACCCACCTGTTTCACTTCGTCGATGGAGGTTACCGGTCTGAACGCCCTGCCGTCCTTTGTAGCATAGGCGGTTGCTTTCAGACGTATAAAGGCCTTTTCACTCATGGCGCCGGTTCGTTCGCCGATACGCAGTTCCTCAACCACCCACAACAACGTAACGTTTCCGGGCTGATAGAGATTCCCATAGGCAGCATTTATGTAATCCTGGAGAAACGTTCCCATAGGCTTATCCGGAACGGCTTCCACCTTTTTATTAAAAAGCCCTACCTGCAGGAAGCCCAGGCGGCTGGTATCCCATAAAGCATTGACAACGGTTATTCCGGCGATCTTTACCTGCCGGCTGGCAGGGGAGAAGGGCTGGCCCTCGTCGAGCGAAATTCTCTTCCGGGCATTGCTTTTTGCATGAGCAGCAGTATCTTCGGGCAATTGTTGTGCGCTGGCCGGCTGAATCGCGCCCAATACCAGTGCTAAAAATGCGAGCGTTGCTTTTGTTGGCATACAGTTACGGTATAGGAGTGAGTAAATTGTGGTTACTTGCCAAAGATATAGTGGGTTCATCAATAAAAGACCTTGATAACCCGGTGTGATTTCCTGCTTTTAAATTGGTTGAGCCTGCTTCCCCTTAACCCCTGAAGTTACCCCAACCGGGCATTCATTTTTTCAAAAATTCTAACAATTAACCACTTCATTTTATTTTTTTCTAAATTTTAACCGCCTAACAAAAGTTTGTATAAAAAATGTCTCATTCCTTTAGTATCTTTATACCGTTCCCAAATTATATCGTACACCATCACCCGCGGCGCAAGTCAGAGGGGATAGTGTGCCAAAGCAAAAAATCTAAACCAAATGGATGAAGTGAAGCAAACGCGAGGTTTATACCGTCCGGAATTTGAACATGATGCCTGCGGAACAGGGTTCACAGCTCATATCAAGGGTTGTAAATCCCACCAGATCATTCGTGATGCCTTAACCATGCTGGAAAACATGGAACACCGCGGAGCCTGCGGCTGTGAGCAGAATACGGGAGATGGTGCAGGTATACTGTTTCAGACGCCACACGAATTTCTGTACGACGAATGCCTGAAACTGGGTATTCGCCTGCCGGAATTTGGAAAATATGGTGTAGGCATGGTCTTCTTTCCGAAAGAGCCCCGCTGGAGGGAAGAATGCCGCGAAATTTTTCAACGCAGTGCTGAGAATCTGGGCCTGGAGATTCTGGGCTATCGTAAAGTTCCCGTTCGCCCTGATGGCATCGGAGAATCCGCACTTTCTGTAGAGCCCGAAATTGAGCAGGTATTTATTGCCTGCCCTTATCATATCAGTGATCCGGAAGTTTTTGAACGCAAATTATTCGTACTCCGCAATTACGTTTCCAAAACCGTTCGCAATACTGTTCCGAAGGAAAAGTCGCTTTTCTATATCGCGTCCCTTTCCTATAAAACCATCGTTTATAAAGGTCAGCTGACTACCTATCAGGTACGTCATTATTATACTGACCTGAGTGATGAGAAAATGGTATCCGCCTTTGCCCTCATCCACTCAAGGTTTGCGACTAATACCTTCCCCAGCTGGAGACTGGCTCACCCTTACCGCTATATTGCCCACAATGGTGAGATCAACACCCTCAAGGGGAACCTTAACTGGCTCCGCGCCGGCGAAAGGGACTTCGTTACCAAATACTTCTCCAAAGAAGAAATGGAAATGCTGCTCCCTATTGTGGAAGAAGGACAATCCGACTCCGCCAGCCTGGACAACGTTATTGAGCTCCTGACCATGACCGGCCGTTCCCTCCCGCATGTAATGATGATGCTGGTTCCTGAGGCATGGGATGGTAATGAAAGCATGAGCGAGGAAAAGAAAGCATTTTACGAATACCACGCTTCCCTGATGGAGCCCTGGGACGGACCTGCTTCCATTTCCTTCACCGATGGTAAGATCATCGGCGCTACGCTCGACCGTAACGGTCTGCGCCCGAGCCGCTTTGTTGTAACCAAAGACGACCGGGTGATCATGGCTTCTGAAGCCGGTGTACTGCCTGTTGATCCTAAAAATGTAAAAGAAAAAGGCCGCCTGCAGCCTGGTAAAATGTTCATTGTAGACATGGACCAGGGCCGTATCATCGGCGACGAAGAGCTGAAGCAGCAAATCTGCTCCCAGCAACCGTACGGCGAGTGGCTGAATAAATACAAGATCCGCCTGGAAGAACTGCCTGAACCCAGGGTAACCTTTACCCATCTGGAGCACGAGCAGATCTTTAAATACCAGCGCGCTTTTGGTTACAGCACCGAAGATCTGGAGCACATCATCGCACCAATGGCGATAGATGGCAAGGAGCCTGTGGGATCTATGGGTACCGATACGCCGCTGGCGGTATTGAGCAACCAGCCCCAGCACCTCTGTAACTATTTCAAACAACTCTTTGCCCAGGTAACCAATCCTCCGATTGATCCTATCAGGGAAAGACTGGTAATGTCGCTCGCTACCTTCGTAGGTAACAACGGCAACCTGCTGGATGAAGATCCGTTACACTGCCACAGTGTTTCGCTGCGTCATCCTATCCTTAACAACCACGAACTTGAAAAGATCCGCAGTATCGACACTGGTTTATTCCAGGCCAAAACACTGCATACCTATTTCAAAGCCGATGGTAAACCCGGTTCGCTCGAGAAAGGCCTGGCGCGCCTGTGCCGCTATGCCGTGGATGCCGTGGAAGACGGATTTGAGGTGATTATCCTTTCCGACCGCGCCATCGACTCCGAACACGCCGCGATGCCTTCTATCCTCGCTGCATCTGCCGTTCACCACCACCTGATCCGGAAAGGCTATCGTGGCCAGGTAGGACTGATTGTGGAAGCCGGCGATGTATGGGAAGTACATCACTTTGCCTGCCTGCTGGGCTTTGGCGTCACTGCCATCAACCCATACCTGGCACTCAGCACCATCCGTGATATGAAGCTGAGCGGCAACCTGGATACTGCCCAGGATGTCGACAAACTGAAAAAGAACTACATCAAAGCGGTGTGCGAAGGCCTGTTAAAGGTTTTCTCCAAAATGGGCATCTCTACCCTGCAATCTTACCAGGGTGCACAAATTTTTGAAATACTCGGTATCAACCAGGCTACCGTTGATAAATATTTCACCGGCGCAGTTTCCCGTATCCAGGGCCTCGGCCTCGATGAAATCGCCCGCGAAACACTGGCCAAACACTGGATGGGATATGGTCGTAAGGAAACACCCGTACAGCGTTTGACAGAAGGTGGTGTATACCAGTGGAAACGTAAAGGAGAGTTCCACCTCTTCAATCCAACCACTATACACTATCTGCAGCTCTCCACCCGGATGGGCGACTACGCTGCATTCAAGAAATATTCCAAGGCCGTGAACGATCAGGCTGAAAAGGCAGCAACGCTGCGCAGTCTGTTTAGCTTCAAACCTAACCGGCCATCTATTTCTATTGACGAAGTAGAACCAGCCAGCAGCATCTTCAAACGGTTCGCAACCGGTGCGATGAGCTTTGGCTCTATTTCTCACGAGGCACACTCCACACTCGCTATTGCCATGAACCGCATCGGTGCTAAAAGTAATACCGGTGAGGGTGGGGAAGATGAGCTCCGCTATGAGCTGCTCGAAAACGGCGACTCTATGCGTTCTGCCATCAAACAGGTTGCCAGCGCCCGTTTCGGGGTTACCAGCTACTACCTGACCAATGCCGACGAATTACAGATCAAAATGGCGCAGGGTGCAAAACCCGGTGAGGGCGGACAGCTGCCCGGCCATAAAGTGGACGACTGGATCGCGAAAGTTAGGCACTCCACTCCGGGTGTAGGCCTTATTTCACCGCCTCCTCACCACGATATTTATTCTATCGAAGATCTGGCTCAGCTGATCTACGATCTGAAAAACGCCAACCGTGCTGCCCGTATCAGCGTGAAGCTCGTATCTAAAGCAGGTGTTGGTACCATCGCTGCAGGTGTTGCCAAAGCCCACGCAGACGTGGTACTGGTATCTGGCCACGATGGCGGTACCGGCGCTTCTCCGGAAAGCTCTATCAAGCACGCTGGTCTGCCCTGGGAACTCGGCCTCGCTGAGTCGCACCAGACCCTCGTAAAAAATAAACTGCGTAGCAGGGTAGTACTGCAAACAGACGGACAGCTGAAAACCGGCCGCGACATTGCTATTGCAACATTGCTGGGTGCGGAAGAATGGGGTGTTGCCACTGCTGCACTGGTAGTGGAAGGTTGTATCATGATGCGTAAATGCCATGTGAATACCTGCCCTGTGGGTGTTGCTACCCAGGATCCGGAACTGCGGAAACGCTTCACCGGCGATCCGCAGCACGTAGTGAACCTGTTCACCTTCCTCGTGGAAGAACTCCGCGAAATCATGGCTGAACTAGGCTTCAGAACCATCAACGAAATGGTAGGCCAGGTAGAATGCCTCCAGGTGCGCGATAACATCGGCAACTGGAAAGCACAGAAACTGGATCTTTCTCCGATCCTGTATAAAGAACAGGCTTCTGCTGAAACCGGTCTTTATAAACAGGAAGAACAAGATCATGGTATTGCCGAAGTGCTCGACTGGCAGCTGTTGAAAGCCGCACAGCCCGCACTGGAAAAGAAAGCACGCGTATATCAACAGTATACTGTTAAAAATACGGACCGTACAGTTGGTACCATCCTCTCTAACGAAGTATCTAAACGTTATAAGAGTGAAGGACTGCCGGAAGATACCCTCCACTTTAAATTTACCGGATCTGCAGGCCAGAGCTTCGGCGCCTTTACTACAAAAGGTCTGACGCTGGAACTGGAAGGAGAAGCTAACGACTACTTCGGTAAGGGCCTGTCCGGATCAAAACTGATCCTGTATCCGCAGGGCGAAGCCGGATTTAAAGCAGAAGAAAATATCATTGCCGGTAACGTTTGCTTCTATGGTGCTACCTCCGGCGATGCCTATATCCGCGGTAAAGCGGGCGAACGTTTCGGCGTGCGTAACTCCGGTGCTACCATAGTAGTGGAAGGAGTAGGCGATCACGGATGCGAATACATGACCGGTGGTAAAGCCGTTATCCTCGGGGAAACCGGCCGTAACTTCGGTGCCGGTATGAGCGGTGGTATCGCTTATGTATACGATATCAAGGGCAATTTCGCCAACCAATGCAACAGGGATATGATCGACCTCGATCCGCTGGACCAGGAAGATGTAACTCTGCTGCAGGATCTGATCACTAAACACCATGCCTATACGAACAGCACCGTAGCTAAGTTTATCCTGAAAGACTGGGAAAACCAACTGCGCCACTTCGTAAAAGTATTCCCGAAAGAATACAAGGCTGTGTTGAAATCAGGTAAAGTACAGGGACAGAAAGTAGGTCACTGAGAAAAAAATTAACATTCATCATTCAAAATATCCCTTGCAGGTAAGGGACTTGTGGAGGAAAATTATGGGTAAGCCTACAGGATTCCTGGAATTTACACGCGAGTTGCCCGGGAAAACAGATCCCCGGGAAAGGGTTAAGCACTACAATGAATTCGTAGATCGTTTCCCTGAAAACAAATTAAATCAGCAGGCTGCCCGCTGTATGAACTGCGGCGTGCCCTTTTGCCATAGCGGTTGCCCGCTGGGTAACGTGATTCCGGAATTTAACGATGCTGTATACCGCCAGGACTGGAAAGAAGCATATGATATTCTGACATCCACCAATAACTTTCCGGAATTTACCGGCCGTATTTGTCCGGCTCCTTGTGAAAGCGCCTGTGTGTTGGGTATTAATCAGCCGCCGGTGGCTATTGAGGAAATAGAAAGACATATTATTGAAATCGCTTTCGATAAAGGCCTCGTTCAGGCTAAAACTCCCCGGGTACGTACCGGTAAAAAAGTAGCTGTTATCGGTTCCGGTCCTGCCGGGCTCGCTGCTGCTGCCCAACTGAACTATGCAGGTCACTCTGTAACCGTTTTCGAACGCGATGATGCGCCTGGCGGTCTTCTCCGCTACGGTATCCCCGACTTCAAACTGGAGAAATGGGTGGTAGAACGCCGCGTGAAACTGATGGAAGAAGAAGGAGTGGTGTTCCTGTGCAATGCAAATGTTGGGGTTAATATTAGTACGAACGATCTTCTGAGAGAGTATAATGCTATAGTACTGGCAGGAGGATCTACCATTCCGCGCGATCTGCCAATCGCAGGCCGTGAGTTGAAAGGCGTTCATTACGCAATGGATTTCCTGAAACAGCAGAATAAAAGGGTAGGTAATCTCCCCGTTGATGGCCATGATATTATGGCTACAGGCAGGAATGTGATTGTGATAGGTGGTGGAGATACCGGTTCCGACTGTGTCGGAACCAGTAACCGTCATGGTGCTATCAGCGTCACTCAGCTGGAATTGCTGCCTAAGCCTCCGGGAGAACGTACTCCGTTCATGCCCTGGCCAACTTATCCGATGATCCTGAAAACTTCTTCTTCACACGAAGAAGGCGCAGACCGTCACTGGGCAATTGCGACGAAATCTTTCATCGGTGACGATAAAGGACATCTGAAAGCTTTACGTGTTGTGGATATCGAATGGACTTCCAGTTCAGATGGCCGTCCGGCAAAGTTCTCTGAAGTACCTGGCTCTGAAAGGGATCTGCCCTGCGAGCTCGCTTTACTGGCAATGGGCTTCGTTCATCCGCAGCATACCGGACTTCTGGATCAACTGGAAGTGGAAAAAGATGAACGTGGGAATGTAAAAGCCACTGAAAAAGATTACCTTACTTCTATTCCGAAGGTATTTACCGCCGGAGATATGCGCCGCGGCCAGTCTCTGGTAGTATGGGCCATCAGTGAAGGACGGGAATGTGCCAGAAAAGTTGATGAATTCCTGATGGGAAGCTCTCAACTGGAAAGTAAAGACCATTCGCTGCAGGCAATGGCGTTGTAAGATCAAATGAATTAACATTTTTCTCATAAGCAGGTTTAGATTTTGTTGTAACCTTCAGCCGGGCCGGGTTTTTACCCGGCCTATAGTTTTTTATCTCTTCCTGTTTAAGTCGGAGATATAATTATCAGGCCAGCAGAAGAAATAAGCCCATTCAGCTATTTCTGCTCCATTCCAATCTCAAACCGGATACATTTGTTCACATGAAACAAATGTTGTGTCTTTGGTGTTTGCTGTTGTTTGTGCTCTCTTCCGCCGCACAAACGGTGCGGCAACCGGTGCTCATCACCGAAGCTTCCAGGCTGAAAAAGGGACTATACAAAACATTTGAAGAGTTTCAGACCAATAACCCATCTGAAGAAGGCGACCTTCTGATTAAAGACCGTAGCACTGCTGCACAGATATACCTGCTCGCCAACAGGAATGAGCTCATTCTCCGGGACGCCTCCGGCCAGGAACATAAAGTGAAAAAGTACTGGGGATTCTGTGATGGAAAAAATATCTATATAAAAGACAACGGGCTAAATAAACTGGAAGAAACCGGCTATTATTGTATCTACACCCAACATGGCCTGCAACCTTCCCGCGGGTATGTCAACCAGGCCGATATGACTGTTAATAACATCAGCACCCCTGTTGTCATCAAGAAAGTACTCAATATTGTTACCGGTGAAATACTGGATCTTAGCCCTTATAATCTCCGTAAATATATACTCCCCCAGGATAGTACGCTGTTGGACGAATTCAGAGCAGACCGGGAAAAAAAAGATCAGTTGGAGTATTACATCTATCGGTTTAATCAACGGAATAAACCTGTGATAAAACAATAATATCTTTTGGTTACCTCTTAACCTGCTACAGCTCCCCATTTTCAACGATCCGTTACCGCTGCTTCACATATTCATTTTTATCCTGCACCCAAAAAATAGTGTGTCCGTTACCGTATTTAATGTATTCTTGCAAATACTATTTATTCCTGTTACCCGAAGGTATGGATTTTGTTGTACCCCGCTGGCGAATGCCAGGTGCACTATCCTGCCCGCAAATAAACCATAAATACACTTTTGCGTTTATATTAAGTAATTTACTATCGTAATACATCATAGTGACAGAACCAGCTGAAACAGGAGAAAAAAAGGGCCGCCGCCGCTGGTGGCGATGGATTTTATGGCCAATTGTTGCGGTGCTCTTTCTGCCCGTAATACTTGTTTTATTACTCCAACTGAGCGGTGTCCAGAGCTACCTGAGAGATCAGGGGGAAAGTTATCTCAGAAAAAAACTACATACCAAAGTACAGATTGGATATCTCCGTGTCAGATGGTGGCAATACCTGGAGCTTCGTAATGTGTATGTTGCCGATACCTCCAACCAGGCGCTCTTTTATACCGGTTCTCTCAAAGTACATTACAACCTGCTCTCACTGATCGGCAATGAACTGAAAATAGACAAACTGGAGTGGGATAGCCTCATTGTAAATGCCTACCGGCATCCAACCGATTCCGTTTTTAACTATCAGTTTATTATCAACGCTTTTGTAAGTCCTGCTACCACGCCGGATACTATTTCTCCCGCTACGGGCACTACCATGCAGTTCCGCCTGAAAGATATTTCCCTCCGCCATGTCAGGGTAAGCTACCTGGATGCTCCAGGCGGTATGAACGCGGTGCTGGCCTGGGATAATCTTTTTGTTGATCCGGACGACCTGCTGATAGATGACGGTGTATACGCATTCCGCGGCATTAAACTCGATGGGTTGCGGGGCTTTTTCCGTCAACAATATATACCGCGTATACCCGCTGCGGCAGCCCCTCCGCCACCACCCGCCGATACCAACAGCCCCTCGCTGCACCTGCTGCTAAAAAAACTACAGCTCAACAATTCAAGCTTCCAATATGCTGATGAAGGCTCCGGTATTTCCACCACCTGGCGGATTGGCTCCCTGCTGCTACGCAACAGCAACCTGGATCAGGATTCTACCCGCATACAGGTGGGCGACCTTTCCATCAATAACACCACCGGTGTTGTGATGATGTTGCCGGCAAAAGATACCATTCCCGCCATCCCAAAAGATACCACTCCGAATACCTGGCAGGTATTCGCCAACCTGGTAAATCTGGACCACATCGCCTTGCGCTACGACAATGGTCCGGCTCCCAAAGCCGCCGGCCCTGATCCCGACTACAATCACCTGCTGCTGACCAGCTTCGCCAGCAAAATCGCTAACCTCCGATATAAACCAGACAGTACTGCCGTTCATATTAAGTCGCTTACTGCCAGCGAGCGATCTGGGTTTGCCATCAGGAAAGCAAATATGGATGTGCTTTTTACACCGCATATGCTGGCCCTCAAAAACTTCTTGCTACAAACAAATAAAAGTACATTCCGAAAACAGATTATCGTTACAGTTCCCTCCTGGTCCGGCATTGCCGATAACCTGGATCAGCTCGGACTGGATGCCAGCCTCGACTCTGTTCATGTTGCACTGGGAGAGTGGCTGCCCTTTGTTCCGGATGCCAGGAAAAACAAATCATTTGCCCCGCTCTGGGATAAGGAACTAACGCTGTCGGCTATACTGAAAGGAACACTGGGTACGCTCAATATCAAACAACTGTATCTTAATGACCATAACGGCAACATCATAAAAGCCGACGAAAGCCAGGTACAGCATGCCACCGATCCTAATCAGTTCAGCGCCAATCTGCCAAATCTCTACATACAAACCGGCAATAAACCGCTGCGGGCCTGGCTACCAGCGGGAACTTTACCGGATACCCCCCGGATACCGGAAGATATGCTTATCACCGGGATGTTCCGCGGTGATATGAAAGACCTTGTCACTCAACTGCAGTTAAAAAGCGAATATGTCCAGGCCAATCTGGATGCACATCTCGTCAATATCACCGACAGTATACGCAGTAGCTATACCATCAGCATACCATACTTCCGTGCCAACCCTGGCGCTATGCTGTATGATACTACGCTTGGCTGGGTGGCCGGAAAACTGATGGCTAACGGTCAGGGGTATACGCTAAAACAGATGACAGCTAAAGCTGCCGTACAGCTGGATGAAGCACATTATAATGCCTACACCTACCATGATGTAAACATCATTGCCGGCATTAACAGAGGAGATTTTCATGTACAGGGAGAAAGCGCAGATACCAGCATCAACGCCAACTTTGATATCAGCGGCCAGCTGCCCGACAGTACCATCAGGAACCTTAAAGTAAACATGGACCTGGCCAAAGCAGACCTGTTTGCCACCCACTGGTATTCAGAGCCAATGTCGCTGAAAGGGAACTTCGTTGCAGATTTCAGTACCATTGCGCCAGAACAGATCAGCGGAAATGCCTTTCTCACCAACTGCAAAATTACAACGAGGGAGAAGGAGTTTCCGCTTGATAGCATCTCGCTCACCGCAAGCTATAGCGACCAGCAATATATAACATTACTAAGTCCCCTTGGCTCGCTGAATGCCAGCGGCCAGATGAATTATACAAAGATTGGTACTGCTTTCAGCAATATTATCAATAAGCCGTTGATGCCGGAAGATTCATCCCGGGTGGTAAGTGTTCCCGGCGGACAAATATTACGCTGGAATGCTTCTTTATTATGGCCGAAAAGCCTGCAGGCACTGTTCCCCGCGCTCCGGATGGACGTGCCACTGGTTACCTCCGGCAGGTTGAACAGCGACAGCAGCCTGCTCCTGGTGAATGCGGCCGTTGCCCGAATCAGTTACGACTCCCTGCAAATAGACAGTCTGCGGATGTTTACACGCATCAGAGATACTTCCATACAATCGTACGTGTCGCTCGCCCGTATGCATCATCCGTCGTTCCCGCTGCAGCACACCCTGCTGAAAGCCAATGCCAGCACAGGAGTGGTTGATTTCGATCTCCTGCTGGACGATGAAAACCGGCAGGCTAAATACAAACTGGGTGGCCTGTTTTCCTTCCTGAAAGACAACGTAATGCAGCTCTCGCTGAAACCCGGACTGCTGTTGAATAAACAAACCTGGACCGTTGCCGGCAATAATGTGTTGCGCATCAGGAACGGGGCTCCGGATACCGCCAATATCAAAATTTCACATGGCGATCAGGCAATACAGGTGTCCACCCGGCCCGATTCCAGCTCAGTACCCGCGTTGCTGGCCAATATCAGCAACTTCAAATTATCGACCATCACCGGCCTGCTGGCTACCGATACCCTGCTGGCAAACGGTATCCTCAATGCCGACGCCACCGTACATAACTGGAACCAGTCTCCGCTCGTTCATGCAGTGCTGAAAGTAGACAGCCTTGTGGTAAGGAACAAGCACATGGGCACCCTCAACGCCAGCGTTGATAATAGCTCACCCGATCAATATAAACTCCTTGCCGGACTGGAAGGATATGGAAATGATATTAAGGTAGATGGTACTTACGACAGCACCATCAATGCCCTGCTCAACATCAACCACCTCAATATGGGAGTGATGGAGCCGTTTACAATGGGTAGCCTGTCTAATATGTCGGGAAGCGCCGACGGCCAGTTCAATATTTCAGGGACCACTTCAGCCCCTCGCGTTACTGGTAATCTGCATTTCAACAAAGCAGCTGCCATGGTCAACATGATTGGCAGTACCCTGCACTTGCCCGATGAAAATATTGTGATCGACGAAAAAGGTATTCAGCTGAACAACCTTGTCATCGCCGACAGTCTTAATAACGAACTGGTAGTGAACGGCCGCATCAACTCTAAGGACTTCACCAACTACCGTTTCAACCTGGACGTAACCGCCAATAATTTCATGGCACTCGGCAAGCAACAAAACCCCGATCAGTGGGTTTATGGGCCGGCATTCATCGATAGCAAAATAAAAGTACGTGGTACCCTCGATCTCCCGAGAATCGACGCTGCCGTGAAACTACGCGATAAATCCAGCGTCACCATGATACTTCCGCAGGACGAGCCAAGCCTTGCCAACAGGGAAGGTATCGTGGAATTCGTGGATATGTCCAAACCGGTAGACTCTGCGCTGCTGGCCCGGCAAGACAGCCTGAAATATAAAACCACCCGCCTGAAAGGGATGTTCCTCTCCGGAAACCTCGACATCACGCCGGAATCTGTTATCAAGATTGTCATTGATGCACAGAACGGGGACTATGTACAGGCAAAGGGAACGGCCAGTATTAATGCAACACTGGATCCCAGTAGTAAACTCAGTCTGACAGGACGTTACGAAATTTCCGAAGGGAAATATGAAATGTCGCTTAATCAACTGATCAAACGCTCCTTTGATATCGAGAAAGGAAGCTTTATTTCCTTCAACGGGGATGCCACCTCCGCCGACCTCGATATTACCGCCAAATACACGGTGAATGCGCCAGCCTACGACCTTGTGGCTGGTCAGATACAAGGCAAGCCTGCTGACCAACAGAATATGTACAAACAGCGCATGCCATTTCTTGTTTACCTGATGATCAAAGGCAGCCTGCTGAAACCCGATATCAGCTTCCGTCTTGATTTGCCGGAAAAAGACAGGAACACGCTAAACGGTACCCCTTATAATCGCCTGAAACAAATCAACCAGAGCACATCTGAATTGAATAAACAGGTAATGGGGCTACTGGTGCTGAACACCTTTGTCCCCGACGATCCGATGAGCACACTGAGCGGCGGAACCGGAGGCGGGGTAGGGCAGGCAGCCAAAAACAGTGTTAGTAAAATCCTCTCTCAGCAACTCAACAACCTCGCCGGAAACCTGATCAAAGGAGTGGACCTGAATTTTGATCTTCAGAATAAAGAAGATTACTCTTCCGGTTCTGCACAGGAAAGCACCAATCTGAATATCGGAGCATCCAAGCAACTGTTCAATGATCGTTTATCCGTTTCCGTTGGCTCCAATATCATGCTGCAGGGGAATCAGCAAAATGCCAGCTCTCTGATAGGCGATATTTCAGTAGAATACAAACTTACCAGGGATGGTCGCTACAGAATCAGGGTATATCAACGTAATGATGGCCAGATGGTGATTCAGGGCCAGGTGGTAGAAACCGGCGTTGCCTTCGCTTTGGTGATGGACTATGATGAATTCCGGGAAATTCTGCAACGTTCCAAATCAGATAAGAAGAAAGACCGGTTACGTGATAATAAGAAGACAAATAAAAATTCAGCAACACCTGATGCGAAGAGCAAATAACTATATCATCATAAACACTATCATACTCTGCCTGGTATACCTGGCGATCAGCTCCTGCAGTACTACCCGTACTGTTCCGGAGGGCGACCGGTTATATACAGGTAGTGAGGTGAAATGGATCAACGATACTGTTACCAGAAAGAAACCCAAAGACTACAGCTCGCTCGTTGAAGGACTTAACAAAAAGATCCGGCCTAACCGGAACAGGAAATTCCTGGGCATGCCCATTAAGCTATGGCTGTATAATATGGGCAAAGAGCCCAGAGGAAAAGGCCTTAACTACCTCCTGAGAAAAAAATGGGGAGAGCCTCCGGTGTTACTGAGCCAGGCAAAACCCGACTATACTTCTAAAATCCTCCAGGGCTCACTGATAGACCATGGATACTTTCAATCGGAAGTAACTGCTGCTGTAAAAAAAACCGGCCGTAAAAAAGCCGCTGTTATTTACACCGCCACCCCCAATCATCGCTATACGATCAAAAGCGTTACCTATATTACCGATAGCAGCGCCATTGGTAAATCCGTTCTGGCCACCAGAGATGAAAGCTCCCTGATAGAAGGAGAGCCCTATTCCCTTGATTCCATAACGGCCGAACGGGAACGTATACACGCAGTTCTGAAAGAACAGGGATATTACTACTTCACACCAGATTACCTGCTTGTACAGGCCGATAGTAATAAGATGGGTAAGGTGAATTTGTATGTGAAGATAAAAGACAATACGCCTTTGCTCGCACTACGGCCTTACAGAATGCACGACATCTCGCTTTTCCCAGACTATTCATTGGATAACGACTCTGCATCAACACTCGGTACACCGGTAATGTACAAGGGTATTTACATCATTGATTCTGTAAAACGATTTAAGCGCAGTGCTTTCGACCGGTCCGTTTTTCTCCGGCCGGACAGCCTTTACCGCCTGAGCTCCCACAACATCACCTTACAAAGGCTGATCAATCTTGGGGTATTTAAATTTGTCAAAGGTCAGTTTTCGCCGGTGAGGGATACTTCCGTTCACAATATCGTGGGAACCAGCCCCAGCCAGCTGCCCACCAGCAAAACGCCGGGCAGGAATGGGCGCGACAGCCTGCAAACCGTCAATTACCGCGCAATGGTAAATAACAGCCTCTCTCTCGATAGTGGATGGCTGGACGCCAAATTTTATCTTACTCCCTATAAACGTCGTTCATTACAAACAGAGTTACGAGGCACCTCCAAATCCAACGGGTTTATTGGTTCTGAAGTGAAAATAACGGCCAAGAACCGCAACTGGCTCCATTCAGCATCATTGCTGGAGATAGGCCTGAGTGGAGGAATGGAATGGCAAACAGGTAATAACAGCGCCGGAGGAAGTAATTCATATTCCCTCGGAGCTGAAGTGGCCGTTACCTTTCCCCGGTTCCTGACGCCGTTCCGTGGACTTAATATCCGAACACCTTATGTGCCCAAGACCCGTATCAGCGCCAGTTATGAACTATACAGCCGGGCCGACATGTATAACCTGAACGCATATACGCTGCAGCTGCAGTATCTGTGGCAAAAAACACAATACCTCAGCCACATCTTTGCTCCGGTAGCAGTTACTTATGTATTGCCGACCAGAACAACTTCCAAATACGACAGCATACTGCTGAACGATCCAAGCCAAAGAGCTGCTATAGAAAAACAATTCATCCTGGGTGGTAACTACACCATCACCTACAACAATCAGCACCCCAATCGTATACATAGCTTCTATCTCAGTGGTAACATCGATATATCCGGTAATCTGGCCGGATTGTTCGTTCCTAAAAATGATACCGGACAACGTACCATACTCGGCAATTCCTTCGCTCAATACGAAAAGCTTACGCTCGAAGGCCGCCACTATTGGAAAATAGGCAATGGCAAACAATGGGTTAACCGCCTGTTGCTGGGATATGGTTTGCCTTATGGCAACTCTGCCACGCTGCCATTCGTAAAACAGTTCTTCACCGGTGGAAGCAGCAGTATCAGGGCCTTCAGGGCTCGTACGCTGGGCCCCGGTTCTTACCATAATAAAGCAGTGGATACTTCCGCCCTGCTGGCTAACGAAGCCGGTGACATTAAACTGGAATTCAATTCAGAACTGCGCATACACGTTGCAAGCGTATTTAACGTTGCAGCTTTCGTTGATGCAGGTAATATCTGGCTTCAAAAAGATGTTCCCGACAAACCCGGCAGCAAATTCAAGTTCAACACTTTTTATAAAGATATCGCCGTAGGCGCGGGTCTCGGTCTTCGAATAGATGCCTCAATAGTGGTAGTACGACTGGATCTGGCCACACCATTGCGCATACCCTATCTTCCTGACAACGAAAAATGGGTCATCAACAAAATCAATTTCGGCGATCCTGATTGGCGAAAGAAGAACCTGATCCTGAATATTGCGATCGGATACCCGTTCTAGCGAATCAGACACTGTTCTTCTACAATGCGTCTTTCAGATGTTTATAATTCGATTTAACGGCATCAAACACATCCTCATAACGCCCGCTGAGAATTAATTTGCTCATCCAGAGGGCGAAACCTTTCATTTGTGAAAACTCTATTTTGGGAGGCATTGCCAGTGATTCAGGATTAGTGAAGATGTTTACCAATACCGGACCTTTCGTTTGCGCAACCTTTTGTAAAATATCTGTTACATCGTCCGGCTGATGTACCGTAAAGGTCGTGAACCCCATCGCAACTGCTACCGCTGCGAAATCTGGATTAACCATATCTGTTTGCCAGTCCGGTATACCCGCAACTTCCATTTCCAGTTTCACCATTCCCAATGCCCTGTTATTAAACACGATCACTTTTACCGGCAGATTATATTGTCGTATGGTCATCAGATCTCCGAGCAACATAGTTAATCCTCCATCTCCGCACAAGGCGTATACCTCCCTGCCCGGTTGAGCCAGTGCGGCGCCTATTGCCTGAGGCATGGCATTGGCCATAGATCCATGATTAAAAGAACCCAGGAGAGAACGCTTTCCTGTCGCCACCAGATAACGGGCGGTCCACACATTCGTCATCCCGGTATCTACGGTAAAAATTGCATTGTTGGAAGCAACCTGGTTAAGGGTGGTTGCCACAAATTCCGGGCTGATGGCATCCGTTTTACCTTTGTCATTCACATATGTCTGCATTTTCTGCTGCACTTCTTTGTAAAACTCCACCATCGCATCGAGAAACTCCCTGTCTGTATGCGTTTTTAATTTCGGCAACAGGGCATCCAGTGTGTCCCTGATATCCCCGCACAGGCCCATTTCAAGGGTGGCCCGGCGGCCCAGCAGTTCGGGCCTTATATCTATCTGAACAATCTTCGCTTTTTCCGGTATGAAAGGGGTATAGGGGAAATCTGTTCCGAGTAGGAGCAATACATCAGCCTCGTGCATGCTTTTATAGGCGGATGCCAGGCCCAGTAGGCCAGTCATTCCCACTTCATTCGGATTATGATGCTGTATACCCATCTTCGCGCGAAACGAATAAGCAACCGGTGCTTTCAATTTTTCGGCAAGCGCCACTACCTGATCATGCCCTTCCGATGCACCAACACCACAATAAATAGCCCTCTTTCCGGCGCCGTTTAGCAGCTCTGCCAGCTGATCCAGCTCTTTTTCAGACGGACGGATAATTGGCCGGGGAGCATAGGTTTTCGTGGCAGTTGGTATTTCTTTCGCTTCCTGGGCTGCCACATCTCCGGGTAACCCGAAAACCGCCACACCATGTTTATTCAACGCATGCTGAAGGGCTGCCTGTAACATACGGGGCGCCTGCTCAGCGGTTGCTGCAATCTGATTATAATGACTACAATCATCGAACAACTTGATGGTATTTGTTTCCTGGAAATAATTGCTGCCAAATTCACTGGTAGCACAGGTAGATGCTATAGCCAGCACAGATGCTCCCGAACGATGTGCATCATACAGGCCATTGATAAGATGTACGTGGCCCGGACCGCTGCTCCCCGCACAACAGGCCAGTCCATTCAACTGTGCCTCTGCCCCGGCCGCAAATGCCCCTACCTCTTCATGTCTTACATGAATCCATTGTATGCTGCCTTCCCGGCGAACAGCATCATTCAAATGGTTTAAACTATCGCCGGTAACGGCATAAATTCGCTTAATACCAGCCGCAACCAGCATTTCCACGATCTGATCTGCTACTAATTTTGCCATAAAATATTTTTTCTGCTCGTAGATTGATTAAAACATCTGCCTCATCTACATTGTTCAGCAATATATATACTTACCTTTGTGCAGGATCAATAACGTATATCATGTACTTACTCCCTGATGATTCAATCCTCCACCCGAAGCCTGGTAGCATTCATTATACCGACTCTTATTCAACTGCAATCCTCTCCACTCATCCGGTAACAATCGAACAAACTGGCTCTGCTTTTTTATCTTCAGCTCCTCGCTGGGTGGAGCAGATGCTGCTTTTCAGGGACAACCTCGTTCGCTTATTTGGCCTTAAAGTATCCCAACCCACATCCCGGAAACAAATGCAGATCGCCCCGGGAGAAAAGGCCGGCCCCTTTATTATCCTTGATAAAAACAAGAAAGAACTGATCCTTGGGCAGGATGATAAACATCTTAACTTCTGGGTTTCCCTTTATCTGCAATCCTCCGAAAATACCCCACAACTGTTGTTATGCACTACCCTTGTTCACTACAACAATATATGGGGGAGGCTCTACTTCTTCTTTGTTAAGCCTTTTCATCGCCTGATTGTTCCTTCTTTAATCAAAAACGTTGTTCATCAATTGAATACCAATGTCCGATGAACATATTAAAAAATGTGCTATTTTTATATCTCTAATCTAAATCGCTATCCGTAATGACACCTCTTCAAGCGTCCATCCGTGGTTGTTTTGCACCGTTGCTGTTCTTACTGATGGCAACTACCTCTTCCTGCAGCCGCAAAATCATGGAAACAGGTAAAGCCTCCTATTATGCCGACTCCTTTGATGGTAGAAAAACTGCCAGCGGCGAGGTTTTCCGTCAACGCCGGCTCACTGCAGCCCACAGATCATTGCCCTTCGGCACCAAAGTCACCGTCACCAATGTTTCAAACGGAAGAAGTGTGAAAGTTCGTATCAACGATAGGGGACCATTTGTTACCGGGCGCATTATAGATCTTTCACACCGGGCTGCTGCCAAACTAGGTATGCTCAATACCGGCGTGGCTAATGTTGAAGTGAAATACAAGAAAAGTAAAAAACGGAAATAACCTCATTTCCCGGATCCCTGGCGCCTTTTAAGACATTCTCATTCGATTGTAATATTTTAATCCTGCAATTGCTTTTGGTAAGAGATGCTGCTTTATTTGTTCCCATACAATTAATGAACAATGAATAAACGATTTCTCCTATCGGCGCTGCTGCTATACGCTACTGCTGGCAGCACTTTTGCTCAATCTCCTGCGGTGGAACTTCCCGGTTTCACTGCTTATGCAGACCCTGCAGAGGAAAATGTAAACATCAACGAAAAAGAAGGTGTTACTAACTGGACCAGTAATAGTAACACGGTTAACTTCTATTTCCACGCAGCCAGCACCGGGCCGCTGAAAGTATCATTGGTTGCCAGATCTGATGCCGGAAGCAGTATTTCACTTACAGTGAACGGAACAGAAAAAACAATTAGCATTCCTAACAATAATGAATTTACAACGATCCCGGTTTTACAAACCAATATAAAAAACCCAGGGTTTTATTGTATCTCACTGAAAGGAGTAGAAAAGAAAGGAAGTGTTTATGCAGATGTCAAAGGCATAGACCTTTCCGGCGCCGCGGTAAAAGACATACAGTTCAACCCCAAACCCTGGCGCCGTGCGGCCTCCGTACATCTTAACTACCCTGTGCCGGATGGCAAAAATGTAGAATGGTTTTATGGTGAAATTAAAGTGCCGGCGGGAGAAGATAAAATAGGCACTTACTTCATGTCGTGCGGCTTTCACAGAGGCTATTTCGGAATGCAGGTAAATTCCTCTGTTGAAAGAAGAATCATCTTTTCTGTGTGGGATGCCGGCGGAGAACCGGAAGAACGCAGCAAAGTGAAATATGAAGATCAGGTGGTACTCCTTGCAAAAGGCGACAGCGTTTATGCCAGCGGCTTTGGCGGAGAAGGAACCGGAGGCCACAGCCATTGGATATATCCCTGGAAAGCAGGAGAAACCTATCATTTCCTGATGCACAGCGTTCCTACCGGCACTACCACCACATATACGGCGTATTTCTATGTTCCCGAACACCGGGAGTGGAAGCTGATCGCCAGTTTCAGAGCACCGAAAGATGGAAAATATATGGGACATCTTTACTCTTTTCTGGAAAACTTTTCGTTTGAAAATGGTCATCTCAGCCGTAAAGGCTACTTTGGTAACCATTGGATAAAAACCAATACCGGAGAATGGATTGAGTTAACCAAAGCCAGATTCTCCAACGACGCCACCGCCAAAGCAAAAGACCGTATCGACTATGGGGGAGGAGCAGAAAACGGGTGGTTCTATTTATGGAACAGTGGCTTCAAACCAGCTAATGCACAATATGGGGATATTTTCGAAAGACCGGCCACCGGCACGCCCCCGGTAATCGATCTTCCTAAATTCTGATCTCCGCTTTTAAAAATTTTTATAGGCTTATTATTTTCCGTTGCTACCCGCAGGTTAATAATAAGCCTTTTTAATATTTCATTCTTTAGTCCATATGTCCTATGGGATAATAGTTGCGAATTTATTTCTCACATCACGCGATCTTTCTCTACGACTCGGAGAAATATTAAACATCCATAAATATTCCGCTGGAAAATTGACAGAACCTCTATTTATTTTAAATTCGGTGATGAATCCTCGTAATATCAGTTAATTATGGCATTGAAAAACAAACTTCCTATCCCCGATGTAGTGCAGGTACTAAATCCGTTTAAGGTGAGGAAGCAGCGTATCATGAACTTTAATCCGGCGGAAGGGGTTTCTCTACGCAAACCAGCGGATAATACAAGGATCACTGTTTTTGACTATAACAGCACTTCGTGTACAGAACTGGTTCTGGAAAAGATAGAAGACACCTATAAATATCTTGAGTCACCTCAACTTTGCTGGATTAATATCGACGGGCTACGGAAAGACGAAGTACACGCCATCTGTGAAAACTTCCTGATTCACCCATTGATTGAAGAAGACATTTTGAGCATCGGACAACGGGCAAAAATGGACGAAATCAACGACCGCCTCTTTTGCCTGCTTCCCATGATCTACTTTAACAATGAAACCTCCGCGGTTGACCTGGAACAGGTAAGTATCGTGCTCGGAAAAAATTTCGTGATTTCCTTCCAGGAAGATCCGGTAAGAGATGTATTTGATCCCATCCGCACCAAACTAACGCTTAAAGGATCCAGGATCCGCAATGGTGGAGCAGATTATCTCTGTTATGCCTTGCTCGATGTAATCGTTGATAACTATTTTATCGTGATGGATAAACTGGGAGAGCGGATTGAAATGATGGAAGACATTGTGCAACACCAACCTAATACCCGCACACTGGCCAGAATCAACTTTCTGAGGCGACAAGTCTTTTTATTCAAGCGTGCCATCTCACCTGTGCGTGAGCTGGTAAATGGTTATCTGAAAAGCGACAGCGATTTTCTGGAAGATAATGTGAGAAAATATTACAAAGATGTTCATGACCACATTATTCAATGTAACGATCTGGCAGATAACTACCGCGACATGGTGCTAAACCTCCAGGAGATGTACCATACCCAGCTCAATCTGAAGTTGAATGAGATTATGAAAGTACTGGCCGTGGTAACTACGCTAATGGCACCGCCCACATTGCTGGCCGGTATCTATGGCATGAACTTTCACAATATGCCCGAACTGGATTCCCCTAACGGATATTACTACACCCTGGGAGGAATGGGTATATTGCTACTCCTGATGGTCTTTGTTTTCAGGAAAAGAGGCTGGTTTTAGCTTTTTTTCTTATAGACAGGTACTGTAGAACAGGGTTCTCCGTACATGATACTTTTTACAACCGGACGCAGTAACCTGGTGATCTCCGCATAGGCAATTTCTCCCACACGCTTGTCGCCACACCCTTTTATCACAATTCTCTTATCTGCAAACGTGCTTACATCAATCTTGCTCAACTCCTGCAGGTAAAGGGTTTTGTGTATAAAATCGGCATCTCCTGCAGCCGCATAAGCCGCCAATGGCTCCAGATAGGTCATTACCAGCATATATGCCCACAACGGTATTACTGCATCAACACTACATACGAGACCCACATTCTTTCCACGGTATTGCTCCCAGTCGTGCGCTTGAAGGGCAGCTCTAAAATCCTTTTCTTTCAGGATCAGCCCCATGAACAGAAAGTCTTTCAGGTCAAAAACAACTATTTCTCCCTGTGGAAAGTAATTCTCTAAGTCGATGGTTTCCAATCCACTCTGCGCTATTTTATTAACGATTTCGTCCATTTTCTCACATTTAGAAATACAAATTTACGAATAAGTCAATAACAGGTAAAACCACCCTATAAACAATAAGAAGGGGAAGCATTACTGCTTCCCCTTTCCTTATGTCAGTTAAAATGTAGCGTTTTATTAGAAGAATTTACCGCGGGTGTCTTTCACATTGCTCTTCTTCTTCAATACTTCAAACAGTTGCTGATCCATCATTGCTTTAACACTCTGCTCATAAGCAGCCTGTTGAGAAGCAACATCCTGGCCCGGTTGCGCCGCAGGCTGGAAACTGTCTACTTTAATTACATATACACCACCATTTCCTTCAATAGGTGCAGATACTGCAGCAGTACCCCATTTCTTATTGAAAGCAGCGCCCGTTACACGTGGTTCAAAACCAAGAGAAGCTATGAATGGAGTAGCAAAAGATACTCCTTCTGCTTTCAGCACAGGCTGGTTGGTAGTTTTAGCAGCCGCATCCAGAGAAGCAGGAGACTGGAGTTTAGCAATAATCTGTTCAGATTTCTTATGCTTTTTAACCTCTGCTTCTACCTGCGGCCTTACATCCGCCAGTGGAGCTGTTCCTTCTTCACGAACGCTGGTTAATACAGCTACAACATATTTATCATCAAAAGTAAATACATTGCTTACATCTCCTCTCTTCGCATCATACGCCCAACGAACCAGTTCGCGTGACTGACCAATACCAGGAATTACAAAATCCATCGGACGAACGTTATCAGCAATTCTCTTGTTCAGCTTTTCTGTCTGCACAGTTTTCTCGAAAGCAGCGGCAGAACGGCTTTTTGAAGCAAAATCGCTGGCAGCACCATAAGCGGTGTTATTTGTTTCTTTGCTGGCTTCTACAGATTTACCCAGGTAAGCCACTTTGATAGCCGGACCTATGTTCTTCTGTTCCATGATCTGTATTACATGGTAACCAAACTGGGTTTTTACAACCTTAGTTTCACCTTTAGGTCCTTCCAGCGCGTAGTTTTTAAACTCAGGTACAAATTGGGAAGAAGGAGTTAAATCATATTCTCCACCTGTTTGCTTGCTACCCGGATCGTCGGAGAACTGAGCAACCAGCGCTTTAAAGTCTGCTCCGCCTTTTACAGCGATAGCAAGGCTATCTGCGCGTTTTTTGGCTACCGAGTCAGGTAGTCCGCCCTGAGGACCACCAGATGCAATCAGAATGTGACGCACCTTTACACTGTCCGGCATATTTTTACGATCAACCATTTTCGCATAAACGATCAGGTTATTATCATAATAAGGTCCGAAAATAGCGCCCACTGGAAGGTTTACAATCGAATCTTTCTGAGGAACCTTTGCTTCGTTCTTAGAAATATATCCGTCGTAGTACTTAATATCAGAGTTTCTGTTAATGAAACCAGCCACATCTTTGGTGGTATCCAGCTCATGTTTCAGCCCAACAATCTGTTGGATGGCTGCAGCAGAATCTTTAGCAGATGGAATGGCATCGAAAGAAACATATTCCACTTTACGGGATTCTTCTACTTTAAAGAGCTGTTTATGCTCCTGGATAAAGCGATCCAGTTCGCTGTCTGTTACTTTAATGGTAGAATCCGCGATAGTAGCGTAGGGCACATTAACATAAGATACTGTAGCCGTTTGGCTGTTGTCTTCCTGTTGTTGCTTGGCTAACCATTTAGGATAATATACACCCTGTTTAAGGAGAGTAGTGTATTTAAGATGTTCCTGGTATTTAGCAATATAGCTTTCCAGCTGATGCAGGCCTTCGCGGATCTGCGGATTGGTACCTGCCTGAGAAACAGCCTGTTGCAGCGCATTACGGTCGAATTGACCATCGCGGGTAAATTGCTGAACAACTATAGGATTAGGATTTTTTCCTTTGATCTGATCTACAATCTCAGCTTCGGTTACCACAATGCCCAGTTTCTTATACTGAGCCTGCATGATTTGTTCATTCAGAAACTCGTTCCAAACCTGTTCGCGAATGTATTGACGGGTCTGCTCGTCAATATTAGGCATTTGCTGACGGGCAATATTTTCCGCGTCCTGAATACGGCGTTGATACTCTGAGAGATCGAGATCTTCACCATTTACTTTACCCACACTCGTACTTCGACGGGACAAAGAACTTTTGCCAAAAAAGGCATCCTGTAACAGGAAACTAACAATAGCCAGGCAAATCACTACAACGATCACGACGGCGTATTTGTCCCTGATTTTCTGAATTACTGACATATATTATATAGTCTACATTTTTAAGGAAAGCAAAAATAGAATAAAATAACTGTAACTGCAAAAGAGTATTTTTTATCATCAAACCCAATACAGCAAAGGGTTTCGACTGTGTATAACACTTTGGTGGATATCCTATGATTCACAATTTTTCCACAGATATCCCCATTTCCGAGGGTGCTTTTTTCCGCCAGTCTTTTATTTTGAAAAGCCAGTCGCAGCTGGTTTTTACATAAAATCTGCAGAAAACCCGGGGTAAACATTTATTCACAAATCGATAAAAGTGTGGATTTCCCAATTCACATAAAAATGTGAATAAAAAGGGGCAAATCCGCGACTACATGCATTCCGACCATTTTGAACCTCCAGCCGTTTTTTTTCCACAATTCATGTGTAAAAACCCCTGTAAAACGTAAAATAAGGTGGGAAAACCAGCCTTTTTGAACTGGTAAAACTAATTTTGTTATTGTGGTTAAATTTACCCTTAAAACAAGAAGACCGAAATTGTGGATAGCAAATGCGATGTTTTAACAATTTCCTAATACACCAACAAGTAAAAAGATTTTCACTAACAACGATATCCACGTATGTGGATGAAAACAGGAAAAGCCAGTATTGACGCGGAAATAGCGTGTTAATTTAATGTGGAAAGCGAAGTAAAAAAGAATAACAACTACATTTGTATACAGGCCGGAAATTAAATTTCCACATATTCACAGCCCTAATAGTAGTGGGCTTTTCTTTTAAATAAATAAATAAATATATAGTCATGATTATGGAAATCGCTGAAGCGAAAAAAAATTTGCAACGAAATGGATTTTTGGATATAGCCGTTGATCCCTCTCTGGATTTATTTGCAGCGATCGAAAATCTGAAAAAGGAAAAAAATGCAATTGTCCTGGCACACTATTATCAGGAGCCGGATATTCAGGATATCGCAGATTACATTGGAGATAGTCTGGGGCTCAGCCAGCAGGCCGCAAAAACAGATGCAGATATTATTGTTTTCGCCGGAGTACACTTTATGGCTGAAACGGCAAAAATTCTGAGCCCTCAGAAAAAGGTGCTGTTGCCGGATCTTAAAGCCGGATGTTCTTTGGCCGATAGTGCTCCACCGGAATTGTTCAAAAAGTTTCGCGATAAATACCCCGATCATATCGTGATTTCCTACATCAACTGCTCTGCAGGTATCAAAGCGCTGAGTGATATTATCTGCACGAGCTCAAATGCTGAGAAGATAATTGAAAGCGTGCCGGCAGATCAACCAATCATTTTCGCACCCGACAGAAACCTGGGTTCATATCTGATCAAGAAGACCGGAAGGGATATGGTGTTGTGGAACGGAGCCTGCATGGTACATGAAATTTTTTCACTGGAGAAAATAACCAAACTAAAAGTGCGTCATCCTAAAGCCAGGGTGATCGCACATCCTGAGTGCGAACCGGCTGTGCTTGCAATAGCTGACTATATCGGATCTACTACAGGACTACTAAAGTTCAGCCAGAAAGATGATGCCCAGGAGTATATCGTTGTTACAGAAACAGGAATACTTCATCAGATGCAGAAAGAGAATCCTCATAAGACTTTTATACCAGCTCCTCCAAATAATGCATGTGCCTGCAATGATTGCCCTCACATGAAATTGAATACGCTGGAAAAATTATATCTGTGCATGGAGTATGAGCAGCCAGAGATTACTATGGATGAAGCTTTACGCGTAGCAGCCAAAAAGCCTATTGAACGTATGCTGGAAATCAGTGCAAGAGCTGGATTATAAGTATAACTTATTGATTTTCAGTTTTATTTTGAATCTTTTCTTGAACTAATAGCACTTCTTTTTTGCGAAGGCCGTGAGATTTTGATATTCTCACGGCTTTTTATTTTTTCAGAATTGATTAAGTACCAGTGTGTTATGCATACCTGAGGTCCCCCTTTTTTGTTCCGCCAATTTTTAATGAACGGAAACTCTTAGAAACCATTTTCCAGGACGCTGAGAATCAGGAATATAAAATCCTCTTTGGGGTATGCCGTGAAAAGAAACGAATATTCAATTCTCAGAGGCATACCAGCAGCGTGAGATTTCAAAATTTGGTGCGCTGCCGGGTTGGATATCGTACAAACTTTCCAGCTATGATATTAGCAGGGATTGGGAACAGGCGTTCAGAATTCGATATTCTTTCCGTATGTGGGGGAATGGAACGATTGGGAGTTTCATGTGATTCTCAGAGGCTTCGTTTTTTCGGGGAAATATTGACATTGTGAATTGCGGCCAATTTAAAAGAGGCTGGGTATTGTTAAGAGTTGAGGTCGTTTTAGTGATTTTAGTCGGTTATAGGGCTGGAAAGGACTTATCATAGTGATTTTAAGAGGGCTGTGAGAATTGAATATTTTATGAAATGCCGGGGTTACCCCGGCATTTTTATTTTCGTTCAATCCTAAACGCGCTCATAGGCAGCTGAGATTGGCTCCTATACTGGGGTATGTGCAGATAATCTATTTTCATTCGATTCTCAACGCGTTACTAAAGCGCTGAGAATTCAATATTCTAATTCCAATCGGAAGCAGATTTGCAGGAGATTTTTATATCTCGTTCTAAAGCCACACGGAAGGCGTTGAGAATCGAATATTTTGTGAGCATTTTTATTAAGCAGGAGTGAGGATGTTTTATTCAATTCTCAGCGCCTTATCAGGGCGTGTAGAATTGGATAGAAATGTATTTTTCTGTATAAAGTATGAGAAACTATTTTAGAAGACATCTACGACGCCTGGCAATTGCTCTGACAATGAATCTTTCAGGATTTTCCCCTCACCCCCCCGGGATTTCCAGAAATATTGGATTGTTGAAGCACTGGGAGGATGCTGTGGATGCTTTGTACTTAGGGAAGAGACTGGACGAAACAATTATTTGAATCCAGCCGCTTTTATTAGCGGCTGAGAATTCATTTTTCAGGATTGTTCATTGCATAACCCCGTATGTTGCTTTTTTACGCGATTCTCAAGGCTTGATTTTCGCATAATTCAACAAAGATGGAGTATGAAACACTGCGTTGTGTTTCATGTTTTTTTGCCGTGAAAATTTTTTGGTAGGAAATAGTGTTTTTTAGCCAGAAATGTGGATAAATGAGCCTCCGAAAAGAATAGAAATGAGAGTTTTTCTTTGAAAAAAGCGATTCTGGAGCTAAAATGTGGAAAATTTGACAAAAAAGGGTCTATTTTTTCGAAAAAGCACTTTTTTAAAAAAAATTTTTTTGTTTTTTTGGGATAAAATCTCGTCGAAATATAGAAGAGAAGTGAAAAAACGTGGATAAAATTTAAATTTCCTCTACCCAAATATGATCTGCTTCTGTTTTTCGAAGCGATAAATTATAACCGGCAACCATGATTGATATGGGATCTCCAAGGGGAGCTATTTTTTCCACCTTCACTGTTTCACCAGGTACGCAACCCATTTCCATCAGTTTTATATGAAGATCGTCTTTTGCAAATTCAATAATTACTGCGCTTTTCCCTGTTGTAAGAGCTGACAACTTAATCATGCCTTTTTTCATTTCCTGCTGATTAATCTTTTAAACGTTTTACCTGGCATCTTTGGGGACTTACATGAATGATAAGCAAAGGTACCCTCGAAATGCCAATATGCAAAAAGAAAGGCCTTTGAAACCGAAATTTCACTTTACTTTTACATCCAATAAAATTTTTTCAGAGAATCAATGGCTATTCAATTTACAGCACACGAGGTAAAAGATTATTTGAAGGAAAAGCGCAGGCTGAAATCATTTCTGGCAGAACTTTTCGCCGCAGAAGAGCAGGGATTGGAAAGTCTGCATTATATATTTTGTTCCGATGCTTACTTGCTGGAGATCAATAAGCAATTTTTGAATCACGATACATATACCGACATCGTGACTTTTGAAATGGGAGAGGATCCTGATGTTACTGAGGGAGAAATCTATATCAGCGTGGATAGAGTAGTAGATAACGCGGAGAAGTTCAAAGTTCCAGTTATTCAGGAATTACACAGGGTCATTTTTCACGGCGCCTTGCATCTTTGTGGTTTTAAAGATAAAAGCAAGAAAGACTCGACCCTAATGAGGGCAAAAGAGGATGAATACCTGTGTAAGTATTTTGGATAAACACATAGGTTGGATTATAAGAGGAGTAAATGAAATGTTCCACGTGGAACATTTTTTATTTTTAGATCTGAATGTTTCACGTGGAACATTAATTATCACAGGGCAGAAATATCCGTTGTTGAGATTACATAAATTTGGAATGATCATGAGTGCTGATTCTTCCTGGTAGATGACACTATTTCCCTTGTTTGTTGAACATTTAAATTCAGAAGATAACAACCTCGACTTTTCTGCCTGGTTGAGTTCTTTTTCTATAATAGCCTTTTATTTGCCTGCTCGTTCGTGTGCTTAAACACCAATGGCCTAATGCTATTGAACAGGACTATAGCAGATTTTACCGTAGTAATAACAGCCAGTAGGATTGGATCCTGTTTTTATCAACGACGTAAAGATATCGGTATCCCGCTTATAATTCATTGCCTACGAGTCAGCAGGGTTGATAGGTATTTACCTGAACGCCTGTTATGTCTACCTGAGAAATTATGCTAACAAAAAGGGTGTGTCTCAGTTTATTGTTTGATAGTATATGGGGCGATTGATTCCTATTTAGTGTTTCCTTTATTTGCTACAATCCTATTGATATATGGTGCAATTACTATTTTGTCTTTATTGCAGATAGATATACCACTTGTAGAAAGCCTGCTGAAAATATCGGCGCAATTAGCATTTTAGCTTCTCCAGATGGAAAATACCACCATGAAGGATTACTATAGATGGTGTTGGCCCGTTGGCCGATAATGAAATTACCCGGGAGAATCTTATTAGGCTATTTAAGATGAGGGCTCACTGGCTAAAGGGAAATGCTATGATAGTATATGCCTCCATGATATTTATTATTGTGTAGGGGATTTTTGGATACTGAGTATTGAAGTGATTGGGTTATGATGTTATGAAGGATGATGAAACAGAAGAGCAGAGGTGTTTGATTTCTCAATATCTGATGTCGGCTTTGTTGCAGATTTTATGGAGACCAATGAGGTATATCTTAGGTTGGAAGGAATTACTGTTGCGGAGATAAACGTGAAAGGAATAGGAGAGAGATAGCCTATCCTGCGGTGTTGTAATAGAATACCGAATTGTGCGGTGTTACCCAAAAAACTGATCTGATCCTTTATGTTTATACTGACGGTAGAAGGATGTATGCCCCGATGGATAGTAATGCATGCTGAATTTTATATTTGATTGAAGCAGGTGCTTTGTTTTAGAATAATGGAGTTACCGCAACAGCGATTATTTCTTCTGTTGTCATACGGATGATAAAGTGGAAGTAGGCACTTTTTAGAGTAGTATATACTTATTGTTCAGCGCTGCTTTTAGAAATCGTGGTATAATGCAAGTGAGAATGAACAGCGCAAGCATCGTATTTGGTCATCTATGACCAGCAGATAGTAGTAGATAGAGACGGGCAGGCAATAAGAAGATATCCATGGTTATTTCTAATACAGCCTATATAATTAGGCTGTATTAGCTCATGATTGCATCTACGCTTTATTATGTTTGGGGTGTAAAAAATGGACTCGCTATGGTAATTTTTTCACGAGTTCTATTCAGCTCACAATTCTAAAGCTATCAATAGCACCAGAATCATTTATTGCTTTTAATGAATCTTTCTGGTTTATACAACGCTATTCTTAGAGTAGTAAATAGTCAGGAATAGGCGTTCGATCAAACTTTATTCAATCAGCACCGCCGGCAAGTTTGATTTGAATTATCCCGGATAGTATTTATTCATTGTTGATCTGTTTTCAACGAATCCCCATGCACATTTTATTCCAGCGACTAATCACTGTTCTTAATTGAGAGTATTTGATGAGATATAGTACTCGCTGTTTTAAAATGAATGTTCCACGTGAAACATTGCTTTTAGGGTTATGAATGAGGTTGATTTATGAGCTGGTTAAATAGGATACAATTGTAAAATGACCTGGATCGCTTTTCAAGACTATAGGTATTCCTTACTCTATTTAAGGAGTGCTAATGTTCCACGTGGAACATCTTACTTTCTGTCTGCAATCTGCCTTCTTCTCCGTAATTTTGCATTTTCTTAGAGTTATTATGTTTCCATCGTACGATATAATTGTTGTAGGCGCCGGGCACGCAGGCTGTGAGGCTGCTGCTGCTGCCGCCAATATGGGCTCCAAAGTATTATTGGTGACCATGAATATGCAAACCATTGCTCAGATGAGTTGCAACCCTGCTATGGGAGGGATCGCAAAAGGACAGATAGTAAGGGAGATAGATGCCCTGGGTGGTTATTCTGGCATTGTTACAGATCAGTCTATGATCCAGTTTCGTATGCTGAACCGCTCAAAAGGACCTGCCATGTGGAGCCCTCGTACACAAAACGACCGTATGCTGTTCGCTGCAAAATGGAGAGAAGCATTGGAAAAAACACCAAACGTCGATTTCTACCAGGATATGGTAAAAGGACTTTTAGTGAAGGATGGAAGATGCTATGGGGTAATTACCGGGTTAGGGCATGAGATAAAAGCTAAAGCGGTTGTACTCACTAATGGTACCTTTCTGAATGGAGTAATCCATATCGGCGAGAAACAATTTGGTGGGGGAAGAGTGGCTGAGAAGGCTGCAACCGGAATCACAGAACAACTGGTTTCATTGGGTTTCGAAAGTGATCGCCTGAAAACAGGTACACCTCCCCGAATTGATGGCCGGAGTCTTGATTACTCCAAAATGGAGGAACAGAAAGGAGACGATGAGATTATAGGGTTTTCTTACCTCGACATCGAAAAAATTAAACCAGCTCAGCAACGAAGCTGCTGGATCACATATACCAGCGAGGCTGTACATGAAATGCTTCGTACCGGCTTTGACCGTTCTCCTATGTTCCAGGGGAGAATTCAGGGAACCGGACCGCGTTACTGCCCTAGTATTGAAGACAAGATCAACCGTTTCGCTGAGCGGGAAAGACACCAGCTCTTCGTAGAACCGGAAGGTTGGGACACAGTGGAAATCTATGTAAACGGGTTCTCTACCTCCTTACCGGAAGAGGTACAAATGAAAGCGCTTCGCCTGGTTCCCGGATTTGAAAACTGCCGTATGTTCAGGCCCGGATACGCTATTGAGTACGATTATTTTCCACCTACCCAATTGCAGTTTTCCCTGGAAACAAAGCAGATTCAGCACCTTTTCTTCGCTGGCCAGATCAACGGTACCACAGGGTATGAAGAGGCGGCCTGTCAGGGTATCATGGCTGGGATCAATGCACACCTTAAATCAAGGGAGCTGGATCCATTTATCCTGAAAAGAAGTGAAGCCTATATAGGCGTACTGATAGACGATCTGATCAACAAAGGAACGGAAGAACCATACCGGATGTTCACTTCCCGTGCTGAATTCAGAACGCTGTTACGGCAGGATAACGCTGATCTCAGATTAACAGAAAGAAGTTACAAAATGGGATTGGCATCAGAAGAAAGGATGCAACGGGTACAGGAAAAACGACAGGGAGTAGAACAAATCAAGCGCATACTAAAGGAACTTTCCATTGAGCCGGAGGAGATCAGTTCACTACTGGCCGACCGCGCTTCTGCGCCACTTACGCAAAAACAAAAAGCCCATCAGATCCTGTTAAGACCCGGCCTGGATATTTTTTCTATGAAAGACAGGGTTGAAAAAATAGGTCAGGCATTGGTGGCTTTCAATAATGAAACATTGGAACAGGCAGAAATTCAGATCAAGTATGATGTATACATCGAAAAGGAAAACGAGCTTGTTCAGAAAATGAGCCAGTTGGAAGATCTGGTAATACCAGCAAATTTCGATTACGGAAAACTGGTTTCCTTGTCAAATGAAGCGAGACAAAAATTTAACAAAATACGACCACACACTTTAGGTCAGGCCAGCAGGATCAGTGGAGTAAATCCGAGCGACGTACAGATCCTGATGGTTTATATGGGAAGATAGTCATCACTTTTTTTAGGCGGACAGATGCTTAAGCATCTGTCCGCTTTTTTATGCATAATGCGAAAAAAAATGACAGAAATACGAAAAATCGACCTCCGGAAAGGGGGTAAATTTCGTATATCTCTTTAGAGGTGGATGTAAGTGTTGTGAAAAGGGGTAGGGCTATTAAATGGGCTTAAAATGCGTTTTGCAGAGAGGCGATTTTTTTTCAGAATCAGGCAACGCTTTTTTACTGCTTTCCGTATCATTCATCAGTTTTGAGTTTTTAAAACCCAAATTAGATAACGAGGAAACAGTAACGCTTAAAGCTGATAAGTTTTTTTTGTGCAGGATCTGAATAATATTAATGATCTGATAGCAGGTTGTTGCAGAAAAGAACGCAACAGCCAGGAAATGTTATACCGGAATTTTTTCGCTTATGCTTTAAGTATTTGTTTACGATATGCACAGAACAGGGATGAAGCGATTGAAATCATGAATGATGGATTTCTTAAAATATTTCAACACATTCAATCTTTCGACACAAGCAGATCATTTAAAACCTGGCTGGCAAAAATAATGGTAAATACTGCCATCGACTTTTTGAGAGGTAAGAAGAAACTAGTATTCACTGATGATTTTAGCCAGTTACAGGATCCTGGTACCAATGAAAAGGCTATAGATAAACTATCCTATGACGAACTCCTGAAACATATACAGGCGCTGCCTCCGGCCTACAGGACTGTTTTTAACCTGTATGTTATGGAAGGATTTCAGCACCAGGAAATTGCGCAGATATTGCGCATCTCGGAAGGTACCTCCAAATCAAATCTGTTTAAAGCAAAAAAAATACTGAAAGAAAGAATAATAAAAGCTTCCATTAACATGGATGATGGTATAGACTTAAATATGCCTTTGTATAAAAATGAATGACGAATTTGAAAATAGTATCCGTAACAAGCTGAATGAAGCTGACATTCCATTTGACCAGGATGCCTGGACGAAAATGGAAGCGTTGCTTGATGCAGATAATCAGCCTAAAACACCAGTTGCATGGTGGTGGCTAATGCTGTTGCCGATTCTCGGTGGACTGGTTTGGTGGAGCATTCAATCAATTGGTGTTAACGAGAATAATGTGGAGGCCGTTGTGCAGGCACCTGCATCCCCCCAAAGCAGCCGTACAGATACCATGCAGCTTTCCAAAGCGCCAAATCATACTGATGCCGGCGTCGTTTCACGTGAAACAACCAAAACAACCAAAACAGGCAGGCAACAAGCCACAAGCAATAATAAAACCGTTTTTGTCAATCAAAACAACGATACCGCTACTATAGGAAGAAATAAACCTGCTGATGAACAAACGGTAATGTCTGCCGGAAACAACATACATCCGGGACATACATCCGGTGATGATAATATTAAAGAAGAGAATAAATCGGTTATCCGTCTTCCGGATAATTATACAAAAACAAATAATAGCCAGTTTACCAGCATTCCCGTAACGATAAAAGACTATAACCTTAACGGGTATACGAAAATAAACAAACCTTACGAAATACCAGTAAAAACAGGCATTACAGAGGATTCGACCGCAAAAAAAAATCGTAGAAAAATCAATGCCAAAGGGCTTTATTTTGGAGTTACCCTGGGACCGGATCTTAATGTTGCTCCTTCTTTTAATTACGGTAAAGTGGGCTTCAATGTGGGACTGCTTGCTCATTATTATTTTAACAGGCACTGGTTCGTTACTACCGGTGCGGTTTATAGTAAGAAGCTTTATGGTGCTACGAATAAAGATTATAAAACGCCGGGCGGATCTGTTAACAATGATCTTGTAAAAGTAAATGCCGATTGCGATGTACTCGACATTCCTGTGAACCTTAATTATACCTTCCTGGAAAGGAACAATAATACTTTGAGTGCTACCCTTGGGATCTCTAATTACCTGATGTTGAAAGAGAAGTATCAGTATATCTATAAGACCTACCCCGACTGGGAAAAAACGGTGGAAAATGAGAACCAGCACTATCTGGCCATTCTTAATGTAGGTGCTTTATACCAGCATCCCGCAGGAAAACGGCTCATTGTTGGGGTGCAACCATATGCAAAAATTCCCCTTCGTGGGGTGGGGATTGGACAGGTTAAACTGTACTCTGCCGGTGTATCCTTTCAGATTAACCTTCTGGGAAAAAAACGCTGAGAAGCCCGTAAACAATCATTTCTCCCGCATTGTTATCTCTCATAGATACTGTGTCAACAGCCTATGGCATGACATTCCTATATTTTTATGCGAAAAAAGAGATGACTATGAGCAATAAAAAAACAAAGAAGGCTAAAAAAGAAGATCAGTTTCCAGGGTATCCCGAGTATCCGGCCAGTGAAGATATTATGAACAGGAATAACCGCGATGGAGAGGTGGACCTCAATATGGATGAAATGAGCAGTTCTTTCAGGAGAAACAGCGAATTGCCGGTTGAGCAAAATAAGAGGAAAAATACCAGGGGAGATGAGCAGGAGGAAAGCTGGCAGGAAGACAGGGTAGGAGATGATCTTGATATTCCCGGAGCAGAGCTGGACGATAGCGATGAAGCTATAGGACATGAAGACGAGGAGAATAATATTTACAGCCTGGGTGGCGACCGGCACCAGGACCTGGAAGAAGACAACGGTGAATTCCGGGATCTGGAAGAGGATCGTAATTAATATTTTACAACAGGGGGGTTAATAACCGGAAAACGGCGTCTATAAAGCGGTTCAAAAAATTGCGCTTATTCCAACGGGTTTCCTGTACAGGTACTGCGTGTAAAAGATCTTCATCAAATACCCTGTTTAATTTGCCAGCTACTTCCTCATCGTAGATGAGTACTCCTATTTCACAATTCAGATAAAAGCTGCGGTTATCGAAGTTCACAGAACTAACCCACGCGAGACTATCATCTATCACCATCGTTTTAGCATGAATAAAACCCCGGGTATAGAAAAATATTTTTACACCTGCAGCCAGCAAGGGTTTCAGGTAAGATAAAGCAGCGTGCTGTACGATGAAGGAATCGCCCTTAAATGGCAGTAACAACTGTACGTCCTTTCCCGCGAGGGCTGCCATTTGTAGCGCTGTTAGCAACTCTTCGGTCGGAATAAAATAAGGATTAGTGATCCGGATACGTCTTTTTGCTACGTTAATGGCCATCAATATGCTTTGCATGGCTATTGGCCATTCAGAGTCGGGGCCACTGGCAACGATATCAACAAAGCTGTTCCCTTTTAATTGAGATCTTCCAAAAAAAGGTTCAGCGAAAGGAAAAACATCTTTACTACAGTAACGATAGCTCATCAGAAACTGCAACTGCAACAAATTAACGGCATCGCCTTCAATACGCAGATGCGTATCCCGCCAGTAAGTAGGATATTTGCCGTTGTTGATGTAACGTTCATCCAGGTTGATGCCGCCAACAAATCCTACTTTACCATCTATCACAATTATTTTACGGTGATTACGGTAATTGGCATTCAGGTAGAAGTCGACCAGCACGGGAGAAAATGGATACACGCTGGCTCCATGTTCCTGCAGTTTGCCAGGGATTTTTCCGATCCGGTTGCTTCCCATATCATCGTAAATAAAACGAACCTGTACACCAACATTCAGTTTTTCAATAAGGATCTCTGTCAGTTCTCTGCCGACCTCATCATCTGTCACCATGTAATATTCGATATGTATATGATGTTGGGCTGCCCTCAGGGCACTGAATACGGCAGGAAATTTTTCTTCTCCATTTACGAGTATCTGTACATGGTTATTCCTACTCAATACGGATTGGCGGGTATTCAGCAGCATAGCGGACAGTTCCTGTTTGCTGCCGAATTGCTGCCTGAGTAGCATCTGCATCTGTTCTATTTCCGATCGCTGTGATTCCCAATATCGTAGGAACAACACTTCATCTTTGCTGCCCTTGAGTGTAAACCTTCGCCTCTTACGCAGATCCCTGCCGAGATAATAGTAGATAATTAATCCTACTATCGGAATGAATACCAGTACCAGTATATAGGCAATGGCCTTCACAGGATTGCGGTTTTCCATTAGTATAGTGGCAACCAGCCCGATGAAAATGAGCACTATTAAAACAATACTACCAACTTTCATATAGAGATGCCATTCCGTATCTGTCAGATAACCAATAAGTGTTTTCACCAGCTCAAAGCTTTATGTTAATTGCAAATTATATAATTAATGGCGTACTGTTAAAATGGTTATCTGATCGGATATAATTTTATCTATAACAGGGAGGAGGCTGCCTGGTTTCCAGTGGGAATGAAATGTGAATTCGCCTTGCAGCTACGAATCCGGTGAAAAGGCGGAGAATAGAATAATGATTATTTTAGTAGCTGTATTAATATTAGGATACAGATATGTCTACCCAGATTATAATCGTTTTTATTCTTACCATGCTGATCAACCTGATCACAACATTATCATATGCCGTAAGAATTGTTGGGGTCAGAACAGGCAGAATTGCAATAACCTTTTCGCTATTCAATATACTGGTATTATTATCCCGTACTGCTAATACGTTTCAGGCGCCATTACTGGCAAAAACGGTGGAGGATGGATTGAAGCATCAGGTTACATCAAATGAGGCTGTTTTCAGGTATATTATTTTGTCCTGCACCATAGGCTCGGTATTGGGAGCAATATTGATTCCTACCTTCCGGCGATTGATGACGGGAGCGGTGGCTAATTTCAGTGTCCACAGATCTATTCCCCGCCTGTTTTATCTTGGGTTATCGGGTGCCGGCATGCAATTCATGAAGGAAAGTCTCAGGATGCCGGCAAAAGAAACCCTGGTGATGCTTTCAGACAGAAAGGATTTTCCCTGGCGTATTTTTATTTATAACGTCCTGGCTACGGCTATTATAACAATAGCTGTTTTATCATGCGTATATGCTGCCTATTTGAGCCCGGAATACAGGACAACGGCCAGCAATTTGTCGGGGGTAATAAATGGTATTGCAACGGTGTTGATGGCACTATTTATAGATCCGCATTTATCTATGCTTACAGATGATGTAGTGTTGGGAAAATTATCACAAGGGGCATTCAGCAGATATGTGTCTTATATGGTATTGGCGCGTATATTGGGAACCCTGGTGGCGCAGGTATTATTCCTGCCGGCTGCACAGTTGATAGCTCACCTGGCGGAGAAAGTTTAGCTATTTAGGCTATTTAGATTTCGTTAACAGACTTCCTCTTTTTTCTTGTTTTCTTGCAGTATGAATTTTAACCCAAGAAAATTGTTTGTTATAGTTGGTTACCCGCATACAGGCAAAACCAAGACCCTCGCAGAGATATTCGAGCGAAGGTTGTTTTTTCCCTTTAAAGGGCCGATTCAGGCATCAGGACTCGGTACCGGCGATTATATTGTGATCAACAATTCGGATCATAATTATCGGGCCGGGGATTATCTGGCGCGTATAAAATCGGTGATTGAGCATCATCGTGATACGGAAGCGTGCCTGTTGGTGGTTGTCAGTCTTGTTTTTGATGACAGCGCCCGGGATGCAAGAACGATCCTGTCATTTTTCAGCGAGTTATGCTTCGAGGTGCATTACCTGATGTTGTATAGCAGCTGGAATGACAAGAAAGTGATCTGTGATGAGGATATGGAGCTGTTTCGGCAGGAGGTGAAAAGCAGCAATATTTATGTATTGGATCGCCTGATTACGCAATCCCGGCAACGATTTAAAGAGCGGGTAGGAGAGATTGTGCAGTTGTTGCGGGAGTTATCGTTGCCTGCTTCAAAATCCAGAGGATTTTTTTCGAACCGGGAGGAGGTGTGATGAGAGATAAAAGATGAGTGTTACTGCCACGCGCCGCGTGGTGGGAGGGAAATTATTGTGTCGGGAGATATACAGGGGTGTGCTGGGTAAAACACAAGTGTATTTCATGGGGCTGTACCTGTGGACAGGAGGGGTTGTGCCAGGAAATGATGTGGAGGAAGACGCAAAGCCATGATGTTTTTATTAGTACACAGATTTGCGAAGGCGCAGTGTTTCCGCATGGAAAAAGTATGGCTGGTTGTTTGGAAGAAGCATGGGCTACCTGCCAGGCGAGTGTTTGTGGAAGTGCGGTGACAGCATAGTTGATGAGAGCATTTTTGAGCAAAGAGAGTGGTTGTTGCGGGAAGTTATACATATTGATTAGCCAATTTTATACAAACGAAATTTGCGGCGAACACTTGGGTTAAATGTTGGATGTTTTTGATGAAATATAGTGCTGCAGCGGGAAAGAAGCTATTTATAAGAAGGTAAATAATGGATGATCCGGAGACTTTTTAAAAATAGCTATGAAATATTTAATTACTGAAATAGTACTTTCTATGTTTCAGGTGTGTAATAGAATATTATTAGAGCTATATAACTGTAGATTGTTATGGAGAACTGTATTCATTAATGTATAATGAAACAGCTATAGCGAAAAAGAAAAGAGCCGGATATAGCATTGTTATGGGTAACCCCGCGACAGGCCAATATTTTATAAGACTAGTAGCAGAAATTGTCACCATCAGCACGGCGTTCATCCTTTGATTTTATGAACCGGAAGAATGTATTATGAATCAGGGAGCCAAAGAATATTAACAAATAAAACCAACCTATATTTTGAAAAGGGTACATAGAAATTTCGTTGTTTGTAAATCCGTTGTTTGTAGACCATGTGCAATAATCAAAAAATAACATAGCAAATAAAGAGATCACCGTCGCTTCAGAGATGCTGCCAGGCTTATATTCCCGGTCGTGTTTCCAGATGAGCTGGACGGGAAAATTAAGCTTAACAAGCGCCTCCGTACGGTGATCTCTTGCTGTGTTCACGGGTATTAGGGACAAGCTTTGGGGTTAACAGTGTAAAAGTAGTTAATGAGTACGCGCTGTATTTGCGTAAGAAAAAATCAGGGATAGAAATAAATAATGGCCTTAGGGTATTTGTTAGATGTAAACAGAAAACAGATAGGGAATGCGAACAGAAACAGTAAGGAGGGATATAAGAGGAAGGGAGCGAGTATTTTATAGGAAGTTCATTTTTAAGGAGAGAGGAGAAATTTTTCTGAGATTTCAAAAAGGGTAAGTTATGTTTTTATTGGCCAACTTTATGAGAGGTTTAGGTCTTTGGGGTAATATGTTACCATTGTTTGTAACCCAGCCGGGATCAGAAAGAGGAATGGTGCGGTGACTGCGCCATTCCCCCGGCTTTTCAGGGCGATGAGGAGTGCATCATTCATCAGTTCATTGTACCGCGTATTTAATAAGCTTTGAACAAACCAATTGGCATTTAAGATACCAGTGCTGTTTAAAGAATTAATTTTCTAAGAAGTGATTAGCCAGCTTGGTTGCGGTGGATCTTGAAAGTAAGATTTGCCGGTAATGGGGATGTTGTCCGGGATCTTAATAAAAAAGGACGCCGGCAGAGAAACTTTTTGCTGTGATATGAACAGGGATCGAACCGGCGATTTATAGGATAGATAATGATGCTTATATTTGCATATGAATTCATGTTTGGTTCGGGCTACTATTAACTATTTCAGAGCAGTTTGATATTTCAGATATCTGGTATCTATAAAGCGTTTGAATATGTTCAAGGTGCAATCTTTCCGGCCGCACAGGTTGTTACAGGATTATATTCTTTCCTCCTTAATCCTGGAAAGCGATTTCCGGGAAGAAGACAGCCGGAACATGATCATCTTACCACATCTTATACAAAGTCTGGAATTTAATTTAGGTCCGCCGGATAAGGTTTATGATGTTACTAATAAGGAATATGTAGCATCAGAAAGTGTTACAGGACCCAATGATATTGTTTGTGAGCGCTGCATTTATACAGGAATGAAAAACCTTGTGGTAAATTTTAAGCCAGGCGGTTGGTTTAAACTCTTCCATGTTCCGGCAACTAATTTCACCAATAAAAGCATAGATCTATCAGTTATTATCGGTTCTCAAATGCGTGAATTAGGGAAGCAGCTGAGGGAATGCAGTAACGGAGAACAACAGGTTGCTATTCTGGAGGCATTTCTTATCAGGCAATTGTTAAGCGAAAGAAAATATTCAAGAAATCTGAATGAGACAATACGGATGATATATGCTGCAGATGGTAATATTACCATCCGGCAATTGGAGTCGGGCACTTACCTTACTAAACGTACTTTAGAAAGAAATTTTCTGGAACAAACAGGGCTCCACCTGAAAACATTTTGTCGCATTGTGCGCTTCCGACGAACGATTGAATACATGGAAAAAGAAAAAAAAATTCAATGGTGTTTATTGGCTAACCGGTTCGGGTATAGCGATCAAACTCATTTTATCAATGAGTTCAGACATTTCGCGGGATGTTTGCCACATGAATATCCCGGCTTCCGCAGTAGCCTGGAGCAGGCGTTGGGGATTTAAATTTTGTCACTTTTATCCGATAGTCCCCATTCTTATTTTCCTAAATTAGCATCACTTCCCCAAGTTAATACGGTTAAGCAATGATAACATTGGTTGAAGATTTAGCCGTATTAACTGTGTCGAAAATGCATCTCCTTATATTTTTGACCGTTTCCTTGAATTCCTGCTATCCTTTAATGCCAGACGATTGACAGCCTGCTATTAGCAATAGCAGTTGTTATTGGTAAATATTGCATTCACCAAAATAGCAATCATATGAGTTATATCGAAAACGACGCAACCAACCGCCGTGATTTTCTTGGAAAAATCATTACAGGAGCAACGGTGTTGACCATACCTTCTTTTGTTCCTTTAGATATGCAGGCGGCATTTACCTCTGGAAAAAATAAAACTGGTCTCGAAGACCCCGAGGCATGGCTGAATAAAATCAAGGGTAAACACAAAATGGTGCTGGATGTAGTTCGTCCGCATGACATATTGCCCTTTGCCTGGCCTAAGGTGTTTTTAATGACCAATGCAGCTACAGGAACGCCCGAAAAAGAATGCTGTGTGGTGGTGGTGTTACGTCATGAAGGGATTCCGTATGCTATGAAGAGTGAGCTATGGGAGAAATATAAATTTGGAGAGGTATTTAAGGCAGATGATCCTGCCACAAAAGCGCCGGCAGTCAGAAATCCGTTCTGGGAGCCTAAACCAGGAGATTTCAAAGTACCGGGTATTGGAGAGGTTGCTATCGGAATCAATGAACTGCAGGCCAGCGGCGTATTATTCTGTGTATGTAACATGGCAATGACAGTGTATAGTGCGGTGGTAGCACAAAACATGTCGCTCGATGCTGCTGAGGTTAAGAAAGAATGGATAGATGGAATCTTACCAGGAATACAATTAGTGCCTTCCGGCGTCTGGGCTGTAGGCCGTGCTCAGGAACGGAATTGTGGCTACTGTAGTGCGGGATGAAAAAGCTTTTTTTCCGGGTGTTGTTGGGGATGGTGTTGCTGGGATTGATCCTGGTTGTTATTAAAATGTTTTTCGCCTGCCAGACAAAACGCGGAAGAAACTTAACCACGGTATTGTGGATGGCTCCCGATACAGCCATGATTCCATATACACCAAATGGAGCCATGATCCTTTATGGCCGGGATCTTATTGTGCATACTTCCATATACCTGGGACCAAGAGGAAAAATAGCGGCCATCAGCAATGGTATGAATTGCCAGAATTGCCACCTGGATGCGGGCACCAAACGCTGGGGAAACAACTATGGCGGAACGGCATCTACATACCCGAAATTCAGAGAAAGAAGCGGCACGGTTGAATCAATAGAAAAAAAAGTGAATGATTGTCTGATCCGAAGCCTCAATGGCAATGCCCTCGACAGTAACAGCCGGGAGCTCAGGGCGATCGTAGCTTACATACGATGGCTCGGGAAAGATGTACCTAAGGGATACAAGCCGCCCGGAAGCGGAATAAAAGAAATCGCCTACCTGGAAAGAAAGGCAGATACCATAAAAGGTAAACAGGTATACATACAGAAATGCAGTAGATGTCATGGGGAGAATGGAGGTGGCAAGACATTATCAGACACGCTGGCAATTGAGTATCCGCCTTTGTGGGGAGAGAACAGTTATAATACAGGCGCTGGCATTTACAGGATATCGAGATTTGCCGGGTATGTAAAAAACAATATGCCGTTTGGCGCGGACTATAGTAAACCACAATTAACCGACGAGGAAGCGTGGGATGTAGCTGCCTTTGTAAATTCACAACCTCGTCCTGTTAAAGAATTCCCCGAAGACTGGCCTGTAGTAAGCACGAAGCCGGTGGATCATCCTTTCGGGCCGTTCAGCGATACCTTTTCTGAGCAACAGCATAAATACGGTCCTTTTGGCCCTATCCGGGATCAAAGAAACAAGTGGCGCATTAAATAAACTTCCGGTTGATATTCATCATTTCAGGTAAAAATATGATCATGAAAAAGCTATTCATACTTGTGGGATGTTTGCTTGTATATCTCGCATCTTATGCCCAGGCTGATTACAAGGTAGTATTTGATATTACCAGCAAATCGGTAGCGGATCATAACACGGTAATGCGGCAAGTGAACAGTATTTTGAAAGGTAGCCCGGATGCACAGCTGGAGATAGCTGTGTACGGCGAGGCATTGGATATGGTTTTGAAAGATAAATCCAAAATAACCACTGCCCTCACAGAATTGCTGAACAATAAAAATGTGAGCGTAAAAGTATGCGGTGCTACTATGAAGCGGAATAATAAAGTAGCCAGTGAATTGATCCCCGGTGTACAAGTAGTGCCGGATGCCATTTATGAAATAGTCACCAAACAGCGTGAAGGGTGGGGGTATATCAAAGTAGCGCAGTAATAAATTGTGATCTGCCCGCGGAGGTCAGAGCTCCGTGCGGCATAATAAATGTTGAACCAACATTTCCGGGCATAAAAAAAGGCCATCTTTCGATGACCTTTTCTTTCGTGGAAAGGGGCGGGGAAAGGTCGACTTTTTTGAAGGATTTTGAACAAATTTGCAGTGGATTGAATTTTTACAGACGAACGTTTTGATATGAGGTATAGTATAATAAGCCTAAGCCAGCCATCGGTTCTACGGTAGTATACCAGATTATAGGAAGTAACATTTTCGTTGTAAGTATACTTATAAGGTTCTAGGTTTTCTTTAGCTTCCAAAGAAGAACGCTTACAGAATTTCTCCTTTCTTCTATTCCTGCAAAGAAGGAAAAGGGATAAGAATAGAATTTCTGCAATTATTTTCATTATAAAGTCTCGTTGTTATGCCGAGAGAAAAATGGAGCAGGGAAGGTATTTTGACTCAATGCCTAGTACTTTACAGGCAATGGGCAATTGTTCCTACCAAAAGCCTAATGATTAAGACAGGATATAGGAAACTAGCTCAATATGCTGTCCCTAAGTACTTTAAAAACTTCCGAAACCTTCACGCAGAGATGGGGATCATTAACGAGAGAAGGCCACCAGGCTATTGGACTAAAAAGAATACAGTAGCCGAGCTTAGAAAATTTTGTCAGCAGAATCAACAGCTTTTGGAAAACATGGCGATTTTCAGAGTCATGCACGAAAAGAAAATGTTTGCTTTAATAAGTGCGATAAGTAGGCATGGTGGGTTAAAAATGTTGAATAAAAAGCAAAAATTAGGCATTAAACTAAAAAAGAAGAGTTGGACAAAGGCTAGGGTGATTCGGGAATTGCAACAACTTCATCAGGCTGGCCATGTCATAACACTTGCTAACTTGAGGGAGTTAGGTAAAAATGGTTTAGCGTGGGCTAGTACTAGGTTGGGGACGTTGACAAATTTTAAAAAGGCTGCTGGTATCCCGATAAAGGAGGTTGTCCGTTGGTCAGACGAGTCCATTATTATATTAAGCATTTGAAACCCATCATTGAAGAATATGGGTTCTTTCCCAACGCGTCGCTCTTGAAGATGATAGAACGTAATGACCTATCATCAGCGATATCCCAAAATGGCGGATACCCCAAATTTTATAAATTACTTAACATGCGCTCTGAGCGGCTGTTCCCGGCAAATGACGGACATTATCTGCAGAGCTCGTACGAGTGTGTGTTTGATAACATTCTTTTTAAATATAATATACCTCACCAGGTACACGTCAGAATTTCCAAGAAATATCTATATAAGTGTGATTTCCTAATTGGGAAAACGTATATAGAAATAGCGGGATATAATCGGACTAATAGTAACGCCTATGAAGTTAAAATGGCGAAGAAGATAGAGATATACAAACAGCTAAAAAAGAAATATATCATTTTACCACAAAAGTTGTTTTGCCAACGAATTAAATGGATTGAAGAGGAGGTGCTTAAGATTATCGGCAAAATAGATTTTCAGCCAACAAGATCATCTGCTTTTCGCAGGGATAGTTGCATTAAGCCCCCTACTTATTGGGCTGACTTCAAAAATATAGAAACAGAGTTACAGCCGTTTATTTCCCGATTTGGGAGAATGCCTACTATTAAGGAATTGTACTCAGCGGGTAAAGCATCAATGGCCAATGCTATCTATAAATATCATGGTACAACATATGATATTGCGCAACGCCTGCAAATCAAATTCCGACAGGTGTCCAGAGAGTATTATACCCTACAAAAAACAATTGCCGACTACAAGCAGCTTTGTGTAGACTATAATAAGTATTTGACTAGGAAAGAACTTTATGAAATGAACCTACGGGGCTTAGCACATGCAATCACCAAACACAAAGGTTTCCAAGCTATTCGTCGGCGATGTAAGCTGGGGTTTTCTCTGCGTCGCTTCCGGGGACGGGAATACTTGCAAGAACAGGCAATTGCAGACTACAGGAGAGTCTGCAAAAAATATAGAAAGTTTCTTACACGCCAACAACTAATAAACGACGGATTTTCTCGCTTAGCCGGCTGCCTGAATCGCCATGGGCTTACTTTGAAAATAGCACGGGAAAAATCAGGACTTAATTTTGTTTCCCAATTCTATACCCGCAATAAGTATACAATAGAAGAGGTGGTTAGAACTTACAAGCTGCATTGTAAAGAACATGGATATTTTTTAACATGCCCCCAAGCGCTTACTTTAATGCCTCCCCAAATGATAGGCTATATCATTAGAAACTTCGGCTTTAAAAAATTAAGAGAATTGACAAAGTTGAAATTTTGATTCCTAACGGCCAGGATGATGCCGGTCTTTATGCCTCGATCAGAAAAAAGTTTATAAGCTATATGCCAGTAGAGGATTTTTGTAGCAAAAAGCTTGGAGAAAGAAAAGCCCGTAAATAACTTACTTACAGGCACCGTGGAAAGGGAGAGATGTCGAATTTCTTGGAGGATTTGGAGGAAATTTGTAACGAATTGAATATTTAGTCAGGCTTTTTTGGTAGTTCAAATCCACTCATCCAGACGAAGTCTACAGGCTATATTTTTTCGATAAAGTCAAGATCTTCAATAGGTTTTCTATCGGGAGGTATTAATAATCCAGTTTTTCCGATTTGATAGCCCTTTGCTTTCACTGATGGTAGAATGATCTCATTGCAGTATTCTAACATTTCATCTACAACATCAATAATGTCTTGCAATTCGTTGGGATCATCTGCTGAGGGAAAATTAATTAGCCAATTCCCCTTTTTACTGAAACGTACTCTACCCACAAATTGTGGCTCTAAAGTGTGTGTGATAAAAATATGTCCATTTGCCAATGAAGGAAGAAACTTGGGAATTGCAGGTACACCGGATTGATTTTTATCTAACTCCATAATATCTAATATTATTTATTCTGAAAATATAGAAAGTCTCCACGACAAAAGTGTTAATCCAACGTTAAAGCAATTATTTTAAAAAGAAACATTATGATCTAATTTATGATAAAACCTATCAGCATCATCATGTAAATGCAATTGAATAAAAGAGAAATCGAAAAAAGGAAAATAATCCGGATTATCTATTTCTCTTTCATTTGTGGCCAGATATTTTGCTAGCTTTCAATCTTATATCCAACATTAATGAATAAATGATAAATAATCAGACCATTGTCATGCTTGGCAATAGCGACCCTCACTGAATGATTGGTAAAAGGTCCTGATAGATCTTCCAAGGCCTCGTTTAAAATTGGAAATTCAGTCGGATAGGATATGTTTGAAACGTAGTTCTTATAATCACCCCAGTGGTCTACGAAATATTTTCCTTGATAGTAATTAAGTATAAAGAACAATTTTCTCCGGTGATCATAGTTGAACGTTTTCATTACGTGATCAAGAACAAGATTTCGATTGGTCCCATTAAGAATAAGTGCTTCAATAGTCGCCATATGGTCGTTATTGGCTTCTGAAATCATCAGGTCAATTTCTCCCGGATTAGGTTCTCTTCCTTTCGCACTTTTGGGCGCAGAGTATCCGCCTCTATCACCACCTATGTTCCAGTCCCAATTTCTGGTTCTTGCCCGAAGAACCATCTTTACAAGATCAGTATACTTATCCTCCTTACCAATCTCTCTGATAGCGTTAATATTGCCTAATAGGTCATTAACCGCACCGCAAATCTCCCGGAGGAGAAACTCCTCAAGTGTAGCGCCGCCATTTAATTTTTCGGGAAGTATCCTGATTAATGTTTGAGGAGATCTGCTGACTATATCCTGGTAGTAGAATCTCATTCTCTCAAAATCCTCCT